>NZ_CP045851.1:606666-910000 GCF_009650215.1 Actinomarinicola tropica | reverse complement strand
CATCGCACGGGCCTCGACCACCTGGCGCTCGCCTGCGCCTCCCGCGAGGACCTCGACGAGTGGGACGGTCACCTGCGCGCCCAGGGCGTCGAGACCTCGGGCGTGATCGACATCCCCGTCGGGGCCATCCTCAACTTCACCGACCCGTCCGGCATCGCCCTGGCGATCTTCTGGGACGGCCCGACCCCGAAGGGCACGCCGGCGGAGGCCGTCACTCCCGGTTGACCAGGTCGGCCACGACGGCGCCGAGGGCGTCGATCCGACCCTCCCACACCCGCCGGTTCTCCTCGATCCACGTCGTCGCCTCGGCGAGCGACTCCGGCTCGAGCCGGGCCGGACGCCGTTGGGCGTCCCGCGTGCGGGAGATCAATCCGGCCCGCTCCAGCACCTTCAGGTGCTTCGACACCGCCTGGAGGCTCATGTCGAACGGCTCGGCCAGTTCGTTGAGCGTCGCCTCCCCCTCGGCCAGCCGGGCGAGCAGGGCCCTTCGGGTGGCGTCGGCGAGCGCGGCGAAGACGAGGTCGAGGCGGTCGTCCTCGCTCCCCCGGTCCTCCGTCGCAGCCACGCTCGGCCCTCCTTGTCCTCAACCAGATGCTTTATCAACTTCTTGGTTGACTATGACGGTGATCGGCGCGAAGGTCAAGCACCGACGGGCACCACGCCCGCCATCGCACGAAGGAGAACCCCGACATGGCCACCCTCGATCCCGAGCTCACCGCCCACACCCCCGCCGGCCGCGCCGACAGCTTCGACGCCTCGCGCGGCTACGTCATCCAGCGCACGTTCGACGCCCCGCAGGCCCTGGTCTGGCGGGCGCTGTCCGAAGCCGACCTCTTCGCCCGGTGGTTCGGCGCCGACGTGCCGATGGAGGTCCACGAGTGGGACCTGCGCGACGGCGGCACCTGGCGCGGCACGATGACCTACGAGGGCAACGAGATCCACTGGGTCGGCGAGTTCGTCGTCGTCGAGCCGCCCGACCGCCTCGTCATCGCCATCAGCGACGAGGGCGAGGTGCGCGACACCGACGACCTCATGCAGATGAGCCTCCGGGAGGTCGACGGCCGCACCGAGGTGACCGTCGTCCAGAACGGCGGCGGGCTCACCGATGAGCAGTACGAGATGGCCAAGGAGGGCTCGCAGTCCTTCCTCGAGGCCATCGACAAGGTGCTCGCCGACCTGGCCTGAGCGTGACCGGCACCGGAGCGGTGCCGCCGGTGGGAACCCCGTGCCACCGGCGGCACCGTGATCCGGTCCCCGTCAGGTCGTGGCCGTGGCCCCCGCCGCGAGCCCGGCCGTCTCGCCGCCGTCGGCGGTGAACTCCGCCCCGGTGCAGAACGTCGACTCGTCGCTCGCCAGGTAGACGACCAGGTGCGCGAGCTCCGGCGGCTGCCCGACCCGACGCATCGCCACGTGGCGCTGCGGGAGGTCGAGGTCTTCGGTCATCGGCGTGAGCACCGCCCCCGGGTGCACCGAGTTGCAGCGCACCCCGGCGGTCCCGAGGTCGAGCGCCACCGACTTGGTCAGACCCCGCACCGCGAACTTCGTGGCGTTGTAGGCGGAGAGCGCGACGTAGCCCTGCAGGCCGGCGGTCGACGAGATGTTGATGATCGAGCTCGGCGCCGCGTCCTTCAGCGCCGCGACCGACGCCTGGATGCCGTGGAACACGCCGTTCAGGTTCACGTCGAGCACCTCGTCCCACTGCTCGACCGGGAACTCGTCGATCGGACCGAACCGCACGATGCCGGCGTTGTTGACGAGCACGTTGAGCCGGCCGTAGGTCCGGGTGGCGGCGGCGACCGCCGCGTCCCACTGCGTCCGGTCGGTGACGTCGAGGTGCACGTAGGTGCAGGCCTCACCCAGCTCGTCGGCGAGGACCTTGCCGTCGTCGTCGAGCATGTCGCCGATGACCACCTTCGCCCCCTGGGCGACCATGGCGCGGGCGAACGCCTCGCCCAGACCACGGGCCCCGCCCGAGATCAGCGCCACCTTGCCGTCGAGTCGGTTCCCCTGCGGGTAGTCGGTCATGGCGACCTCCTCGGTTCCGCCGCGCCCCGGGCGCGGGATCCACCCACGGATCCACGCTGACACCGCCGGGGCCGCGGCGGTAGGGACGAACGTCCCCTCCTCGGTCGGAGGTCGCCGGTCAGCTGTAGTGGAGGCGCCCGTCGTCGAGGTCGGCGCCGGCGATGATCTCGCGCTCCTCGGCGTAGTCGTGCAGCAGCCGCCACGGCAGCCGGTCGCCCTGGCGGGGCATGAGGTGCATCGACCGGGTGAGGTACCCGGGGTTGAAGTTGTCCGGCTCGACCCACGGGAGCAGGGCCATGTCGGCCTCCTCGTCCGGCACGGCCGGCACGACCGAGGACGCGACGCGCTCGTCCATGTGGTCGAGCAGCCGGCAGACGAAGTCGCTGATCAGGTCGGCGCGCAGGGTCCAGCTGGCCCGGAAGTAGCCGAACACGTAGGCCATGTTCGGCACGCCGGTGAACATGATCCCCCGGTAGGTGACCGTGTCGGCGAAGTCGACGGCCTGCCCGTCGACGGCGAACGACACATCGCCCATCACGCTCAGGTCGAAGCCGGTGGCGGTGATGACGACGTCGGCGTCGAGGTGCTCGCCCGACGCCAGCTGGATGCCGGTGGCGTCGAAGCGCTCGATCTGGTCGGTGACGACGCTCGCCTGCCCCGACCGCATCGCGGCGAAGAGGTCACCGTCGGGCAGCACCGCGATCCGCTGCTGCCACGGCCGGTACGGCGGGTTGAAGTGGCGGTCGACGTCGACCCCCTCGGGCACGAGGGGCCTGATCGTCTCGATGAGGAACGCACGCAGCGCCTCGGGGTCGTCGAACGACAGCTTCGTGATCGCGTCCTGGTCGTGGATGATCTTGCGCCGGACGATCTCGTGGACCCACTCGTCGGGGATGTCGAGCTCGCGCAGCATGTCCGCGACCTCGTTCGAGTTCGGCTTCACGAAGAAGAACGTCGGCGACCGCTGGAGCATCGTCACGTGGGCACACCGGTCGGCGATGTTGGGGATGAGGGTCGCCGCGGTGGCGCCCGACCCGATGACCACGACGCGCTGGCCGGTGAGGTCGAGGTCGTCGGGCCACAGCTGGGGGTGCACGACCCGGCCCTCGAAGTCGTCGAACCCCTCCCACTCCGGCGTGTACCCCTGGTCGTGGCGGTAGTAGCCCTGGCACATCCACAGGAACCGGGCGGTGAACCGCACCTGCTCGCCGGTGTCGAGCCGGACGGCCTCGACGGTCCAGAGGGCGTCCTCGGACGACCACGACGCCGCCTCCACCCGGTGCTCGTAGCGGATGTGCCGACCGAGGTCGTTCTCCTCGATGACCTCGCTCAGGTACTTGAGGATCTCCTCGCCGGTGGCGATCGGGGTGCCCGTCCACGGCTTGAAGCGGTAGCCGAAGGTGAACAGGTCGCTGTCGGAGCGGATGCCCGGGTAGCGGTGCGTCCACCACGTGCCGCCGGCCGCGGGATGGGCGTCGAGCAGCGCGAACGTCGTGCCCGGGCGCTGCGTCTGCAGGTGGTAGGCGGCGCCGATCCCGGAGATGCCGGCTCCGACGATCAGCACGTCGACGTGCTCGGTCATGTGGACCCCCTCGAGCGCCGGGGCCCCAGATCCCCGGACGGCGGCAGGCTACATCCGCGGCGGGCGGGATAGGACGGGGGGATGGCGACCTACGAGCTCGACCCCACCCGGCCGCTCGACGAGGCGCTCCGCCGCGTGGCCCTCGGCTGCCTCGACGAGGCGATCGACCGGCTGGACGGCTTGGGCCCGACGCCCGAGCCGGAGGACGTCGCCACCGCCGTGCACGAGGTGCGCAAGCGGGGCAAGGAGCTGCGCGGCCTGGCCCGGCTCGCGCGACCGGCGCTCGGCGACACCTACGCGCCGGTCAACGCCGACGCGCGCGACGCCGGGCGGCAGCTGTCGGACATCCGCGACGCCCAGGTGCTGCTCTCGACGCTCGACGACCTCGTCGACGCCGCGTCCGGGAAGGCGGCACGGCGGCTGACGGTGGTGCGGGACCGCCAGGCGGCGATCGCCGCCGCGGCGTCGGCGAGCCTCCACGCCGACGATCCCCGCATCGCCGACGCGAGGGAGCGGATCGTCCGGGCCCGCGCCCTGGTCGAGGCGTGGCCGCTGCCCGCCGACCCGGCCCCGCTGCGCGACGGGCTCGAACGGACCTACCGAGACGGCCGCACCGCGTGGCGGCGGCTGGAGAAGAAGGACGGGAGCGACCGCCGGTCCCACGAGTGGCGCAAGGCGGTGAAGCGGCTCTGGTACCAGGCGCGCCTGCTGGCGCCCGCCGACCCGGACACCGCCGCGCCGCTCGTCGCCCAGCTCGACGAGCTGTCGGACCTCCTCGGCGACGACCACGACCTGGCCGTGCTGGTCGAGTCGCTGGACGAGGCCGCCGGCGAGGTCGACGACGACGCGCGGGACGCGGCGCGCCGGGCGGCCCGACGGCGCCAGCGGGAGCTGCGCACGGCAGCCATCGCACTCGGGCGGGAGGTCTACGGCGGCTCGGCCTCGTCGTTCGTCGCCCGGCTCGCCGACCCGTGGGACCGGGCCGTCGCCGAGCAGCGCGCCGCTGCCGCACCCCACGCCTCGGTCGAGCGGGAGCGGACCTTCCTCGTGCGCGAGCTCCCCGACCTGCCCGACGACGGCACGGCGATCCGCCAGGGGTACCTGGCCCTCGACGGCGACGTCGCGGTGAGGGTGCGAGAGACGTCCGACGGCGCCCGGACGCTCACGATCAAGGGCGGGTCGGGTCGGGTCCGGACCGAGCTGGAGTGGAAGATCGGGCGCGACCGGTTCGAGGCCGCGTGGCCCCACACCGCGGGCCGACGGATCGAGAAGACCCGCTACCGCATCCCCATCGAGGTCGGCGTCGCCGAGCTCGACGTGTTCGCCGGGGACCTGCAGGGCCTGGTGCTCGTCGAGGTCGAGGCGGACTCCGACGAGGCGCTCGCCGCGCTCGAACCCCCGGCCTGGTTCGGGGACGAGGTCACCGACGACGAGCGCTACGCCAACGCATCGCTCGCGGTGCACGGCCGACCGGGCTGACCCAGCGGCACCGGGCGGCTCGGTAGCCTCGCCCGTGTCATGACCGCAGCCCGTCCTCGCCGGACCACCATGCGCAGCGTCCCGGCGACGGGTGCGCCCGCGGCGCGGCTGCCGTTCGTCGGCCGGGATGCCGACCTGTTCACACTCGCCGCGGCGCTGCCCGGCGCCGGCGGCCACGGGCCGCGCCTCCGACTCGTCGGCGGGGAGCCCGGCATCGGCAAGTCCCGCCTGGTCCGCCAGCTGGCCGAGGAGGCGCGCCGCACCGGCCACCGGGTGGTCTGGGCCCAGGTCTGGCAGGGGGCGAGCACGCCCCCGTACTGGCCGTGGACCCAGATCGTGCGCGAGCTGCTCGGCCGGCGCACCGGGGTGGACCTGGCAGCGCTCGTCCTCGACGAGGACCACGGCGCCGTCGACCGCTTCGAGCTCTTCGACGCCACGGCCGCGGTCATCGCCGACGCCGCACGACGCACCCCGCTCCTCGTCGTCGTCGACGACCTCCACGACGCCGACCCGGCGAGCCTCCTGCTGCTGCACTTCGCCGCCGCCCACCTGCGCGAGGAGCCCGTCCTCGTCGTGGGCACGTACCGCGAGGCCGACGCCGCGGCCCGCCCGGAGGTCGCCGACCAGATCGAGGCGCTCGCAGACCTGAGCGACCGCACCACGCTCGCCGGGCTCGACGGCGACGCGCTGGTGGCACTCGGCGTCGCTCCCGGCGACGTCGAGCGCGTGCTCGCGGCCACCGGGGGCAACCCCCTCTACGTCGAGCAGGTCCTGCTGCACGAGCAGGCGATGGCCGACGCCTCACCGGCCGACGCGCTGAGGACCGTGCTCGACCGGCGACTCGCGCGCCTCTCCTCCGCGGGTCGCCACCTCCTCGCCGCCCGCGCCGTGCTCGGACCGGGCGCCCCCCACGACGACGTGGTCGCGGTCGCCGGCGTCCCCCGCGGTGAGATCGCACCGGCGCTCGACGAGGCCGTCGCCGCCGACCTCCTCGCCGACCCCGGCGGCTGGTTCCCCCATGCGCTCGTCGCCGACGCCGCCGAGCGCGCGGTGGACGGGCCGACGCTCGCCGCCATGCACCGCCGCGCCGCGGACCTCGTCGGGGATCCGCCGGAGCGCGCCGCGGAGCGCGCCCGCCACCTGTTGCGGGCCGGCGCAGAGCACTGGCGCGACGCCGTCGACGCCTGCCGTCGCGCCGCGACCGTGGCCCACCGGGCGATGGCCTCGGAGGAGGCGGTCGGCCTGCTCCGCCGAGCCTGGGAGGTGGTCGTCGCGCACGACACGGAGGCGGGCGATCTCGCGTTCGAGGTGGCTTTCGACCTCGCCGGAGCGGAGATGGCGACCGCGGGTCGTGCCGCGGCCGAGCCGCACTACGGGCGGGCGTGGGAGCTGGCCGTCGCCACCGACGACCCGGTGACCATCGCCCGAGCCGCCGCACGCCACACGATCCAGTTCTTCTTCTCCGGCGACGTCGCGGCCGAGCACGGCCGTCAGGTCCGACGGGCCCTCGAGCTCGCGACGCCCGCCGTGGACACCGCCCTGCGTGCTCGGCTCCACGCCGCGCTGGCGACGGCGATCCTCGTCGAGCACCCCGACGGCGCGGTCGATCACGCCGCCGTCGCGGTCGACCTCGCCCGGACCGCGGACGACCCGGTCGCCCTCGGCCAGGCCCTCGTCGCCGAGCAGGTGGCCGACCTGGGCCCCCGCACGCTCGTGCGTCGGCTCGCCACAGCGCGCGAGATCATCGCCCTGGCCGAGTCGAGCGACGAGCGCGACCTTCTCGTCCACGGCCGCTTCCTCCTCATGGCCGCGCTGCTCGAGCGGGGCGACGTCGGCGCGCTCGACGCCCAGCTGTCCGTGCAGCACGACGTGATCGACACCGTCGCCGCGCCCCGCTTCGCCCGCCACGCGCTCTGGTTCCGGACGACGCGGGCCATGCTCGACGGCGACGCCGAGCGGGTCATCGCGCTCGCCGAGTCCTGCTACGCCCTGGCCGAGGCGCTCGGCGACCCCGACGGGCCGGCGGTCTTCTGGGGCCAGGTGGGCGTGGCCCGCTGGATGCAGGGACGGGTCGACGAGATGGAGCCGGCCTACGTCGAGCAGCGTCGCGCCGAGCCCGACGCCGTCGTGTGGAAAGCGGTGCTGGCGTGGCTCGCGGCGCGGGCCGGGCGGCTGGACGCAGCGCGGGGCATCCTCGCCGAGGTCCCGGCGCCGAAGGTGCTCCCCCACGACCAGGCCACGCTCCTCACCCTCGCCACGCTGGCCGAGACGGCGGTGGCCGTCGACGACCCCGAGCTCGGTACCGCGGTGTGGGAGGAGCTGCTCCCCTACGCCGACCACGTCGTGCCGATCGGCCTGGGGGCGGCGACGTGGGGTACGGTCGCCCGCCCGCTCGGTGCGCTCGCGATCCACCTCGGCCACGTCGAGGAGGGGCTCGCCCACCTCGCCCACGCCATCGAGGTGTCGGCCCGCCTCGGCGCCCGGCCGTGGCTCACCGAGGCCCAGCTCGACCTGGCCGAGGCACTCGTCGCTCTGGGACGCACCGACGACCCGCGCCTGCCCGACCTCGTGGCCGAAGCCGCCGACACGGTCGAGCGCTGCGGGCTGCGGGTCTTCGACGAGCGGGTCGACGCCCTCACGGCCATCGTCGTCCCACCCACGCCGCGGACGGCCGACGACCCGTCCACCGAGCCGGGCGCACCCACCGCTCGCGTCGCGGTGCTCGGCACCTTCGAGGTGGTCGCCACCGACGGCACCGTGCCCCGCTGGACGTCGCGCAAGGCCCGGGAGCTGCTGAAGATCCTCGTCGCCCGACGTGGCGCGCCCGTGCCACGCGAGGAGGTCATGGACCTCCTCTGGCCGGACGAGGACCCGTCGGTCCTGGCGAACCGGCTGTCCGTCGCGCTCTCGACGGTGCGGCGGTCGCTCGATCCCGGGCGGGGCCATCCGACGAACACGTTCGTCGCCGCCGACGGGGGTGCGCTCCGACTCGTCACCGCACACGTCGACGTGGACGCCGAGAGGTTCCTCGACGCCGCCGACGAGGCGCTCGACGCCGTCCGGCGGAACGACCCGGCGGCCACCGAGCTGCTCCACGCGGCCCGACGCGCCCGGAGCGGCCCGGCGATGCCGGACGAGCCGTACGCGTCCTGGGCCGACGGCCTCCGCCGAGAGGTCGACGCCGCGACGGCCGCCGTCCTCCGCTGCGCCGCCCAGCTCGCCGAGGAGCACGACGACCACCTCGTGGCATCCGAGGCCCACCGGGACCTGCTCGACCTCGACCCCTACGACGAGGGGGCGCACCGGGGCCTCATCGGCGCGCTGCGCGCGCTCGGCGCCCATGGCCAGGCGGACGCGGCGGCCACGGCCTACCGGCGGGCCATGGACGAGATCGGCGTCCCGGTCGTCGACGACCCCTAGTCGAGGGCGACGGCGACCACGATCACCGCCCCGTCGGCGGGGCTCGTCGCCACCACCAGATCACCAGCACGGCCGAGGGCGGCGACCGACCCCGGGGAGCCGGTCCGGGCGACGTCGCTCGGATCCAGCAACCAGAGCTCACCGCCGTCGGCGTCGAACGCCTCGAGGTAGGCGCCGCCGAAGCTGCCGACGATCGTGGCGCCGCCGTCGGTCGCGGCGACCTGCTCGTCGTTGTTGTTGAAGCTGGTCGTCGTGACGTCCCAGAGCCGACGTCCGTCGTCGAGGCCGACGGCGCTCACGACGTCGGCATCGGTGTAGCCGACGACGGATCGACCGGAGATCGCGAGGCGATCGGCGCCCCGCTCGTCCTCGTCGAGCTCGTGGACCCAGGCCGTCGAGATGTCGTCACCCTCGACGTCGAGGCGCACCCATGCGGTCGCCTCCCCTCGCAGCGCCACGACGAGCGCCCCGTCGGCGACGGCCCGCGCCGTCGGCGCCGAGGGACGCCCGTCGAGGACGTCTCGGGCGGTGAGCTCGCCGTTCGCGGGGTCGAGCACGGCGATCTCCGTGCCGTCACCGTCACGCCAGCCGAGCCAGATCCGGTCGCCGTCGACCGCAGGGACGAGGTCGGTGCGGCCGGGCAGCTCGGTGGTCCAGCGCAGCTCGAGGGTCTCGGGGGCGAGGCCGCGCGCCACCCCGTTGCCGACGTGGACGACGACGCCGCCCACCAGGTGGAGCGTGCTGCCGGTGTCGATGGGGGCCTCTCCGTCGTCGGGTTCGAAGCGCACCTCGTCGACGGAAGCGCCGGTCGCCAGGTCCAGCGCGGCGAGGCCGCGCTCACCGGCGGGTCCGGCCAGGGGACCGTCGGCCGACGTGGCGACCACGACGAGGTCGCCGGCGATCGTGGCGGGGACGCTCGGCTCGACCCCGTCGACGGCCCACAGCTCCTCGCCGCTGCGGGCGTCGAGGGCGATCAGCGTGTCGACGCCGTCGTCGCCGGTCTCGACGTGGACGAGGGCGACGCGGTCGGTGGCATCGCCCCACACCGGCCGGGAGCGGTCGTCGAGCACGGCGGTCCAGACGACCGCGTCGTCGACCACGTCGAGGGTCGGTTCGTCAGGGGCGGTGTCGACCTCGTCGCCGAGGGGGATGCCCATCGCCTTCTGCTGCAGGACGTAGACGTCGACGAGCGACGCGTCGCCGGTGACGACGAGGTCGAAGGCGCACTCCTCGAGAAGGCCAGCGTCGGTGACGCCGGCCGCGGCGCAGAGCGCCCGGGCCGCGTCGAGCGCCTCGTCGTCGAGGTCGTCGACGGGGGCCGGGGGGAACGTGGGGTCCCAGTAGGTGTCCGGGCCGGCGCCGTCCTCGTAGTCGAACAGGGTCGAGTCGTCGTCGACCCGCCAGGCCTCGGCGAGCGCCGGGTGGACGGACTCCCACGAGTCGCCGTCGAGGACGGAGCCGTCAGGGCCGACGAGGTCGTTCGAGGGGTCGCCGTCGGCGTCGCCGAGCAGACCCTCCATGCGGCCCTCGGCCTCGTCGGGTGGGTCGATGAGGACGCCCATCATCGACGTGCTCATCTGGACATGGACGCTCGACCCGCTCGCCTCGTGGGTCACCACGACCTGCTCGTCCCGCCGGTGGACGACGACACCCGTCGGCAGGATGCGGCCCTCGCCCGGCTCGAGGTCGAGGACCTCACCGTCGAGGCGCACCACCTCGTCGCCGCCGACCACCGACAGCCGGACGTCGCCGATCCTCATCGCCACGGCGGTGATGCTGGCCACCGGGTGGTTCCCGTAGGGCTCCTGGCGCCACTGCACCTCGAAGGTGCCGTCGCGATCCCGTGCAGCCACCAGCTCGGCGGCGGACTGCAGGTCGTAGCGCCGCTCGTCGAAGGTGACGAGGTGGGGTTCACCCGTACCGCCCCCGCAGCCGTCACACGGTGGCGGGCAGTCCGCCACGCCTTGCGCTTGCTCCACGTTGAAGATCGGTCCGCCGTCGGTCGGAGGGTCGCACGGATCGCCGCCTTGGCACGCGGTCAGGCCGAGCGCGGCGACGGCGACCAGCAGGACGAGGAGGTGACGTCGGTGGGTCACGAACGGACCTCCTGGGTGGCGGGGCGGGCACCGCGCGGCCCGCTCTCCAGCCACGCGAGCTGGTGGGCGGTCATCGCGGAGAGGCGGATGATCCCGGTGCCGCGCACGATGCGGAGCACCAGGTTCCACGGGCTCCACGACCGGACGAGCAGACGCGGGAGGTTGCGGGCGAGGCGGGTGGTGGCACCACCGGTGGCCCGGTGGACCCGTCGGGTCTCGATCACCAGTGCCACGGCGGTCCCGACGAGGAACAGCACGACGGGGAGCCACCCGTCGAGGAGGACCGCTCGCCAGTCGCCGCGCAGCACGGGGTCGTTCCACAGCCCGTGGTCGGCGATCGCCAGCGCGAGGGCGGCGACGGGCAGCAGTGCCGTCCACCGGCGACGGCGGTTCACGACCCAGATGCCCAGGGCGAGGCCCACCATGCCGGTCCAGCCGGCGTGACCGGCGACGATCCCGGCGTCGGTGTGCGCCGTGGGCAGCACCCATCCGAGCGGGGTGTCGAAGCCGCTGCCGGACACGCGCGACCACAGCGCGTCCTCGTGGAACGCGAAGCCGGCACCCGAGGCCACGCCGAGGATCGCGAGGTCGACCGCGCCGGGCGAGCCGTCGGGCCGGCCCCGCCAGGCGAGGATGACGATGAGGAGGGGCACGACCTTCGCCACCTCCTCGATGACCGGCACGGCGAACGACAGCTGCCACGGGTCGTAGGCACCGAGCCACTCGGCGGTGCGCCCGCCGACGGTCAGCGAGATCCACATCGCGGTGAAGAAGCCGCCCATCGCCGCGCCGAGGACGTTGAGCAGGGAGCGCGAGCGCGCCAGGTAGGAGAGGGCGAGGAGCCACACGAGGACCCACCCGTGGTGGAGCGCCGAGGTGCGCAGGTCCGACCAGTCGCCGTCGGCGAGCTGCGGGAGGGCGAGCGCGAAGAGGACGACGGTCACCGCGAGGCTGACGTGGGCGATCCACCGCCAGGGCAGGCGGGCGAGACCCCGGACGGGCGGGAAGCTCATTCGTCGCTCCCGCTGTCGGAGTCCGAGCTCGAGCTGCTCTCGCGGCCCGGCTTGTGGGAGTACGCCGCGTCCGCAGCGCTGGTGCGGGAGTTCACGGCGCGGGTGAAGGTGTCGACGGCTTTGGCGCCGGCGGTGCCGTACTTCACGGCTTCGTTGGCCACCCCGACCGGTCCCGCGCCGGGAACCTTGGGGGTGCCCTTGGCGCCGTCGACCGCGCCGGCTGCGCCGACCCCGACGTCGACGATGTTGGGCCCCGCGGCGTCCCACACGATCTGCTCGTCGGCGGTGCGGTTGTCGCTGAGGCCGATGTCGATCACCTGGTCGGCGATGTCGGCGAGATCACTCACGGCCTTCTTCGCGCTGTCCCAGAGGTCGCCGATCGTCGGCGCGTCGTCGGGGTCCTCCCCACCGCCGGGGCCGCCGGGGCCGCCGGGGTCGTCGCCCGGGGGTCCGTCGGGAGTGGATCCATCCGCAGGGGGCCCGTCGGGGCCTGGTCCGTCAGGAGGGCCGGGGGGCGGGGGCGGCGGACCGGGGGGAGGTCCACCCGGACCGCCGGGACCACCGGGACCACCGGGACCACCGGGACCACCGGGACCGCCAGGCCCACCCGGACCGCTCGGTCCGCCGGGGCCGCCCGGACCACCGGGGCCGCGAGGAGGTGGCGGGCCACCGGCACCGGCGGGGCCGCCAGGGCCGGCGCCCGGACCGAGGCCCGTCGGGGGTCCCCCGGGCGCGGGAGGTCCACCCGCCAGGGACGCCAACCATTCGCCGATCCACTCGGCGACGCTCACACCGCACCACCGCGCGCGTCGGTCACCGGCGGAACGTACGGCGGCCGCCTGTGAGTGGCGTGAAAGTCCGACCAGGGGCGCTTTCACCGCGCTTTCACGGGCGTGCGTACGGTCCCACCACCGAGACCCTGGAGGCCCGATGCACCGTCGCCTGCTCCTTCTGCTCCTCTCCGCACTGGCCGTCGCCGGCCTGGCGGCCTGCTCCTCCGATGACGGCGACGACGCCGATGCCGCGACCGACCCCGCCGCCGAGACCGCTGGCCCCGAGAGCGGCGGCTCCTCCGACGAGGGCACCCAAGAAGCAGCTGGCGACGACGCCGAGAACCCGGCGGTGTTCGGCTACGAGGTCGACGGCCCCGCCGGCACCACCGCCGTGGTCGTGTCGACGCTCGTCGCGCAAGGCGAGGAGCAGCAGCCGCTGTCCGCGACCTGGAGCATCACCGACCGGCCCCGCTGGCAGCTGTACTCCAACTGGATCGAGTCCGGCGGCGTGGAGATCGAGGTGACCGAGGGCGGCCCGGCCACTGTCCGGATCATCCGGGCTCGCTACGTCGACCCGGACGACCCCTTCGCCGGCATCGACGAGCTGGAGGAGATCGGCACGATCGAGGTCGCCCCGGGCTCCACCGAGACGATCAGCTTCCCGTAGCCGCCCGAACGTCGGTCACTCCCCGCCGGGGTACTGCGAACCCTTCAGCAGGCCCGCGAGGTGCACGGTGTTGCGCACCGACATGCGGGTCGCCCGGGCCGTCGTCTCGGGCCGCTCGTCCAGGTCCTTGTAGTCGGTGCCCTGCATCGCCTCGCCGACCCAGTAGGTGACGGCGTTGGCGGCGATCGTGAAGCCGACGTCGTTCATCGCCTGGAACAGCTCGGCCGACACGTGGTGCGCGCCGTCCTCGTTGCCGACGACCGCCACCATCGCCACCCGCCCGTAGCTGACCATGCGCCCCTCGTCGTCGGTCTCGCCGAGGAAGGCGTCCATGCGCTCCATCACCCGGTGGGCGATCGACGAGGGCTGCCCGAGCCAGATCGGGGTGCCGATGACGACGATGTCGGCGTCGAGGACCTGCCGGCGGATCGCCGGCCAGTCGTCGCCGTCGCCCTCGTCGGAGGTGACGCCGGGCTTCACGTCGTGGTCCGCGACCCGGATGATGGGCGCCACCTCGACGCCGTGGGACCGCAGCTCGGCGGCGACCTCGGCGAGCAGGAGGTCGGTGCTCGACTCGTCCGGACCGGACTTGAGCGTGCAGTTGAGTGCGACGGCGGTGAGGTTCGTGGCCATCGTCGCCCGCTACCCCCGACACCGCGCCGGCTAACGGAGGGCGGCCCAGTCCTCGTCGAGCGCGACGACGACGGCCTCGGGCCGCTCGACGCCGAGGTCGTGGGCCGCGTGCGGGATCGTGACGACGCAGGCGCCGGTGCGGTCGGCGAACGTCACCGCCGCATCGTGCGTGACGAACGGGCTGTGCTCCCCCCGCACGAGGAGCGGCGGCTCGGACAGCCGCAGGGCCGCATCCCACAGCTGCTCGGCGCTGACGCCGTCGGTGACGAAGCGGCCGAGCCGGGCGCCGTCGAACCGCCACGCCAGCTGACCGTCGGGCTCCTCGCGCAGGCAGTGCTCGACGTAGCGGCGCATGTGGACGGGGTGGGCGAACGGATCGCCCGCCAGCCACACCGCGACGGCCTCGTCGACGGACGTGTACCGGGCCTCGGCGAGTTGGGCCATCCACGCCGCGAGCTCGTGCGCGTCCGGGGACGCGATGGCATCGGGGACGACGTCGAGGAGGGCGAGGTGGCGGATGCGCTCGGGGTGGGCGGCAGCGAGGACCATCCCGATCATCCCGCCCATCGAGTGGCCCACCAGATCGGCGCGGCGGACGCCGAGGACGTCGAGCACGCCGAGCACGTCGGCGGCCATCGACCGGGCGTCGTAGGTGCCGGCGTGGTCGGAGCGCCCGTGGCCGCGCTGCTCGATCGCAAGCACCCGACGGCCGCGTGACGCCAGCGCCTCGACGACCGGGTCCCACTCGCGGGCGTGGCCCATGATCCCGTGGAGCACGACGACGACCAGGGCGTCCGGTTCGCCGACGTCGCGCACGTGGAGCCGGAGCGCGCCGACGCGCACCTCGTGGGCGCGGACCGCGGGGGCGGTGGAGCGGGGGGCGGGGCGTGCGGTGGCGGTCATGTCGTTCCTCCTCGTCGACCGGCCGTGAACCGACCATCCGGTCTGTTCGCGTTCGACCATACAGACCAACTAGTCGGTTTGTCGAGGGCTATCGTGACGGCGTGCCTCGTCCCGCCGCCGCCCGCGACCGCATCCTCGACACCGCCGAACGTCTGGTCCTCCAGCGGGGCTTCGCAGCGACGACGGTCGACGCCGTGCTGGAGGACGCCGGCGCGTCGAAGGGCGCGTTCTTCCACCACTTCCCCACCAAGGCCGCGCTCGGTCGAGCGCTCGTCGAGCGCTACGCCGCAGCCGACGCCGACCTGCTCGAGTCCCAGATGCGCGCCGCCGAGCAGGCGAGCGACGACCCGGCCGAGCAGCTGCTCCTCTTCGTGCGGGGGTTCGAGTCGGCGGCGACCGCGGCGGTCGAGGCGCAGCCGGCCTGCCTCTTCGTGTCGTTCATCTACGAAGCCGAGCTCACCGACCCGGCAACCTCCGACCTCGTCCGAGCATCGATCGCCGAGTGGCGGGCCCGCATCGGCGACAAGCTCAGGGCCGCGTCGGCATCACGGCCACACCTGGCCGATCACGACATCGACGCTGTCGCCGACCACGTCTTCGCCACCTTCGAGGGCGCCTTCCTCCTCGTGCGCGCCGAGGGCGACCCGCAGCACATGGCACGCCAGCTCGCGGTGCTCCGCCACCACCTCGAGCTCCTGCTCGGCGCGCCGGCCTCGACCTGACGCTCCGGCGGTAGCGTCCCGGGCGATGTTCCGCCGTCGCCGCCAGGAGCCGCCGCCCGATCCGCTCGCCGGCATCGATCCGCGTGCGCTCGCACCTCGTTGGGCGGCGCACGTCACCGATGCGCTCGCGGCACGGGCCCGTTGGCAAGCCGTCGTCGGTGGCATCCGCCCCGGACCGGTCCGCGACCGGATGACCGAGCTCTCGGTCCGGGTCGACGACGGGGTGCGGGCCGTGTGGGACACGGCGCAACGGGCCCACGCCGCCGACGAGATGTCACGCAGCGTGGAGGCCGAGCGCGTGACCGACGAGTACAAGCGAGCCCGGCGCGACCCCTCGGTCGACCCCGCCCTCATGGCGGCTCTCACGGCTCGGTTCACGTCGACCCAGCGCATCCTCAACACGGTGGAGGACGCCGACGACCGGCTCCGCCTGCTCGACGCGCGCCTCGGCGCCCTCGTGGCGCGCGCCGCCGAGGTGGCGGTGACGGCGGGCGACGACGGCACGGCCCTGGGCCGGGAGCTCGAGTCCGTGGTGGCCGAGCTCGGCGCGGTGCGCGACTCCCTCGCCTCGCTGAGCTGAGGCCGGCCGGGGCGGGCCCAGCCGGTCAGTCGAAGTCGAAGATCTCCTCGAGGAACGATTTCCGGCGCCGCTTCTTGTCGTAGCGGTCGCGGTCGTCGTACCGGCCTCGATCCTCGTACCGACCTCGATCCTCGTACCGGGGCCGGTCGTCACGTGGTCGTTCGTCGTAGCGAGGAGCCGACGCGGCAGGAGCCGGCGGTGACTCGGGCGCCGCACGGTCGATGATCTTGTCGAGCTCGCCGCGGTCGAGCCACACGCCCCGGCACTGGGGGCAGAAGTCGATCTCCACCCCCTCTCGGGACGAGATCGAGAGCTGCTGGTCGACGCACACCGGACACTGCATGGCCGGCAGCGTACCGATGCCGGCCGACCTCGCGGCCGCGCCGACGGGTGCCGGTCCGGCGCGCTCCGCCCTCGTTCTCGGCACCGATCGGTTCTTGGCACCGATCGGTTCCTGGTACGGATCGCGACCCCATGTGTCGCGTTCGGTACCGAGATGGCCCTTGCGCTCGCCACGCTCATCCATCACACTGTTACACAACAGCGTTATGGAGTCACCAGGAGCGAGCTGATGAGGACCCCCACCCAGACCGGCACCCACGACGTCGACGGTTCGACGCAGCTCGTCACGATGGCGTCGCGGCTCGAGCTGCGGTGCCTCCGCGACGTCCCCGCCTTCCTGCGCGCGGCGCTGCGGCTGCAGCGTCGCTTCGCCGAGGTCGACGGGGGCGTGCGGCTCGACCTCGAGGCCCACCCCCTCCGTCGCACCTTCTTCACGCTGTCGACGTGGCGGGACCAGGCCTCCCTCGACGCCTACGCCGCCGATCCGCTGCACCGCGACGTGATGCGCGCCTTCCGGTCGCGCATGGCCGGGTCCACCTTCGTCACCTGGACCCACGACCCGGCGCCGCTGCCCGGGTGGACCGATGCCCGGGAACGGCTCGACCGCGCCGACCGGGAAGAGAACGCAGCCGAGAGGCGTTGACCCCGGGTGCCGCCCGGATCCGTCCGGGCGTCGCCACGTCACCCCGACGCCATCCAGGAGCTGCTGCAACGTGACCGTCCCCCTCTCCGTCCTCGACCTCGCCACCGTCGACCGGGGCACGGAGATCGGCGATGCCCTCCACCAGACGGTCGCCGTGGCCCGGCGGGCGGAGGAGCTCGGCTACCGCCGGGTCTGGTACGCCGAGCACCACAACATGAAGTCGATCGCCTCGTCGGCGACGAGCGTGCTGATCGCCCACGTGGCGGCGCACACCTCGACGATCCGACTCGGCGCCGGCGGCGTGATGCTCCCCAACCACTCGCCGCTCACGATCGCCGAGCAGTTCGGGACGCTGGCGTCGCTGCACCCGGGGCGGATCGACCTCGGCCTCGGCCGGGCGCCCGGGACCGACCAGGTGACCCTCCTCCAGGCGCTGCGCCGCGACCACCAGGCCGCTGACACGTTCCCCCAGGACGTCCAGGAGCTCCAGGGCTTCCTCACCGGCGAGTCTCGCATCAGCGGTGTCGACGCCTTCCCCGGCAAGGGCACGAACGTGCCGCTCTACATCCTCGGTTCGTCGCTCTACGGCGCCCAGCTCGCCGCCTTGCTGGGCCTCCCCTACGGGTTCGCCTCCCACTTCGCGCCCGATGCGCTGGAGCAGGCCGTCGCCATCTACCGCCAGCGGTTCCGTCCCTCGGAGCAGCTGGCCGAACCGCACGTGATCGCGGGCGTGAACGTCATCGCCGCGCCGTCCGAGGAGGAGGCGCTCGAGCTCCAGCTGCGCACTCGACGTCGGCGCCTCGCCCGCTTCCTCGTGCCGGGCCGCGACCTGTCCGACGACGAGGCCGACACGCTGCTCGCCTCGCCCCAGGGCCAGCAGGTCCTCGGGATGATGCGCTACACCGCCACCGGTTCGCCCGAGGCGGTGCGGGAGTACCTCGACTGGTTCGCCGACCACGCAAGCGCCGACGAGCTGATCGTCGTGCACTCCGCACCGACGGCCGAGACCCGCCTGCGCTCCCTCGAGCTCACCGCTGCGGCCGCCGAGCTCCAGCCCACCTGACCAGCGCCTCAGGGCCTGGGCACAGTTGGTATCACTCCGATACCATCGCGCGATGGCCATGACGCTCCGCCTCACCGACGAGGAGCAGCGCGCTCTGAAGGAGCGTGCCGCCAAAGACGGCATCTCGATGCAGGACGCCGCTCGACGCGCCATCCGCGACTACGTCGCCCGAGCGGATCACCGCAGCCAGGTCGCGGCGGCCGCCGACCTGATCCTCGACGTCCACGCCGACGCCATCGACCGCCTCGGCCGGTGACGGACCCCGTCGAGTTCCTGGACCTCGACGACCTCATCGCACTGGCCGCACGGTTGCTCGGCGATCCGCCGCCCGTGCGCGACGTCGGTCTGCTCGCCGCGGCCGTCGCCCGACCGCAGACGACGGTCGGCGAACACGACGCCTACCCCACGACCTGGCAGAAGGCGGCGGCGCTCCTCCAGTCCGTCGTGAACAACCACGCCCTGATCGACGGCAACAAGCGCCTCGGCTGGCTCGCCACGGCGGTGTTCTTGGAGATCAACGGTAGGAGCGTCGCCAACGCGTCGAACGAGGACGTCTACAGGCTCGTGATGACCGTCGCCTCGGGCCCGACGGACCTCGCCGTGATCGCGGACGCTCTGGAGGCATTCGCAGCCGGCGACGGCGCATAGGGATCGGACGGCCGCGTAGCGTCCCGCCGGTGGAGGACCTCGTGAGGGAGCACGTCGGGCCCGTCGTCGGGAAGGTGCCCGGCGTCGTCGTCGCGGTGCTGGCGGAGGACGAGGAGCACGTCGTCGCGCTCGGTGACCTGAGGTCGCGACCCGACCCTCGGCACGACTGCTGGGAGATCGCCTCGATCACCAAGGGCTTCACGGGCATGCTCCTCGCAGAGATGTCGCTCCGGGGCGAGGTCCGTCTGGACGACCCCATCGGCACCCACCTGCCCGACGACGTCGCCGCCCGGCTCCCGCCGCCCGACCGTCAGCCCACGCTCGACGACCTCGCCACCCACCGCGGCGGCTTCCCCTCGATCCCCCCGGCGCTCCTGCGCCGCGCCCGCGGGGCGAACCCCTACGCGCAGCTCGACGAGGCGATGGTGTTCGACGTGCTCGGTCGCCGGACGCGACGGGCGCGGCGCGACCGGCTCAGCTACTCGAACTTCGGGATGGGCCTGCTCGGCCACATCCTCGGACGAGTCGCCGGCCAGCCCTACGGCGAGCTGCTGCGCAGCCGGATCCTCGAGCCGCTCGACCTGCACCGGACGGGCGTCGGCACCTGCGGGGACGGCACCGAGGTGGTGCCCGGCGTGCGCAAGGGCAAGGGGACGCCGGCGTGGACGTTCGGTGCGCTCGCGGCGTGCGGTGCCCTGCGCGCCACCCCGGCCGACCTCCTCGCCTTCGCGCGGATCACCCTCGACCCGCCCTCCGGCGCCGTCGGCGACGCCATGCAGCTGGCGATGACGCCGCGCCGCAAGGGGCCGGCCCCCGACATGCGCATCGGCCTCGGCTGGATGACGCGCACCTCCCCCCGCGGGGACGTCGTCTGGCACAACGGCGGCACCTACGGCGCGTCGAGCTTCCTGGCGGTCGACCGGACGCGCCGCACCGCGGTCGTCGCCCTCGGCACCACCGGCCCGCGCCTCCTCCCCCGCCTCGACGCCCCGGGCTGGGCCCTGCTCGACGCCATCGCCTGACGGCGCGGAGGGGCCGGTCCCGGAGCGCCCGCGGGCGTGCGTCGAGGCCCGCGGGGGCGATCGCGCCACCCGGCTGGCGACATCGCCCCCGCGAGCGGCCCGCGGGGGCGATCGCGCCAACGGGCTGGCGACATCGCCCCCACGAGCAGGCGGCGGGCTCGCGGGCGCTTGCTCAGCGGTAGCCGGTGACGTCGACCGGCTTGCCGGCCTCGCGCACCTCGACGATGTAGCCCCAGGCGTCGGGGCGCGACCCGTCGACGTCGGTGAACCCGTAGGCCTCGGCGAGGTCGAAGGCCTCGATCGAGCGGCGGTTCCACCGGGCCCGGTCGGGGTCGGCGGCCAGCGCCGCTACCCCGCGCCCGACGAACAGCGGCGTCTCCGACACGAGGAAGTCGTCCGGGGGCAGCTCCTCGGTGCCGAGGTTCGCCCGGGTGACCTCCTCCCAGTTCTCCTCGGTGACGCCGAAGGTGTCGAGCATCAGCTCGCTGCGCATCCAGCCCGGCGTGAGCGCGACGGCCGTGCCGCCGTGCGGCTCGAGCTCGGCGCCGAGCGAGTAGCCGAGCCGGTTGGCGCAGGCCTTCGCCAGGTCGATGAAGGCCGAGATGCGGTAGTGGGTCGAGTTGTACTCGGTCGTCCCGTCGGTCACCTCGACGACCAGGCCGCCCGGCTCGCGGATCATGAGCGGCAGCAGGTGGTGGGCGGCGATGAGGTGGGTGTGCACAGCGGTGCGCAGGTAGCGCAGGCCGCGCTCGAGGTCCTGCTCCCAGATCGGCAGGTCCCACTCGGCGAGGTGCTCGCCGGCGATGTCGTTGACGAGCACATCGAGCCGCCCCTGCTCCCGGTCGACGCGGGCGGCCAGGTCGGACACCTGCTCCGGTTCGAGGTGGTCCATCGCCACGGCGATGCCGGTGCCGCCGGCCGCGGTGACCATCTCGGCCGTCTCCTCGATCGTCTCGGGGCGGTCGTAGTCGGAGCGACGCTCGCGGGTGGTGCGGCCGGTGCAGTAGACGGTGGCGCCGGCCTCGCCGAGCGCGACGGCGATGCCGCGGCCGGCGCCGCGGGTGGCGCCGGCGACGACGGCCACGCGGCCGGCCAGCGGGAGAGCGTCAGGGGTGGGTGCGGAGGTCTCGGTCATGCGCCCATCGTCGGTGCGCCTCCCTGACAGCTCGCGTCAGGGACCGCCGACGGCGGCGAGCTGCTCGGTGCGGTGCTCCTTCGGGCTGACCCCGCGCACCCGCGAGAACGCCGAGCTCAGCGCGTACGGACTGGCGTAGCCGACGCGCCGGGCGACCGACCCGAGCGTGGCCCCCGGTTCGAGGAGCAGGTCGGCGGCCAGCGCGAGCCGCCAGTTCGTCAGGTACGTCATCGGGGGCTCGCCCATCAGCTCGGCGAAGCGCCGCGCGAAGGCCGCCCGCGACGCGCCGACCTCGGCGGCCAGCGAGGCGACGGTCCACTGCCGGGCCGGCTCGTCGTGGAGGAGGCGGATGGCGGGCCCGACGATCGGGTCGGCGGCGGCCCGGAACCAGCCGGGCGCGTCCTCGGCGCACTCGGCGAACCACTGGCGCAACGTCGAGACGAGGAGGAGGTCGAGGAGCCGGTCGAGCATCACCTGCTGGCCGGGGCCGTCGCGCAGGACCTCCTCGGCGAGCAGGTCAACCAGGCGCTGGTCGGCACGGCCGGCACCGACGACGAGATGGCGCGGCAGCGCGGCGAGGAGCCGGTCGCTCACCGCGCCGTCCACCTCGTAGGTGCCGCAGAGCAGCGACGTCGACCCGTCGGGGTCGTTGCCCCACGTGCGCACGCCGAGGGTCATGGCGTCGTGCAGGTCGACGCCGTCAAGGGTGGTGCACCGCTGACCCGGGTGGACGACGATCTGGGGTGGCCGACCGGCGGCGTCGGCGAGCACGTACGGGTCGGGGCCGCGCACGACGGCCACGTCGCCCACCCCGAGTCGCACCGGGGGCGATCCGTCGAGCAGGTCGAGCCAGGCGTCGCCACGCAGGATCGCGGCGATCGTGAGCGGCGACTCGTCCTGCAACCGGAGCGACCACGGCGGCTCGAGCAACGAGCGGAGCAGGAACGCGTTGCGGGCACGCGGACCGTCGAGGAGGCCGGTGAGCACGTCCATCGGGCACACCGTAGACGCTCGCGCATGGATCCGAGACGGGAACCCATGGACCGTCTCGCCCGGCTGGCGTCGAATGATGCCATGACCACCACCGACCACACCCCGCCCCTCGACGGCGCCACCGGCTCGGCCCTGGCCGACGCCTCCCTCGCCCACCCCACGTGGGAGGACGTGGTGCGGCGCATCGCCCGCCGCTCCTACTGCGTCCTCGGCACGAGCTCCCCCGTCCACCGCCCACACAGCGCCGGCGTCCTCTACGCCGAGGCCGACGGCGCGCTCTACATCTCGATCGAGCGCGACAGCCGCAAGGGCCGCAACATCGCGGCCAACGCCCACGTGTCGGTCAACGTGCCGATCCGACGGCTCCCGGTCGGGCCGCCCGCCACGGCGATGTACGCGTCGACCGCCGAGCTGCTCCCGATCGACGATCCGCACATCCTCGAGCTGGCGCGCGACGGGCGGATCACAGCCGTCACCAGCCACGGCGAGCTCGAGCACCCTGCGGGGGCCTTCGTCCGCATCGCCCCGCCGCAGGTGGTGCACACCTACGGCCTCGGGCTCTCGCTCCTCACCTTCATCCGCAACCCGCTGCGCGCCGCCGGCCGGGTCGAGCGGCCCTGACCGGCTCGACGCCACGGCCCGCCGCAGCGTCAGTCGCCGGTGCCGGGCTTCGTGAACCGGGTGTTGATCGCCGACGCCAGCTTCTCCGGCGCCAGGCTCCACGCCGCGACCGTCAGGTGGTTCTTCGCCGCGCCGCCGACGACGTGGTCCTTGCCGGCGAGCATCGCCTCGATGCCGTCGCGCGCCACGTCGGCCGGATCGTCCTTGTTCATCTGACCGAGGCGGGTGTCGAGCATGTCGGCCCTCTCGAAGAACTCGGTGTCGGTGGGCCCGGGCATCAGCGCGGTGACCGTGACCCCGGAGTCGGAGAGCTCGGTCCGCACCGCCTGGCTGAACGACTGGAGGAAGGCCTTCGAAGCGCTGTAGACGGAGATGTAGGGCCCGGGCGCCGCCGCGGTGACCGAGGACGTGATGAGCACCCGCCCGTCGCCGCGCTGCACCATGTCGGGCACGATCGCGTGGAACGTGCGCAGCACGCTCGTCACGTTCACGGCCAGGACGTCGAGGTGGTCGTCGAGCGGCTCGTCGAGGAACGCACCGCTCACGCCCGTCCCCGCGTTGAGGAGGAGGGCGTCGGGCGCACGGCCTCGCCCACGGATCGCGCTGACGAGCTGGTCGACGCCATCGACGGAGCGCAGGTCGACCTGGACGGGGTCGACGTGGGTGCCGTGCTGGCGCATCTCCTCGGCGGCACCGACGAGCGCCTCGTCGTCGGCGGTGACGAGCAGGTCGTAGCCGCGCTCGGCCATCTGGAGGCCGAGCTGGCGACCGATGCCGGTCGAGGCGCCGGTGACGACCGCGAAGGGGCGGCCGGTGAGATCGATGTCGGACACGAGGTCCTCCCGTGGGGGTCGAGACCCTCACGTACCCGTCAGGGCGCCGCCGGAACGTCGGGGACCGATTCGGCCAGCGACCACCCGTCCTTGCCGGCGTCCTTGGCCCGGTAGACCGCCACGTCGGCGTCGTGGAGCAGCTGCCCGCCGTCGGCCCGGAGCCCCGCGGCCACGCCGATGCTCGCGCTGACCGTCACCTCCACCCGACCACCGTCGAGGAGGATCGGCGTCCGGATGGCCTCGACGAGCCGGCGGGCGACGGACTCGGGGCTCTCCACCGAGGACGCGCCGTCGAGGAGCACGACGAACTCGTCACCCCCGAGCCGCCCCACCGTGTCGGACTCGCGGATCTCGTCCCGGATGCGGACCGCCAACGTCGCCAGGACCTCGTCGCCGGCCTGGTGGCCGTGGGTGTCGTTCACGTCCTTGAAGCCGTCGAGGTCGATGAACAGCGCCGCCGGCACCGACCCGTCCCGCCGGGCCCGGGCGACGAGCGCGTCGGCACGCTCGGCGATGAGGCCGCGGTTGGCGAGACCCGTCAGCGGATCGTGCAGCGCCCGGTGCCGGAGCTCCTCGGTCGCCTCGTCGACGAGCGTGAGCGCGCGGGCCCGGCCGGTGCCGAGCACGTACAAGAGCGTGGCGAGCAGGACCGGGGCCGCGACGCCGGCGACGACGAGGACGAACGCGGTGCGCGTCCACCCCACCGACGGGTCGTCGACGGCCCGCACCGTGAGCCGCCACCCCGGGACGAGCGGCGCGACGCGCTGCGGCCCGGCGGCCGCTGCGAGGTCGCCGGCGCGGAACGACACGTCGGAGTAGGCGTCGCGGTAGCGGAGGTCGACGGCGACGTCCTCGCGATCGCCGACGACGCGAGCGACGACGCGGTCGGCGTCGAGGAGCGTGGCGATCGCCCCGATGAAGGCGTCACGACGCGCGGAGATCGTCGACGGCACCTCGTCGCCGGCGAAGACCGGCGTGACGACGATGAGCGGGATGTCGCCGGCGACCGTCGTCCCGGACCGGTACACCGAGCCCCCGGTGGAGATCATCGGGCCGATGGTGGACGCCAGGCTCGGGTCGGCGCAGATGTCGATGTTCGGCTCGACGATCTCGGTGGGCGTCGCCTGGAAGCCGACGGCCTGGACCAGGCACACGTGGGCCCTGCCGGTGTCGGCCACGACGAGCAGCTCCCCGGCCGGACCGAGGATCGACGCCACCGCCGGGTCGGCGGCGAGCCGCGCCGCGTGGACGTCGAGCTCGGCGCGGGGGACGTAGCGGACGAAGCCCACCCCGGTCAGCTCGGGGTACCGCTCGATGATGCGGGCCGACCGCACCCAGCCCTCGAGGTCCGCCGTCGTCATGTCGGGGTTCGTGGCGACGGCGCCGGCGGTGCTGACCACCAGGTCGCTCTGGCGCTGGAGCTCGATGTGGAAGGCCGCCGTCACGTCGCCGACGAGGACCTCGGTCGCCTTCTCGGCCTCCTCCTCCGCGCTGCGCCGCTCGGCGGAGAAGGCAACGCCGGTGAACGTCAGCCCGGCGACGAGGGTGAGGATGCTCGCGAGGCCCCACGTCCGGCGGGCCCGGCGGAGCCGACCCGGCGCGCGCCGATCGGCCACGTCGTCGCCGGGCGTCGGATCGGGCAGGGGTCGCGGGGTCGGCGACATCGTCTCTCCAGCGGGCCGAGCGAAGGCCCGTCGCCTCCTTGGTCGGAGGGTCCTCCCTGAGGGTGAGGGCCGATCGGCCCGTCTCCGGCGGATGTGACCGATGACCGCGGGCGTCCCCTCGGGTGGGGCCCGGACTGCGGGGGTAGTGCGCGGCGGTCATGACGACCCCGACCTCCACCCGCACCCGCCCGCACGCCGCCGCCACCAGGGGCGGCTCCCGCCTCGCGGCCCTCGACCGCCTGCGGGGGCTCGCCCTCGTGGCCATGCTGTTCCACCACCTCCTCGACTGGATCTCCGGCGACGCCCGCGAGGTCATCCCCGGATGGCGGTACTTCGTGGTGACCGACGTGGCGGCGGTGGCGTTCTTCTGCGTGTCGGGGGCGTCGCTGGCGCTCTTCGCGACGTCCCGCCGACGCCGGGGCGCATCACGAGGAGCCGTCGCCGTCGAGGTGCTGCGCCGGTACGGACTGCTGGTGCCGATCGGTCTCCTGATCCACCTGGCGATCTTCCGGACCGAGTACGGCTTCGGCGTCCTCGAGGCCATCGGCATCACGGTCGTCGCCGCCGCGTCCCTGCTCGCGGTGGTCCCCACCCGGGTCCTCCCGGCTGTGGCCGCCGGCGTGCTCGTCCTCGGCCCGTGGCTCGAGCGACGGGCGGCCGACGAGTCGGGCTGGGTGGCCGAGCACCTGCTCGGCGGGACGTTCCCCGTCGTCACCTACCTCGGCTTCGTCCTCGTGGGCGTCGCTGCGTCCCGCCACGGGCTGCTCGGCGACCGGCGTGGCGTCCAGCTGGCCGCGGTCGTCATGTCCGCTGGGGTGGCGCTGCTCGTCGTCTCGGGCGTCGAACCGGACCGATACCCCGGCGATGCGGCGTTCGTCCTGCCCGGCCTCGCGGGCACCGCCCTGGCCCTCGCGGCGTGCCAGCTGACCTGGCCTCGGGTACTCCGACGGTTCGACCGGTTCGTGCGCGACGCCGGCGCCCGGGCGCTCGGGCTGTTCATCGGCCACTACCTGATCTACGGGCTGCTCCAGGAGGCGGGCTGGATGCGCCAGGTGGACCAGTCCTGGGGCGTGGCGCTCGCGGCGGCGGTGACGACGGGCCTGTGCCTGCTGGCGCCGCACGTCCCGCAGCTGCCCTGGTCGCCACGCACCGGGCGGCGCACGTGAGGGGTCGGCGCAGGCCCGGAGGGCCCAGGGCTTGCTCGGATTGGTGATGGCACGGTAGTAAGCGCTCCTAACACCGATCCCAAGGAGCTCCCCACATGCGCCGATATCGGCCCCTCGCCCTCATCCTGGCCCTGCTGCTGCTCGCAGCGGCGTGCGGCGACGACAGCGACACCGCCGACGACGACTCCTCGGCGACGACCGAGGCCGATGCGTCGGGCGAGGAGGGCACCGAGGACGACGGCGACGCCGAGGAGGCGTCGGGCACCGTCACGATCGAGCACTACTCGGGCACCGACGAGGTGCCGACCGACCCCGAGACGGTCGTGGTGATGGACACCGGCGTGGCCCTCAGCCTCCTCGACCTCGGGATCGCGATCGACGGGCTCGGCGTGGCCGGCACGGTGCCCGACGAGCTCGCCGACATCGAATCGGTCGGCACCGCGTTCGAGCCGGACTACGAGGCGATCAACGCCCTCGAGCCGGACCTCATCATCGTCGCCACCCGGTCGTCGGCGACCTACCCGGACATGTCCGAGATCGCGCCGACGGTCGACCTCACCCCGGCCGAGGACGTCGACTACCTCGAGGCCCTCCGTGCGCGCCACGAGTCGATCGGTGAGATCTTCGGCGTCGAGGACGAGGTGGCCGAGCGGTTCGACGCCATCGACGCCCGCGTCGAGGAGATCGCCGCGCAGACCGGTGAGGCCGGTGACGCCCTGATCCTCATGACCAGCGGCGCCGAGGTCACCGCCTACGGCCCCGGCTCCCGGTTCGGCCTGGTCCACGACCTGCTCGGCTACGGCGCCGCGGACGAGTCGCTGTCCGACGAGGCCACCCACGGCGAGGCCGTCTCGTTCGAGTTCATCCTCGAGGCCGCCCCCGACGTCATGTTCGTGATCGACCGCTCGGCCGCCATCGGCGAGGAGGGCGAGGCCGCCGAGCAGGTCCTCGACAACGAGCTCGTCGGTCAGACCCCGGCGTGGAGCGACGACCGGGTCGTCTACGTCGACTCCTTCGCCTGGTACATCACGTCGAACTCGCTGCCGGGCATCGAGCAGATCCTGGACGACGTCGAGTCCAGCCTCCCCTGACGTCCGTTGGTCCCGGACGTCTCGCACCAGGCCGCCGATCGCCGGGTCGCCGACCTCCGGGTCGCCGCGATCGGCGGCTTGGTGCTGCTCGTCGTCGGGGCGCTGTCGCTCTTCGTGGGCGTCAGCGCCGTGTCCCCGTGGGACCTGCTCGCCGGCGACGAGCAGCAGCGCACGATCTTCCTGACCAGTCGAGTGCCGCGCCTGCTGGCGATCGTGCTCTCGGGCTCGGCCATGGCTGTGGCCGGTCTCATCATGCAGGGGCTGACCCAGAACCGCTTCGTGGCCCCGTCGACCGCCGGCACGATCGAGTCGGCGACCCTCGGGCTGCTCGTCGCCACGATGTGGTTCGGGACGGCGTCGGTGCTCGGCAAGATGCTGGTCGCCGTCGTGTTCGCCCTCGTCGGCACCGGCGTGTTCCTCGCCCTCGTCCAACGGCTGCGCTTCTCCGACATCATCGTCGTGCCCCTGGTCGGGATCATGTTCGGCGCGGTGGTCGAGGCGACCACCGACTTCTTCGCGTTCCGGGCCGACCTGCTCCAGACGCTCGCGGCGTGGACGACGGCGGACTTCTCGGCCACGCTCCGGGGACGCTACGAGCTGCTCTACCTGGTGGGCGCCCTGACCGTCGTCGCCTACCGCTACGCCGACCGCTTCACCGTCGCCGGCATGGGACGGGACCACGCCGTCAACCTGGGGGTCGACCACCGGCGCACCGTCACCATCGGCTTGGGGCTCGTGGCCACCGTGAGCGCGGTCGTGGTCGTGGTCGTCGGCGCCATCCCCTTCCTCGGGCTCGTCGCCCCCAACGTGACGACGATGATCGTGGGCGACAACGTCCGCCGCGTGCTGCCGGTGACCGCCCTCACCGGCGCCATCGTGCTGCTGGTCTGCGACATCCTCGGTCGGACGATCCGCTACCCGTTCGAGATCCCGGTGGGCACGGTCATGGGCGTCATCGGCGGGGCGATCTTCATCGGGCTCATCGCCCGGACGAGGTTCCGTGATGCCCGCTGAGCTCTCGCCCGTCGACCTCTCGCTCGCCGCGGTCGAGCGCCCGGGCACCTTCTCGCCGCGCCGGGCCCGGCTCGTCATCGTCGTCCTCGGCGTGCTCGCCGTGGCGTCGATCGTCGCGTTCATGACCTACGACCTGCGGGGGTCGCTCTCGTTCGCGCTCGAGCTGCGGGCGAGGAAGGTCGCGGGCATGACCCTCGTCGGCGTGTCGCTCGGCGCCGCCACGGTGATGTTCCACACGATCACCGGCAACCGCATCCTCACCCCGTCGTTGATGGGCTTCGACGCGCTCTACCTCATGGTGCAGAGCCTGGCCGCCTACACGTTCGGGACCTTCGCCTTCCTGGCCATCGACGTGCGGGTGCGCTTCGGGTTCGAGCTGCTCGTCATGGTCGGCTTCGCCCTGGTGCTGCAGCGGGTGTTCCTGCGCCCGGCGAGCCAGGACATCGTGGCGCTGCTCCTCGTCGGCGTCGTCCTGGCGGGGATGTTCCGCAGCCTCACCCAGCTCGTCGCCCGACTCATCGACCCCAACGAGTACGCCACCCTCCAGGACCAGTTCTTCGCCAGCTTCGCCAACGTCGACGAGGACCTCCTGCGCGTGGCGGGAGCCATCGTCGTCGTCGTGCTCGCCGTCACCTGGCGGTGGGTGGGACGGCTCGACGTCATGGCCCTCGGTCGGGACTCGGCGGTGGGTCTCGGCGTCGACCACGCCCGGGTCGCCGATCGGACCCTCGTCGCGGTGGCCGTGCTCGTGTCGGTGGCCACCGCGCTGGTCGGGCCGATCACGTTCCTCGGCCTGCTCGTGTCGAACCTCGCGTACCGCCTGACCGGCACCTTCCGCCACCGCTACACGATCCCGGCCGCCGGCCTCGCCGGTGTGGTCGCCGTCGTCGGCGCCCAGTTCCTGCTCGAGGAGCTCCTCGAGTTCCAGACCCGTGCGAGCATGATCGTCAGCTTCCTCGGCGGCCTCTACTTCATCGTCCTCCTCCTCAGGGAGCCCCGTTCGTGATCACCATCGACGGCATCACCAAGCGCTACGGATCGACCACCGTCGTCGACCGGGTGAGCCTCGAGATCCCGCGCGGCGGGGTCGTGTCCCTCATCGGCGCCAACGGTGCCGGCAAGTCGACGCTGCTGTCGATGGTCGGCCGACTGCTCGCACCGGACGGCGGACGGGTGCTGCTCGACGGGGTGGACGTCCTCGCCACGCCGAGCGCCGAGCTGTCGTGCCGGCTGTCGATCCTGCGCCAGGAGAACCACCTGCCGATCCGGCTGACCGTGCGGGAGCTGGTGGAGTTCGGGCGCTACCCGCACTGTAAGGGGAGGCTGCAGGAGGACGACCACCGCCAGGTCGACCTGGCCATCGAGCACCTGGAGCTGGGAACGTTCGCCGGGCGCCGGCTCGACCAGCTGTCGGGCGGTCAGCGGCAGCGGGCCTACATCGCCATGGTGCTCGCACAGGACACCGACTTCGTGCTGCTCGACGAGCCGCTGAACAACCTCGACCTGCGGCATGCTGCGCAGTCGATGGAGACGATCCGCTCGATGGCCGAGCAGCTCGACAAGACCGTCGTCGTCGTGCTGCACGACGTGAACGTGGCCGCGCACCACAGCGACCGCGTCATCGCGATGAAGGACGGGCAGGTGATCGCCGACGGCGCACCGGCCGAGGTGGTGACCGAGGCCGTCCTGCGCAAGGTCTACGACCTCGACGTGCCGGTCGCCCACGTCGACGCCGGTCCGGTGGCGCTGCACTTCGCGCGCATGGCCTCTCCGGCCGCCGAATGACACCCGTGACACGAATGACACCGGCGTAACCGTCAGACCCCCTTCGTACTGTCCGATCACAACGGTCGACAACTCGACCACGGACCACGAAAGCGGGCAGATCCGATGTTCCCCCTCCTCCTCTCCTTCGACGCGTCCCGCCGGCGACGTCCCGGCGTGCGGGCGGCGTCCGCCGTCGCTGTGCTGGCCGCGGCGCTCGGGGCGGTCGTCGCAGCGGCGCGGACCCGCCGCCAGGCGGGCGAGGCTCGCCGGATCGAGGCGTGGCGGAGGGTCCACGACCAGCGCTGGGTGCGGTGACCGGACCACACCCTGCGGTGTGCGAACCTCACGGGGTGACCACCCCCGACCCAGCCACCTACCACTGGCCCACCGGCACCGTCGTCGAGCCCGACGGCACGATCGTCTTCCGCCCCTCCTGGGAGACCTACCGGTCGAAGTTCCTCCAGGTGCCCGGGTTCCTCGTCGCCATCGTGGCGTTCAACGCGTTCCGGATGAACGACGTCGGCCTCTCGCTGGCGATCGCCGGCGTCACGCTCGCGGTCGGGGCGCTCGGCACGTGGGCCTACTTCCAGCGGGCGTTCACGTCGGTGGGCCCGCGAGGCCTCGTCCGCAAGGACCTGTTCCGCAACACCACCGTGCCCTCCGACCGGATCGGCCTCGTGATCTTCGCCCGGGAGCTCCGCCACTTCGACACCCGCGTCGACACCACGCTCATCGTCACCGACACCGAGGCCAGGAAGGTGGCGATGTTCAACGGGCCGTTCTGGTCCCGGGAGCAGCTGTACGCGATGGCGTCGGCGATGCAGCGGCCCACGTGGCAGCCGTCGGGCCCGGTGTCCTACGGCGACATCAAGGACCGGTATCCGAAGGCCGTGCCGCTCATGTACTCGAACCCGTGGCTCTTCGCGTTCGGGGTGGTCGGCGCGGTGATCGCCGCGGTCGTCGTCATCGCCATCGTGGTGGCCGCCGCGACCAGCTGAGCGGCTCGCCGGCGCTCGGGGACGTTCGCCTCTGGCTGCGGACCGAGCCGGGCGCGACGGTCAGGGTGTCCTCGACCCGCCTCGGAGAGGGGGAGCCATGGAGTGGCCCATCGCTGCGGTCCTCATCGCGCTGATCATCGCCGTCATGGCGATCGTCACCACCTACATCGGGACCAAGAGCTCCCACTGACGCGCGGCGCCGTCAGGGGTTCTTGGCCATGTCCCACAGCGCGCCGGCGAACCGGCGAACCGCCCCGGCGCGCCCCGGCGGTCCGCACAGCTCGGTCAGGAGCACGACGACCACCTCGTCGGTGCGGTCGAGCGGAGCACGCACGGCGAGGTCGACGCCGCGGGTGAACGCCGCGGGCACGGCATCGTCGGGGCGGCCGCGCTCGCCGCTGGCCGTCGCGTGCACGATGACCTCGCCGTCGCGCCGGACCTCCGCGGTGCCCGCGGATCGGTGGGCGAACCCGTAGCGCCGACCGGCGACGGCGACCCGGACGTCCTGCGCGCGGCGTCGGGGCCCGTGCGGCGCGCCGTGGCGGAGCCGCACCTCCGTCCCGTCGGCGAGCGTGACGACCGCCCGGCCGTGGATCGGGACGTTGCCGCCTCGCGACGCCCAGGCCTCGGACTCGTACTGCCGGAGCTTCCCCTCGAGCCCCACGACCTTCCACAGCGGCGCCCACGCCCGTCCGCCCGGCGTGACGGTGGCGGCCACGGTGCCTTCGGGGTCGACGATGCGGGTCAGCTCCGGCCCGCCGTACCGGTCGATCGTCCACCCCTCGAGCGCCCGCATCGGCACAGTGTGGCTCACCCGGCGGCGAGGCCGAGCCGCTCGCGCTCGGCGGCGATGATCTCGGCCTCCTGCTGCGCCTGCGACACCACCTCGGCGGTGCTCGCCTCGTCGGTGACGTCGACGGCCGCCGGCGACGCGTCACGCATGGTGCTCTGGCGCACGTAGTCGGCGAACAGCGCGGACTTGGCCGCGAGGATCTCGACCATCCGCTCGTCGACGCTGTCCTCGGTCAGCAGCCGGTGCACCTCGACGGGGCGGACCTGGCCCATGCGGTGGCATCGCGCGATGGCCTGCTCCTCGGTCGTCGGCTTCCACTGCGGCTCGGTGAGCACGACGACCGACGCCGCCTGGATGTTGAGCCCCACGCCCCCGGCCTCGATCTGGGACACGAGCACCGCGGGGCCGGGCCGGGCGGAGAACTCGTCGACGAGGACCTGGCGGTCCGGCGCCGGGATGCTGCCGGTGAGCGGTCCGACCGCCAGCTCCCCCACCGCGGCGTGGACCCGTTCGATCACGTCGAGGAAGAAGGAGAAGACGACGACCTTGCGGCCGTTCTCCGCGGCCTCGTCGACGATCTCGAGCAGTCGGGCGAGCTTCGGCGAGTCGGTCGACGGCTCGCACATGAACGCGGCGCGGCGCATGGCCATGAAGTTCTCGGCGGCGACGGCGTCGCGGTAGGCGGCGAGCGACGGACCCTCGAGGTCGAGCCAGTCGGCGGCGTCGATGCGTGGCGGCAGCTCGTCGAGCACGTCGGTCTGGTTGCGGCGCAGGTAGACGGGTGCGACGGCCCGGCGGAACGCGTCGGCGCCGGCGATCCCCGCCGACACGTCGATGCGCGACGCCAGGTCGGGGCGGATGTGGTCGACGAGCACGCGGAACTCCTCGACCCGGTTCTCCATCGGGGTGCCGCTCATCAGCAGGACGTGCTCCGCCCCGGCGAGCCACGCGCGCACCACCTTCGTGCGCTGGGCACCGGGGTTCTTCACGAAGTGGGCCTCGTCGACGACGACGGCGTGGAGCGCGATGTCGGGCCGGGTCAGCGCCTTCAACGTGTCGAACGTCGTGATGGCGACGCCGCCGCCGGCCACCCAGTCGGCCATGGCCGCGTCGCGGGCGTCGCCGTGGAGGCGGAACGTCCGGGTGAGCTCGGTGTGGCGGCGGATCTCGTGCTCCCAGTTGGCGAGCACGCTGGCCGGGCACACGACGAGGAAGTGCGTGGCGCCGCCGGCGGCGAGGTGGGTGAGGACGCCGAGCGCCTCGATCGTCTTGCCGAGGCCCATGTCGTCGCCGAGGATGACCCGCTTCTGCACCAGGGCGAAGGTGGTGCCGAACGCCTGGTAGCCGCGCAGCGAGGCCCGCAGGAGCGTGGTGTCGAGGTCGAAGGCCTCGATGCGGGCGACGATCTCCTCCGGGAGCAGCCCGTGGGTGGCGTCGGCATCGGGTCCGAGCCCGGCCAGCTCGGCGAGCAGGCCGTTGTAGACGACCGGCCGGGCGAGGTAGTCGTCCCACACGTCGGTCGGACCCTCGGCGGGGGCGCCGAGCGCAGCGCGTGCGCCCGAGAGCTCGCTCGCAAGCAGCGACATCTCCGGGGAGAGCAGGAGGTCGGTGAGGCGCTCGAGCGCGGCAGCGGACTCCTCCTTCTTCCGCCGGCCGGCGAAGAAGCGCTTCAGCCGGGTGGCCTGGAGCCGTGCCGTGTCGACGTCGGCGTCGATCGCCGCGGCGACCTCCTCGAGGCGCGGGGCGAACGGCTCGACGTGGCGCTCGACGAGGTCGACCTGGCGGAGGGCGTCGAGCAGCGCGGTCTGCTCGGTCGGGCGGGCGTCGACGTCGAAGCGGACGCGGGTGGCGTCGCGCAGGGCCGCCTCGACCTGGGCGGCCGCCGCCACCAGCTGGACCGACGTCTTCGGGCCGACACCGGGGATGGCCTCGAGCTGGCGAGGGCCGGCCTGACGCACCTGCGCGACGGTGGCGATCCCTGCGTCCTCGAGCGGGCCGAGGCGCAGGCGGCCGTCGGTGGCTTCCTTCAGCGCGTCGATCGGCATCTGGGCGAGCTGGGCGTGGACGCCGCTGTTTTGCGCTGTGTCGTGCGCCTGCTGGGCGGCGGCGACGGTGGTGAGCCGCAGGTCGAGCAGGCTGCGGATCTGCGCCCGCAGCTCGTCGACGGTCTCGATGATCGTCGCCGCGGAGTCGCCCGAGGCGACCATCGGATCGTTCACGGGCCGGGACCGTACCTGCCCACCCGCGTCCACGTAGGGTCCCGGCATGGCGTTCGAGACGGTGCACGGGTACTGCTGGCCTCAGTCGGTCGAGCCGGGGGGCTCGGTCGCGCTCCACGTGTCGTCGCCTCGCAGCGTCCCGGTGTCGGTCGAGGTGGCGCGGGTCGGCGCCGAGCGCACGGTCGTGTTCACGGACGCGGCCGTGCCCGCCTCCTTCCACGAGACCCCGCCCGACGCGGCGAGCCAGGGATGCGACTGGCCGGCCGCACTCGCGCTCGAGGTCGGCGACGACTGGCGCTCCGGCTACTACGAGGTGCTGCTCACCGTCGACGTCGACGGGAAGGTGCGGCGCAACCACGCCTTCTTCGTCGTGCGGCCGCGGGTCGGCGAGCCGACGGGCCGGGCGCTGCTCGCCCTGTCGACCAACACGTGGAACGCCTACAACGACTTCGGCGGACCGAACCTCTACACCGGTGGCACGCACGTCTCGTTCCAGCGGCCGATGGCCGCGGGCTACCTCCACAAGCCGCCGGGCCTCGGCCGTCGGGTGACCACGACCGCCCCGCCCGACCCGCAGATGGCGGCCCACGTCGGCTACCTCCAGCTCAACCACCTGTCCCCCTACGCCGGGTCGGCAGGATGGCCGGACTGGGAGCTGCCGTTCCTCCAGTGGGCCGAGCGTGAGGGGTACGGCATCGACGTCGTCACCAACGCCGACCTCGAGGATCACCCGGAGCTGCTCGGCTCCGGCGCCTACCCGCTCTACCTCTCCGTCGGCCACGACGAGTACTGGTCGGGGCCGATGCGCGACACGGTCGAGGCCCACATCACCCGCGGCGGGCACGCGGTGTTCTTCTCCGGCAACACGTCGTTCTGGCAGGTCCGCCTGGAGGACCGCACGCCCGAGGGTCCGGCGGCGACGATGGTCGGCTACAAGGGCCGCTTCAAGCAGGACCCGGTGTTCGACACCGAGCGGCAAGCGGCGCTGACGAGCATCTGGTCCGACCACCTGATCGGTCGCCCGGAGAACCACATGACCGGGGTCAGCTTCGCCCGGGGCGGCTACCACCGGATCGGCAAGCGGGTCACCCAGGGCGCCGGCGGCTACACGATCCACCGGGCCGGACACTGGATGTTCGAGGGGACGGGTCTCGACTACGGCGACCTGCTCGGCGCCGGCGTCACGCTCGTCGGCTACGAGTGCGACGGCTGCGACTTCACCTACCGCGACGGGCTTCCGTACGCGACGGGGGCGGACGGGACGCCCGAGGGGTTCGAGATCCTCGGCACCGCGCCGGCCGCGCACTTCACGCGCACGACGGCCACGCGACCCCCCGCACCGCACGAGCCGTCGGAGATCGAGTTCATCGCCGGGCGGCTGTTCGGCGAACGCTCCGAGGAGAACGTCGAGCGGATCGCCCACGGCCACGCCGTGCTCGGCACCTACACGTCGCCGGCCGGCGGGGTCGTCATCACGTCGGGCAGCACCGACTGGGCGCACGGGTTGGCCGGGCGCGACCCCCAGGTCGAGCAGATCACCCGCAACGTCCTCGACCGGCTGACCGGCTGACCGTCAGCGCAGGCCGAGCACGACGAGCAGCGCCTCGTCGATGTCCCACATCTCCTGCGCGGTGGCGTGGCCCACGCGCCGCCCCAAGCGGGAGGCGTCGACCGCGCCGACCTGCTCGACGAGGACGCGGGTGGCCGTGCCCGCCACGTCGATCACCGGTCGGAACGATGCCGGGCGCGCGCTGCGGGAGGTCGGCGCGACCAGCACGACCGAGCGCGGCAGCAGCTCATCGGCTTGCACGACCACACCGAACCGCTCGCCGCTCTTTTCGTGACCGATCCCCTTCGGGACCTTCAGCCGGTGGATGTCACCCCGGCGCACGGAGCGCTTCCATGAGCTCGGCGACGCCGGCCATCTCCTCACGGTCCACCTCGTCGGCCTCCAGCGCCGCCGCCTCTGCTGCGAGATCCGCCCGCCGCGACCGACGCCGAGCGGTGTCGATCAACGACGATCGGATGGCTTCCGACGTCGTCATGCCCGTCGCCTGCAGGAGGCGCAGGGCCCGCTCCGCCTCGTCGTCCAGTCGCACCGACAGCGCTCTGCCCACGTCGGCGACCGTATCACGTATCGTCGTACATCCCATGAGCCCCACGCGACGCCGGGGATGGTCCGCGTCGTCTCGACAACTCCGCCGACGCGGCGACCTAGGGTCGTCCCGTGATCGGCGTGGGCCTGGGGCGATGGAGGACGGTGACGGTCGCGGAGCTGGCCGACGAGTGGGACGTTCCGTCCGAGCTCGCCACAGCGGTCCTCGACGTCGTCCCCATCGATGCCGGTCGAGGGGCGCATCGTGCCGGTGACGTCGTGGACGCCCTCCGACGCTCTGGTGCGGGCGGATCGCCGGCCCGCGCCGCCGGACGCGCCTGCGGGGTGTGGGTCCTCGTGGCCATCGGGTTCGCCGTCGGGTCGTCGATCAGCGCAGAACTGCGGGACAGCGAGCACCTGAGCGGTCCCTGGCTCGCAGCTCTCGCCCTGTCGATCGCCTTCCTCCAGGACCGGTACCGGCTGTGGGCCGAGGCGGCGACCGGGCTGCAGCGGGCGCTCGCCACGGTGAAGGGATCGGACACGTCGGCGTCGGAGCCGGTCGTCCGTGCGTCGAGGCCCACCACGCTGCTGGCACTGACGCCGAGCTTCGCTGCAGCCATCGGGATCACGGTCGGTGCGGCGTGGTTCGTCGTCGATGGCGACCCGGCCGGAACCCGCACGTCCGGGATCGTCGCGGGTGTCGCCACCGTGGTCCTGACCCTCGCGTGGCCGTCGCGGCGGGTACCGGTCGCCACCGCCACCTGAGCACGTCCGTCGGCGATCGACCCGTTCCGCCTCGGTGCGACAGCTGCAGCGCCGGGCCACGCAGAGCCCGAAGTGTCGCACCAAGGCGGAACAGGACCGACGACGCCTCCTGCTCAGTCGAGAGGGACGGCCGGCTGCAACCTCAGCCCGAACGGCGGCTCGTCGATCGCCGAGGGTGAGGCGATGCCGGCGGCCGACACGTCCGTGCTGCTGGCGAGCCGGTGGACGAACGTGAACGCCTCGGCCCGGGTCACGTCACGGTTGGGCTCGAAGCGGTTCGACCCGCCGACGCCCGTGGTGATGCCGGTGTGCTTGGCCCAGTTGACCGAGCGGGCGTAGAACGCGGTCGGCGCCACGTCCACGAACCCCGCGGGCGGCGCGCCGTCCGAGCCGTCCAGGCGCCACAACAGCGTGACGAGCTCGGCACGGGTGATCGTCCTGTTCGGCTCGAAGCGGTTCGACCCGCCCACGCCCGTGGTCAGTCCGGAGTGCCGGGCCCAGTTCACCGCCCGCGTGTAGAACGCGTTCGGTGCAGCGTCCTCGAAGCCCGACGGCGGAGCGGCCTGCTCCCCTGCCAAGCGCCAGAGCGTGGTGATCGCCTCGGCGCGGGTGATCGACCGGTTCGGCTGGAACTCGTCGGTCCCTCCAACGCCGGTCGTGAGACCGACATCTGCGGCCCACAGCACCGGCCACGTGTAGAACGCGCCCGGCTGGATGTCGTCGAACGGGATGGCGATGCCCGACGTGCTCCACCACCCTCGGCCGCTCTTCCACACGAGGTGCACGACGCCGTCGGCATCGATCACCGGGTGGACCTCCACGATGTTGTCGAAGCCCACCCCGAGCAGCCCTGCGTCGGGCCACGGCTTCCCCGGCCCGCGCACGGACGCCACCAGCCCCGGCAGCTCAGGGTGGTAGATGCCCGCCGTCACGACCGACGTCCCGTCCGGTCCGATCGCAAGGCCCAGCCCGTCGCCGAACCAGTGGGCTCCCTGCACCGAGATGGCGATCTCGGGTCCGTCCCACGTCGCACCCCCGAGGTGCCGGTAGGTGCGAACCTCTCCCCAGGGGCCCTGCACGGAGTCTTCGTAGGCGACCGCTACCTGCGCCCGACGGTCGGGGCCCACCGTTAGGGCGGGACCACCGACGTCCAAGGTCTGGCGTGGCAGCGTCTTCGTCGACCAGGAGCCGTTGCCGAACGTGATGAGGCGTGCGTTCCAGGTGTCGTTCTCGTTGTGGTTGCGCTCGCGGAGGGCGATGACGACACCGTGCCTCGTGGACGCGATGTTGGCGCGCTCCACGCCGTCGGAGCCGTTCGACAGACGGCGGGGCGCCGACCAGTCCGTGCCGACGAGGGTGAACGCGTAGACGCCGTTCAGCGGGCTGGTCGTCGTCCCGCCGCCGCGCATCGTGAGGACGCGCGTTCCGTCGTCAGCGACCTCGAGTCGGATCTCTCGCAGCGAATCGTCGATCTCCAGCGACGTCGGCTCGGTCCACGTGGCACCGTCGAACGTGGCCGTGGCGAGCACGATGCTGCTACCCGGCGACCGGTACTCGTCCCAGGCGACGGCCACGCGACCCTCGGGCGTCACGGCGGCATCGACGTGGGTCACGGACCCGTCGGCCACGATCGGCTGCAGCTCGACCCAGTCGTTCCCGACGAGCTGCGACACGTGGATCGTCGACCCGCCGTCGGTCCAGACGACGTAGGTCGAGTCATCCGTGACGACCGCAGCACCCTCGAGGTGGACCGGATAGGAGTTGGCGAAGAGCCGAGTCGGCTCGCCCCACGTCCCGGCGCGGGACTGGACGCGCACGCGGATGGACTGGGGGAGCGTGTACAGCAGCAGCAGCCGGCCGTCGTGTGTCAGGACGACGTCGTGCACCTCCTCGATGCTCGCCTCGTCGGCGCCGAGTCGCTCCTCGGGCGTCCACCACGACGTCGCGGCATCGGCCGTCGACGGCACAGCGACCACGCTCGCCACCAGCGCGACGAGCACCAGCCACCGCATCGCCCGCGTCCGCCTCGTCCCACCCTGCCCGCGCATCTCGTCGCCCTTCGCTCGCCCGATCGGGGCGACTGTAGAGGACCCACCCGTTGTCGCACCGAAGCGGAACGACCCCGCCACGGCCGCATCGACTCAGCCCAGCGAGACCATCCGGCGGATCTGAGGGAGCCGACCCGAGACGTCGTCGAGGCCGCCGAGGATGGCGGCACCCATCTGGCCTGCGGCATCGGGGTCGCCGCCGAGGGCTGCCGCCGTGATGGCGCCGGTGTCGAGATCGGGGAGGTCGGGCGGTGGGCCGAACGCCACCACGTCGACCTCGACGTCGGTGTCGGCACTCCCCACGGCCACGACCGAGCTCGGCATCGCGAGGTTGACCGAGCCGCTGTCGTCGTCGAGCCGACCGATCCCGAGGTGGTTGGGCGGGATCGGACGCCGTCGTGTCGTTGTCCACGACGTAGCGGGCCCAGGAGCTGGCCACCAGCGACTCGGGGGCGTCGGGCGCGGACACCGTCACCGGGTCGAGCCCGGCCCCGGCGCGCAGCTCGTTCCAGACGGTGAGCCAGTCCGCGCTCGACCCCGCGGGGAGCAGATCGGGCGGGGCGTCGAGGTCGTCGGCGGCCACCGGGGCCGGGGCGAGGGCGGCGACGGCGATCGCCACGGCGACGAGGGCGGTCAGGGCACGGGATGCGGCAGCGCCCAGGGCGGGCATCGGTCCTCCAGCGGAGAGCGTGGTGGTGCCTCGGGTGCGTCGGCCGCCGCCCCACCGCCGATGAGGGTTGCAGCGCCGGACCCCCGTTCGGGTGAGGCACCATGGCGTCGGACGAACGGGTCGGCGAGGAGGACGGTGGACGAGGGGCAGCCGCCGCTGGTGGTGGTCGAGGGCACGCCGGGCGACGTGGCGCAGCGACGGCGGTTCGTCGAGCGTCACGGCTGGGTGGTCGTCGACGGGTGGCGGACGCCCGCTCCGAGGACCGCCACCGGGCCGGTCGTGCGCGCCGGAACCGTCGTGGACAGCGAGGGTGCCGCGGCCGTCGTGCTCGCCGCGCTCGAGGGCGACGGGGTCCTCGTCCATGCGACGGCGTCCGGTGGCACCGGCCGCGAGCTGGTCGACCAGTTGTGCGACGACCTGCGGCGCATCGGGCCGCTGGAGCACCACGTCGGCGGCAGCGCGAGCAGCGACGCACCCGTGCTCGACGACGACCAGGAGCGCCTGATCGAGCTGCTGGCCGGCGGGATGCGGCTCGGCGACGCCGCGGCAGCGCTGCACATCTCGCGCCGCACGGCCGACCGGCGTCTGGCCGCGGCGCGCCTCGCCTACGGCGCGCCAACAACAGCGGCGCTGCTCGCGGCCCACGCCCGCCGCTGACCAGGGGCCGGCCGCGTGGCGGGGACCGCACTCAGCCGGTGAGCGCCAACACCGCCTGACCGCGGGACTCGACGCCGAGGCGGGTCATCGCCGAGCGGATCGTGCTCTTCACCGTCGCCGGGCTCAGCCCGAGCCGGCGGGCGATCTCTCGGTCGGTCAAGCCCTGGGCGACGAGTCCCATCAGCTCGGCCTCGCGCGCCGTGAGCCCGCTGTCGTCGCGAGGTGCCCGCTGCGACGCCCGACGGATGCCGACGCCGCGCAGCTCGCGGTGGAGCCGGTCGACCAGCGGCCGCAGTCCGTGGGCCAGCGCCACCCCCTCCCCTTCGAGCAGGCGCGCCCGGGCGCCGTCGGCGTCGCCGAGGGCACGGCGGGCGAGCCCGGCGCCGAGAAGGCAACGGACCCGGCCCCGGAGGTGGTGTGTGCCGTAGGGGCCGGCGAGCGCGTCGAACAGGTCGGATGCGGCGGCGTGCTCGCCGCGGGAGAGCAGGGCGACGGCCCGCACCTCTCCTTGGGAGAGCGCCGGCAGATCGGGCACGTCGAGCGACGAGGCGGCGGTGGCGGGAGGCTCCACGTCGAGGCCGAGCTCGAGCCGGGCCCACGCCTCGATCGGCCCGGCCACGTCGGCCACGGCGGCGGTCGCCAGGTCGGGCACCTTTGCCAACCAAGCCAACGCCGCCTCGGGACGACCCGCGCCCAGCTCCAGGTCGGCCATGAGAAACGCCACCTGGGTCTGGCCCATCCAGTCCTCGGTGGCGTCCTCGGCGAGGTCGTCGAGCCGGGCACGGGCCAGCTCGAGCCCGCCCATGCAGATGAGCGAGTAGACGACGGTGACCTCGACCTGCTGGCGGGTGCGCAGCTCGAGCGGTTCGCCGAGCAGGTCGACGCCGCCCCGCACCGCGCCGCGCACGTCGCCGGCGTGCATCTGCAGGTTGAGGAGGAGCGCGGTGAACTGGTGCTCCCACGCCGAGGCGCGCAGGTCCCGGCTGCGCTCGCGCATGCGCTCGGCGATCCGGCGGCCGATGTGCGGGTCGCCCATGAACTCGTGGGCGGTGACGAGGTTGTTGCCGGCGAGCAGCTCGCACTCGACGTCGCCTTCCTCGACCGCCAGTCGCTGGCTGCGCTCCAGCTCCTCGGCCCATCCGTCCTGCTCGAGCATGTAGAGGAGCGTCCCGAGCTGGAAGTGGGCACGGGCGCGCGCCACGCCCGCGATGTCGGCGGCGGCGACCACGCGCCGGGCGTCCTCGACGGCGTCGTCGGGGATCTCGCCGCCGATGACGATGAGCACGGCCTCTCGCAGGGACTCGACGTCGAGGCGGAGGCGCACGTCGGGGCTGACGGCGGGTGCGAGAGCGAGGCCGGCGTGGAGCTCGCGGACGAAGCCGTCGTTGTCGCCCTCGGCCCACCGGGCGCGAGAGCGCAGCAGGTGCCAGGTCGCGGCCTGGTCGGGGGTGGGTGGCGGCTCGTCGCCGAGGACAGCGTGGGCGCGGCGCATCTCGCCGGCGGTGACGAGCCCCTGCGCCGCGCGGAGGCGGAGGTCGTGGGCCTCGGGCCCCTCGGTGCACTCGGCGGCGATGGCCAGGTGGCGGGCCGCTTCGAGCGGGTGGGGAGTGGCGGCGGCCGCAACGAGGGCGGCGGCCCGCGCGGCATCGCGCTCGCCCGCCGCGAGGTGGTGCGCGGCGGCGCTGCCCGGATCGTCGCGGAGCAGGGCCGCCAGCCGGGAGTGGCGTGCGGTGGCGACCTCGTCATCGAGCTCGGCGACGGCGACCTCGGCCAAGAGGGCGTGGCGCACCGAGAGGTGGCGGTCCTCGTCCCGAACAGCCAGGTCGGTCTCGACCAGCCGAGTAACGGCGTGCAGGTCGATCAGCGCGGCAGGTAGCGGTCGACCGGCGAGGGCGAGCAGCTCGAAGGTCTCCCTGGTCGGTGCGTCGAGGCGGCGCAGGCGGGCAGCGAGGGCGAGGCGCAGGCTGTCGGGGGCGTCGCCGCCGCTGTCGAGGAGCTCGCCGAGGATGAGCGGGTTGCCGCCGCTGCGCTCCCGCAATCGGCGGACCTCGCCCGGCCCGGCGTCGGGGTGGCGTTGGCGGACGAGCGCTTCGACCGCGTCGGCGTCGAGCGGTTCGACCGTGAGCTCCTCGATGCCCTCGTCCCGCAGGGTCGCTCGGACGTCGGCCGCGCCGTCGCCGTCACGACGGGCGATGGCGACGACCGGCACCCGGGCCACGAGCAGCGCCGTGGCGGCGAGGGTCGAGTCGTCGGCCCACTGGAGGTCGTCCAGCACGAGGATCGCGCCGTCGAGTCGGTCCTCCACCTCGGCGGCCATGGCACCGGGGTCGAGCAGGGCGGCGCCCTCCACGGTGCGCGGCAGGGCGAGGCCGACGGCGCGGCGCAAGGGCAGGTACGGCATCCACGACAGCACGGAGAACGCGCCGCCCTCACGGGCCGGGAGCCCGCTCGCCGCGACCGCGGCCCGGACGAGCGACGTCTTGCCCACGCCCGGTTCGCCGGTGACGAGAACGGATCGCCCCTCGGCGAGCGCCTCACCGAGCGCGGCGAGCTCCGTCTCCCGTCCGACCAGCACGCCGGCCAGTGTCGCAGGTTGGCGCAAAGGGATGGTGACCGAGAGTGGGCGGTCAGAGGACGCTCGACCACATGATGAACACACGTGCACGGGCCACCGCTGCCATCGTCGTCGGGCTCCTCGCGCTCGGCGCCTGTGGCGGCGACGACGACAGCAACGACGACGCATCTCCGGACACAGAGGAGACCTCGTCGGCGGACGAGGGTGCCACCGACGAGGGCGGGTCGACCGACGAGGGCAGCGGCGGCGACTCGGGCACCTCCGGGGGCTCGGACGAGGGACCAAGCGGCGACGGGGTCGCCTCGATCATGCTCAGCCTCGACGGTGGTGCCGACTCGGGCACCCACAACGCGACCGTCCCGGAGTACGGCTGCAGCCGGCACGGGACGGGCGAGGGCACGTTTGGCCTCCAGTACATGCTCGACGAGCCGGACGGCTTCCACAGCTTCCAGATCGACATCGACGACATCGACGCGGCGGCGACCGGCAACTCGGCGTTCGCCGCGACCGCCCGGGTCGGCGAGAACCGCTACCACCTCGCCCGGGGCAGCAGCGCCCTGCTCACCCTCGAGGACGAGGGCGACACCGCGGCGATCACGATCATGGGCACGACCGACGAGGGCGTGGACGTGTCGGCCGTCGTCGAGTGCCACCAGGTGATCGACCTCGGCTGACGCGCCCGCGGGCGCGCCACCAGCCCGAGGTGCTCCTCCTCGTCGGTGGTCCGGTTCCGCCTCGGTGCGACAACCACAGCCCCCGTGGCTGCTGCTCTCTCCTGTCGCACCGAGGTGGAACCGGCTGTCGTGCCACGATCGACTCACCCGTGTCGGCGGGCGTCAACCGAGGCCGGGCAGTTTGAGCTGAGCGAGTTCGTAGGGGTCGACGACCACGGGAGTGGGACGGTGATTCCGGATCTCCTCCCACGCGGCGCGCAGTTGCGGCGTCGCCAGGTAGGTGCGCCCGCGCTTCTCGCCTCGGGGGTCGAGGAGCCCTGCGGCACTCAGCGCCCTGAGGTCGCGAGTGGCGCTGTCGTCGGTGATCTCGTCGCCGACCGACGAGCGCACGGCCTTGACGTAGAGCGAACGCCGGATCCGCCAGCCCCGTGCGGCGTCGCAGAGCACCCCGATCGAACGCTCCGGCAGGCCGTGCCGCCGCACGAGAGCGTCACACCGATCCCACAACGCCGCAGCTTCGTCGATGCGGCGGAGCACGGTCTGTGCCTGGCGGTAGTGGGCGGTGAGGCAGAACGTGAGCCAGGGCCGTGCGCTGTGCTGGGGCGACCAGGACCCAGCGGCCACCTCGGTGAGCACCCCGTAGTAGTCGCTGGTGTTGCGACCGAGGTACTCCTCGATGCTGAGGAACTCCGGCGCGAGGAGCCCGTCGCGTGCCAGAACGAACGACTGGACGCAGCGTGCCATCCGACCGTTCCCGTCGCTGAAGGGATGGATCAGCGCCAGGTTGAGGTGCGCCATCGCCGCGTCGACGAGCGAGACGCCCGAGCCGTCAGCGAGCTGGCCGAGCATCTCGTCGACCAGTCCCTCGAGGCCGTCGCGTGGCGGAGCCTGGTAGGTCACCCTGCCGTCGGCGTCCTCGACCCACACCCCACCTGGCCGCCACGATCCGGGGTTCTTGGCGAGGTCGTGCTTGATCATCATGAAGTGGAGGGAGAGCAGGAGTGACGCGTCGAGTGTTCTCGGCGGCTCGGAGCTCGCGAGCTGGAGCACGTAGGTCATGGCGTCGCGGTAGCCCGCGATGGCTCGTCGGGTCTCGGTGTCGGCGTCGAGCGGCTCCTCGTCGTCGAGGACCGCTGCGACGTCCTCGACGCTCGCGTGGTAGCCCTCGATGGAGTTCGAGCCCTGCACCGCCCGCGCCGCCGTGGCGCGTCGAAGGGTGCCGTACCACCGACGCGGTTGCCGGAGCTGGTACCGCAGACGATCTCGCAGCGACTCGATCTCGTCGAGCACGTACCTGTCGAGATCGGTGAGCCCCGGAGCCTGGTAGATCACGTCGGTAACCTATCCGCATATCGGGTCGGTATGTCGATAAGTAATCGACACGCGGGGCTCTAGGACGCCCGCCCGCGGCCCGGGGACACGAGCCCGGACTCGTAGGCCAGCACGACCAGCTGGGCGCGGTCGCGGGCGTCGAGCTTGGTGAGCACCCGGCTCACGTGGGTCTTGGCCGTGGCGTGGCTCATGAAGAGCGCCTCGGCGATCTCGGCGTTCGACAGGCCCTGGGCCACGGCGACGAGCACCTCCCGCTCCCGCTCGGTCAACTGGTCCATCCCCGGCGGCATCGCCAGCGTCGGCGCGTCGGCGCCTCGTACGACCTGCTCGATGAGGCGGCGGGTCACGTTGGGCGCGAGCAGCGCCTCTCCCCCGGCCACCACCCGCACGGCGGCGAGGAGGTCGGCGGGCAGCGTGTCCTTCAGCAGGAACCCGCTCGCCCCGCCGCGCAGCGCCTCGAACACGTACTCGTCGAGGTCGAACGTCGTCAGCACGAGCACGCGGGTGCCGGCCGTCGCCGGGTCGGCGGTGATGGTGCGCGTGGCCTCGAGGCCGTCGACCTCGGGCATGCGGATGTCCATGAGGACGACGTCGGGTCGCTCCCGGCGGACGAGCTCGATCGCCTCCCGGCCATCGCCGGCCTCGCCCACGACCTCGATGTCAGGCGCCGACCCGAGCAGCACGGAGAAGCCGCTGCGGACGAGGGCCTGGTCGTCGGCGACCGCGACGCGGATCACCGGGCCGGCTCGGTGTCGTAGCGGAGGCACGTCGCGACCCGCCACCCGCCCTCGGGGAGCGGACCGGCCTCGACCGTGCCGCCGTAGTGGGCGGCCCGCTCCCGCATGCCGACGAGCCCGTGTCCGGTCGACGCCGGGTCGGGCGCGCCGCCCCGCCCGTCGTCGGTGACGACGATGCCGACCTCGCCCGGCCCCGGCGTCACCCGCACGGTGACGTGCCGGGCGTGGGCGTGGCGCAGGGCGTTGGTGAGCGCCTCCTGGATGATGCGGTAGGCGGCGAGCTCGACACCGGACGGCAGCTCGCCGAGGTCGCCGTCCACGATCAGCTCGGCGTCGAGGCCGACCTCGCCCATGTCGCGCACCAGGCGGGGCAGGTCGGCCAGGCCGGGGGCGGGGGCGTACTCGGCGGCGTCGTCGCGCTCGCGCACCACGCCGAGCAGGCGGCGGATCTCGGCGAGGCTCGAGCGGCTCGTCGTCGAGATGTTGTCGAGCGCCTTGCGGGCCTCCTCGACGTCCTGGTCGAGCATGTGGGCGCCGACGCCGGCCTGCACGGCGATGACGCCGAGCGAGTGGGCGACCACGTCGTGCAGCTCCTGGGCGATGCGCAGCCGCTCGTCGGCCGCCGCGGCACGTGCTGCCTCGAGGTGACCCCGCTCGAGAGCCTCGAGCCGGAGGCGTCGGGACTGGACGTTCCAGCCGAGGAGGATGGCGGCGGCGAAGATGCCGAGGTTCGACACCAGCGCTGCGACGCCGAAGTTCTCGCTGTCGCCGACGAAGAGGACGAGGAGGAGCACCGCGGCGGCGGCCGCCGCGGTCACGGCCTCGGTGAGGGGACGGTGCGCGCCGACGGTGTAGGCGCCGAAGAGCGCGAAGAGGGGCAGGGCGCCGGGGGCGTAGTCCTGGAGGGACAGCACGGCGACGGCCACGGTGCTGGCGAGGAACACCGGCAGCGGCGCCCGGCGGCGCACGTAGTACGGGAGGGTCGCGGCGAGGATCAGCGCGTAGGCCCAGCCGTCGCGGGGCTCGTAGGCGACGTCGGCGTAGATCCGCTGGCTGGTCGAGAGGAACCCGCCGATCACGAACACGGTGGCGATGCCGGCGTCGAGCATCCAGGTCGGGCGGCCCCGCAGCCAGGTCCAAGGTCGTCTCGCACGCGCGCGGATCTGCACGGCCTGGACGGTACAGAGGCCGGCCGGGGCGCGCATCGGCCGCGCGGTTGACCGGGGCGTACATCCCGAGGTGTACGCGGCGCCGCACGGCATGGCCCGTGGGCCGACGACGCGCGCACCCCCGCAGCCGCATCGTGGCCCCATGCTCACCTCCACCTCCCCCACGACGACCGGCACCCCCACCGCCGCCCGGGCCGTCGACGCCACGAAGGTCTACGGCTCCGGCGAGGGCGCGGTCGCCGCTCTCGACCACGTCTCGATCGACTTCGAGGCCGGACGCTTCACCGCGATCATGGGCCCGTCGGGCTCGGGCAAGTCGACGCTGATGCACACCGTCGCCGGCCTCGACGACCTCACGTCGGGCCAGGTGTTCATCGGCGACATCGACCTGACGACGCTGAAGGACCGGGCCCTCACCGCGCTGCGCCGGGACCGGATCGGCTTCATCTTCCAGGCCTTCAACCTGGTGCCGACGCTCACCGCGCTCGAGAACATCACGCTGCCGGCGTCGCTCGCCGGGCGCACGCCCGACACCGGCTGGCTCCAGCAGGTGATCGACACGGTCGGGCTGCGTCCCCGCCTGTCGCACCGGCCGAGCGAGCTGTCCGGCGGCCAGCAGCAGCGGGTCGCGGTGGCCCGGGCGCTGGCCGGCCAGCCGGAGATCATCTTCGCCGACGAGCCGACCGGGAACCTCGACAGCCGGTCGAGCTCGGAGATCCTCACGTTCATGCGCCAGGCCGTCCGCGACCTGGGCCAGACCATCGTCATGGTCACCCACGACCCGGTCGCCGCGTCCTACGCCGACCGCGTGGTCGTGCTGGCCGACGGCCGCATCGTCGACTCGATCGACGACCCCACACCCGACGCGATCCTCGATCGCATGAAGCACCTCGGACGGTGACCGCCATGTTCTCCCTGACCCTCAAGGGCCTGTGGGCCCACAAGGTGCGCTACTTGCTCACCGGCCTCGCCGTCGTGCTCGGCGTGGCGTTCATGGCCGGCACCATGGTGCTGACCGACACGATGGAGGCGACCTTCGACGAGGTGATCGCCTCGGCCAACGAGGGCACCGACGTGATCGTCCGGAGCGACTCGGTGGTCGAGGGGGCGTTCGCCTCGGCCCGTGGCCGGCTCGACGCCGCGGTGGTCGACGACGTCGCCGCGGTGGACGGCGTGGCCGTCGCCCGGGGCTCGATCCAGGGCACCGCCCAGCTCGTGCACGCCGACGGCGAGGCCGCGGCGGCCGACGACGGGCTCAACGTCACGATCGGCGCCAACTGGATCGACGACGAGCGGCTCAACCCGTTCTCGCTCTCCGACGGTCGGGCGCCGGAGTCCGCCGACGAGGCGGTCGTCGACCAGCGCACCGCCGACGCCGAGGGCTGGACGGTCGGCGACGAGATCCAGGTCCTCACCAAGGAGGGCCCGGCCACGCTCACCCTCGTCGGCACCGCCGCCTACGGCGACGTCGACGGCCTGCCCGGCACGACGCTCGTCGCCACCGACGACGCCACCGCGCAGCGGCTCTTCGCCGAGGCCGACCGCTTCGACATGGTCGTCGTGGCCGCCGAGGGCGGCGTGTCCTCGACCGAGCTGGCCGAGCGGCTCTCGGCCACGGTCGGCGCGGCCGGCTCGGGGCTCGAGGTGGTCACCGGCGAGCAGGACACCGCCGACCAGCAGGACCAGCTGGCGGAGGACCTCGGCTTCTTCAACTCGTTCCTGATGGCGTTCGCCTACGTGGCGCTCTTCGTCGGGACGTTCATCATCTACAACACGTTCTCGATCGTGGTGGCCCAGCGGCTGAAGGACCTGGCGCTGCTGCGGGCGATCGGCGCCCGCCGGGCCCAGGTGCTGCGGTCGGTGGTGCTCGAGTCGGTGGCCGTCGGCGTCGTCGCCGCCGGACTGGGCCTGCTCGCCGGCGTCGGCCTGTCGTTCGCCTTGCGGGCGCTGCTCGCCGGGGTCGGGCTCGACATCCCGAGCGGGCCGCTGGTCGTCGCGTCGGGCACCGTCGTCACCGCTCTCGTGGTCGGCGTCGGCGTGAGCGTGCTGAGCGCCATCGTCCCCGCGGTGCGGGCCAGCAAGGTGCGGCCGATCGCCGCGCTGCGCGACGTCGCCATCGACCGGTCGAACGCCTCGGTCGGGCGGACCGTCGCCGGCACCCTCCTGACGGCGCTCGGTGTCGTGGCCTTCGCCGCGGGCATGGTCGCCGGCGGGACGGACGGGCTGCCGGTCCTCGGTCTCGGTGCGGGCACGATCCTCGTCGGGGTCATCACGCTCGGTCCGGTGCTGGTGCGGCCGGCGATGGCGGTGCTCGGCGCGCCGGCGGCTCGCCTCTCTGGCATCACCGGCCGCTACGCCAAGGAGAACGCCCGCCGGGCGCCGAAGCGCACCGCGGCCACGGCGTCGGCGCTGATGATCGGCGTGGCGCTGGTCGGGTTCATCACGATCGTCGCCGCCTCGACCAAGGAGTCGGTAGCCGCGGCCGTCGACGGGTCGTTCCGGGCGGACTACGTCGTCGACTCGGGGTCGTTCACCGGCGGGTTCGGCGTGGACATCGAGGAGGACCTGCTGGCGAGCTCCGCTGTCGAGTTGATCTCGCCGGTGCGGGACACCCCCGCCGAGGTCGACGGCGTCGGCAGCCAGTTGACCGCGGTCGACACCGCTGTGTTCGACGAGCTCTACGACCTGGAGCTCTCCTCCGGTGCGCTCGATCGTGTCGGCGACGACGGCGTCGCCATCTCGTCGGACATGGCGACGGATGAGGGGCTGGCCGTGGGCGACACGGTGTCGGTGCGGTTCGCCGACGGCGCCGACGTGGCGCTCGAGGTGCGGGCGATCTTCGACGGCTACCTGCCGAGCGCCTACAGCGACTGGGTCGTCGACGTCGCCACCTTCGATGCGCACGTGGCCGACGTGTACGACCGGCAGGTGTTCGTCGGTGTCGCCGACGGGGTGCCGGCCGCCGAGTCCCGGGCCGCGGTCGAGGCCGCGGTGGCGGAGTGGCCGAACGCCCAGATCGACGACCAGGCCGAGCTGAAGGAGACGGTCACCGCGGAGATCGACCAGATGCTCAACCTGATCTACGGCCTGCTGGCACTGGCCGTGGTGATCGCCCTGATCGGGATCGCCAACACGCTGGCCCTGTCGGTGCACGAACGGACCCGGGAGCTGGGGCTGCTGCGGGCGATCGGCATGCACCGCCGCCAGGTGCGGGCCGCGGTGCGGTGGGAGTCGGTGCTGATCGCCGTGCTCGCCGCGACGCTCGGCGCCGGCCTGGCGATCGGCGGGGCGTGGGGCATGGTGCGGGCACTGGCCGAGGAGCAGGTGACGCACCTGGTGCTGCCCGTGCCGCAGCTGCTGGTGATCATGGCCGCGGCCGGTGTCGCCGGCGTGGTGGCCGCCACCGGTCCGGCCCGCCGGGCAGCGAAGCTCGACATCCTCGGAGCGATCGCCACGCAGTAGGGCGTCGGTCGCTCGCAACCCTCGGTTCGGTGACGGGAGGTCCGCCTCCCGTCACCGGCGCGTCCGGGGGAGGCCCGGTCAGGCGCTCGACCTCCGCGGCGCGCCTCTGAGCCACAGCAGCGGCACCACCACAGCCAGCGTCCAGAACACCGCTGTCACCGAGGCCACGACGGAGGGAGCGACACGGAACGCGGCGAGGACCTGCCACGCCAGTGCGCCTGTAACCCAGAGGACGAGCGCAAGGAGAGCGGCGACGAGCACCGGACCCGGCCGGTTCGGCCGTCGACCGGGTCCCCGGTCCCGCCGTGACAACCGGACGATCACCACGGCGGCGGGCACCGGGACCCACCATGCGACCATCTCCACCATCCTCAGTGGCCAGATGGCCAGGTCGGGGCCGCCGGGCGCAACGCCACCCACCGCCTGCGTGTGCCACTCGCCCGCCGTGTCGAGGACGACCACACCCTGGTCCGAGGCGGCCGCGATCACGTGCTCGCCCCCGTCGACCGGGACCACGACCACCGTGGTGAAGCGCTCGCCGCTGTGAACGCCGTTCCGGTACTCGAGGACCCTCTCCTGGTCCTCCGTGAGGCCGTACGAGTGGCGCCACCCGCCGCCCGGCGGGCGCTCCTCGACGGCCTCGCCACTCGCGCGGAAGCACCAGCCGTCGCGCCGGCACACCTCGGCGTGGGGTTCATCGTCGGAGTGCCCCACTTCGTCCCAGGTCATCTCCCATGTGATGCCGCCGTCATCGCTCTCGAACCACCGAAGGTCGCCGACGAGGTCGTCGTAGACCACGAACGTGCGTGGGCGCCCGTCGGGCGTGAGTGTCACCTCCTCGACGTAGTCCGTACCGTCGAACGAACAGCCCGGGAGGGCTGAGACCGCGACGAGAAGGAACGACACTGAGCGCCACCGCCGGCGCGATCGCACCGCTCGGGTCCCCGTCCTCTGGCGTCGCCCGCCCCCCAATCGCCCTGACCGCTCCCGCACAGCGCCACCCTATGGCTCATGCCTCCCGTCACCGGCGCGTCCGGGGACGGACTCGTATCATCTGCCCGCCACCCGGCTCCCGTCGTCGTGGCCCCGGGAGGTGAGCCGATGGCGATCCGATCGTTGGAGACCGACTACCTGGTCGTCGGCGCTGGGGCGATGGGCATGGCGTTCACCGACGCCCTCATCGACCACGCCGACGTGCACGTCACGATGGTCGACCGTCGCCACGCCGCCGGTGGTCACTGGCAGGACGCGTATCCGTTCGTGCAGCTCCACCAGGCGTCGCTCTTCTACGGCGTCGCGTCGACGCCGCTCGGGCACGGCGAGGTGCAGCAGACCGGACCCGAGGCGGGCCTCCACGAGCGGGCCAGCCAGCCCGAGATCCAGGCGTACTACGACGACGTCCTCCGCCGGCGCTTCGTCGGCACCGGACGGGTGACGTTCCTCGGCGGCCACGAGCACCGCACCGACGGCTCGACGCACCTGGTCACGTCGCGCGTGTCGGGCGAGACGGTGGAGGTCCACGTCCGGCGTCGGGTCGTCGACGCCACGTACCTGTCGCCGACCATCCCGGCCACGACGCCACCGCCGTTCGGGGTCGCCGACGGCGCGCACGTCGTCCCCGTCAACGACCTGGCCCGCCTCGAGGCGGCGGCCGACCGCTACGTGATCGTCGGGTCGGGCAAGACGGCGACCGACGCGATCGTCTGGCTGCTCGGCCACGGGGTCGTGCCGGACCGCATCACGTGGGTGCGGCCCCGCGACCCATGGATGCTGAACCGCGCCGTCGTGCAGCCCGACCCCGTCGTGGGGTTCGGGCTCGTCGCCGAGACGATGAGCGCGGCGGCCGAGGCCGAGTCGCTCGACGACCTGTTCCTGCGGCTCGAGGCCGCCGGCGTCATGCTGCGGGTCGATCGCGACGTCACCCCCACCATGGCCAAGACGCCGACGCTCGGCGCGTGGGAGCTGGACCTGCTCCGCACGATCGAGCACGTCGTCCGGCGGGGCCACGTCCGGTACGTGACCGGGCGGGAGATGGCGTTTGCCGACGAGACGATCCCGCTCGCGGCCGGCACGCTCGTCGTGCACTGCGCGGCGTCGGGGCTGCGGTACCCGCCGCTCGTGCCCGTGTGGGGACCGGATGCGATCCGGCTGCAGACGGTCCGCGTGGGCTTCCCGTGCTTCTGCGCGGCGCTCGCCGGCTACGTGGAGGCGACCCGCGACGACGACCGGGAGCGCAACCGGCTCTGCCCGCCGAACACGCTCCCCGACTCGACCGCCGACTGGGCGCTGATGCAGGCCCGCGGCACCGTGGCCGCCCGCACCTACGGCGCGGAGCCCGACATCGCCGCGTGGGCCAACGGCTGCGCGCTCAACCCCGCCCGCGTCGACCCGTCACGGCGCGACGACCCCGCGGTGCGAGCCGCCGTCGCGAGGGTGGCCGACGTCGTCGATCGTGGACTGGCTCGCATGACCGAGCTCGGCGCCGCGTCGACGCAGAACCCCGTCGGCGCGGTCGGCACAGCCGCAGGTTGAGCCCGATCTCCCGCGGTCTGTGAAGCGCGAGGGACACCATCCGTTCCCGGAGCTTCACGGTCTCGGCAGCGCGCTCCCGAGGTCGTCGGCGCCCGGCGGCGTCGGTGCGACAGGGTGACGACGCGCGAAGTCGCGACTACCTGATCTGCGTCAGGGACCTCCCTCGCGTTCCTTCGTACGGTCGATCCAGAAGGAACGAGCGCCTCACCGACCGGGCGGGGTGACGAGACGACATCGGAGATCACCATGCAGACCCACCTCCGCAAGCACCTGATCCAAGGGCTCTTCCTGCTGGCGATCGCCGCCACCGCACGGGCCGCCGAGCTGGACATCAGCGCCACCGGCATCGTCGTGGCGGTCGTGCTGAGCCTCGTCACGCTCGAGCTCGGGATCCGGTTCGTCCACCGCCACGACGTCGCCACCTGAGCGACGCCGCACTGAGAGAAGAGGAGTCACCATGACGACCACCACCGCCCTGCGCACCACCAACCTGTACAGCAACGAGCTGTCCTGCCCGTCCTGCATCGCCAAGATCGAGACGCGCCTCGCCGCCCTCGACGGGGTCGAGCGGGGCACCGTCCACTTCGCGACCGGTCGGATCGAGGTCGTCCACGACCCCGACGTGGCCACGGTCGACGACCTGGTCGCAGCGGTCCGCGCCGCGGGCTACGCCGCAGCCCCGAGGGGGTTCCAGTGACCACGACCACGATCGCCCGAGAGGGGCCCCTGCGCCGGTCGGCGCGGGGGCCTTGGGCCATCCCGCTCGCGAGCGCGGCGCTCATCGCGTTCGCCTTCCTCGTGCGCGGCCGGTCGACGGCCCTGTTCGACGCCGGCCTGGTCGCGGCCACGCTCGTCGCCGGGCGCCCCATCGCGGTGCGGGCCGTGCGTGACCTGCGGATCCGCCGGATCGGGATCGAGGCCCTGGTCACGATCGCAGTCACCGGCGCGTTCGTGATCGGTGAGCTCTGGGAGGGGGCGGCGGTCACGTTCCTGTTCGCCCTCGGCGGGGCGCTCGAGCGTGCCGCGGTGGGGCGGACCCGCAACGCCCTGGCCCGCCTCTTCGAGCTGGCCCCCGAGACCGCCACCGTGCGGCGCGACGGCGAGGAGGTCGTCGTGTCGCCGTCGGAGGTTCGACGCGGCGAGATCGTCGTCGTCCGCCCCGGCGGGAAGATCCCGGTCGACGGCGAGGTCGTCGCCGGCCGTGCCGCGGTCGACGAGTCCAGCATCACCGGCGAGTCGATGCCGGTCGAGGCGTCGGCGGGCCGCACCGTCTACGCGGGCACGGTGACCGCAGGCGGCCTCATCGAGGTTCGCGCCACCGGCGTCGGTGCCGACACCGCCCTGGCCCGGATCATCCACCGGGTCGAGGAGGCGCAGGAGTCGAAGGCTCCCGCCCAGCGGGCGATCGAGCGCTTCGCCGCCTGGTACACCCCGGCGATCGCGGTGCTCGCGGCCGTCACCTTCGCCCTCACCCGCCAGGTCGAGCTGGCGCTGACGCTGCTCGTCATCGCCTGCCCCGGCGCGCTGGTGATCTCGATGCCGGTGTCGATGGTGGCCGGCATCGGCCGCGCCGCTCGCGACGGCGTCCTCGTCAAGGGCGGGGAGCACCTCGAACTGGTCGGCAAGGTCACCGCTGTGGCCTTCGACAAGACCGGCACGCTGACCGTCGGCGCTCCTCGGCTCGTCGACGTGGTGCCGGTCGAGGGGGCCGCCGAGCGCGACGTCCTGGCGGTCGCCGCGGCCGCCGAGTCCGGGTCCGAGCACCCGTTGGCCGCACCGATCCTCGCCGCGGCCGCGGCGCAGGGGATCGTCCCCTCGGTCGATCATGGCGCCTTCGTCCACCACGCCGGCGCCGGCGTCGAGACCACCTTCGAGGGTCGGACGGTCGCCGTCGGCACCACGTCACTGGCCGCCGAGCTCGGTGTCGAGGTCGACGCCGTCGTCCTCGACCGGCTCGAGCAGCTGCGGCTTGCCGGACGAACGTCGATGGTCGTCATCGACGACGGGACGATCGTCGGCGTGCTCGGCCTCGCCGACGAGGTCCGCGCCGACGCCGCCGCCGGCATCGAGCGGTTGCGGGACATCGGGGTCGAGGAGATCGTGATGCTGACCGGCGACTCCCAGCTCGTGGGCGACGCCGTCGGCCGGGCGGTGGGCATCGACCGGGTGCGGGGCGACCTGTCGCCCGAGGACAAGCTGGCGGCCATCCGCGAGCTGCAGCAGAGGGGCCACGTCGTCGCCATGATCGGCGACGGGGTGAACGACGCACCGGCGCTCGCCACCGCCGACGTGGGCATCGCGTTCGGAGGCGGGGCCACCGCGGTCGCCGTCGAGACCGCCGACGTCGGCATCCTGTCCGGGCACCTGGCTCGCGTGGCGACCGCCATCGACCTGTCCCGGCGCACGGCCCGGGTGGTCCGCCAGAACGTCGCCATCGCCCTGTTCACCGTGACCAGCCTGCTGGTCGGGGTGCTCCTGGGAGAGGTGATGATGGCCGCCGGCATGCTCGTGCATCAGGTGTCGGTCGTGGCCGTCGTCCTCAACGCGGTGCGCCTGCTCCGCGGCGGGTCCGAGCCGGCGCCGCTGCCGGCCGACCTGGGCCCGACGGCGACCGAGCCGGTCCGGGGTCAGGCGTCGCCGGTCGCTCGGTAGCGTGAGCGCGATGGGTCCTCGACGTACGCCGCTCTCCGTGCCGGTGCACGACGCCGCCAGCTGCACGGTCGACGTGCGCCGGCACGCCCTGGCGCACGTCCCGTTCTTCGCCGGTCTCGACGAGGCCGGGTTGGACGACGTCGAGCGCCGCTGCACGGTCCATGACCACGCGGCGGGGACGGCGGTCATGCACGCCGGCGAGCCCGCCCGACGCATCTTCGTCGTGGCCGCCGGCACCGCCAAGGTGGTGCGCACCGCGCTCGACGGCACCGAGGTGCTCATCGACGTCGCCCGTCCCGGGGACTTCATCGGGACGCTGCCCCTGCTCGGCGCCGAGACCTACCCGGACTCGGTGTGGGCGTTGACCCCGCTGTGCGTGCTCGGCCTCGACGAAGCGGCCTTCGGCGAGATCCTCGACAGCCATCCGTCGGTCGCCCGTCTCGGGCTCGGCGTCATGGCCCGCCGGTTGGAGCAGGCGCACCGCCACATCCACGCCCTGGGTGCCGCCGACAGCGAGCAGCGGGTGGCCGCCGCGCTGGCCATGCTCGAGGGCCGGGTCGGGGTCCGCCGCCGCGACGGGATCCTGCTCGACCTGCCACTGTCTCGTGATGACCTGGCCGGTCTCACCGGCACGGCGAGCGAGACCGTCAGCCGCATCCTCGCCCGGCTGGGGCGCGACGGGGTCATCGAGACGGGGCGGCGCTGGATCCGGATCGTCGACTCGCCGGCGCTCCACGACCTCGCCCAGATCTGAGCCGTCGCTCGCCGGAGCGTCGAGGACCGCATGCGTGCCTCCGATACCGTGGCGGGTATGTGTGGATACGTCCGCTACGTCGTCGCCGCCTGGATCGCCGGGCTGTCGGTCACCAGCGTCACCGGGAGCGACGGCTGGGGTGCGCTCGCCGCACTGGTCGCCGTCGCCGTCACGTTCGTCGTGACCAGGGCGTTCCCCGCGCGGTTCGCCCCGAGCGCCTGCTCGGTCGAGCCGTCCGCCCGATGACGATCGCCTACTGGACCGGCCGTCGCTGGGGCGTCGCCGCGGCCACCGCCGTCGCCTACGTCCTGGTCGTCGGCGTGCCGACGGCGATGATCCCGACGCCGGTCTTCGGGCGCGAGATCCCACCGACCTGGTGGTCGTGGCCGGCGCTGCTCGTGTCGGCCGTGCTGGCCGGGCTGCTCGCCGCGACCTACGTCGCCTCGCCCGTCGAGGGCGAGGCGGACGAGCTCGACCGTCCGACCCGCACCGGGCTCGCCGGGGGGATGCTCACGTTCTTCGCCGTCGGGTGCCCCGTGTGCAACAAGCTCGTGCTGCTCGCGCTGGGCACGTCGGGCGCGCTCAACTGGTTCGAACCGGTCCAGCCGCTCCTCCAGGTGGCGGCGATCGCCGCGCTGGCCTGGGCGCTGCGCACCCGACTCCGCACGGAGTCGGCCTGCGTCGTGCCGGTGGCCTCGTAGGACGACGCGGCGGGGGTCCGTCCCTCGTCACCGGCGCGGCCGGGGGCGGTTTCGTATCATCGGCCCGTTGCGCCGCTCTCGTCTCCTGGCACCGAGGGAGGAGATCCGATGCGTGCAGGACGTGGCACCACGCCGGCCAGGGACCGGGCGGTCGTGCTCGGCGGGAGCATGGGAGGGCTGCTCGCGGCCTACGCGCTGGCCGACGCGTACGACCAGGTCACCGTGATCGAGCGGGACACCGTGCCCGACGGTCCGCACCCCCGCAAGGGCGTCCCCCAGGGCCGGCACACCCATGCCCTGCTCGCCGGCGGGCACCTGGCGCTCGAGGAGATGCTGCCGGGGATCACCGACGAGCTGGCGGCCGAGGGCGCGCCGATCGGCGACACGTTGGGCGACAGCCGCCTGTACTTCGGGGGCCACCGGTTCGTCGCCGATCACGGCGGGTTGAGCCTCGTGAGCGTGACCCGTCCCCGCCTCGAGGCCGCCGTGCGCCGGCGGGTCGCCGAGCGACCCAACGTCGAGCTCGGCCCGCCGGCCGAGGTCGTCGGCCTGAAGGTCGCCGAGGGCGGTCGTCGGGTGACCGGCGCCCGCGTCCTCGTGCGCGGTGATGACGAGGGTGGCGACGAGGTGGCCCTCGCGGCCGACCTGGTCGTCGACGCGACCGGGCGTGGCAGCCAACTGCCGCGGTGGCTCGACGAGATGGGCGTCGGCGCGCCGGCCGAGGAGAAGGTGGTCGTCGGCATCACCTACGCGACCCGCCGGTACCGGCTCGACGAGGACGTCCTCGACGGTGCGCTGGCGTGCATCGAGGGGCCGACGCCCGAGGCGCCGCGCGGCGGTGGGCTGAGCCGGGTCGAGGACGGGGTGTGGCTGGCGACGCTCGGCGGCTACGGCGACGACGCACCGCCGGCGGACCCCGACGGGTTCGAGGCGTTCGCCCGCACCCTGCCGTTCCCCGACATCGCCGACGCGCTGGCCGACGGGGAGCCGGTCGACGAGCCGATGCGGTTCCGCTTCCCCGCCGGGGTGCGCCGCCGCTACGACCGTATGCGCCACCTGCCCCACGGGCTGATGCCGGTCGGCGACGCGGTGTGCAGCCTCAACCCGCTCTACGGCCAGGGCATGTCGGTAGCGGCGCTCCAGGCGCGGACGCTGCGGCGGGAGCTGGTTGAGAGAGGCCGTTCGACGGTCGCCGCAGCCCGGGCGGTGGCGCGGGTCGTGGAGGACGCGTGGCGGATGTCGTCGGCCGCGGACCTGGCGATGCCGGGCGTGGTGGGGCGTCGCACCCGGGCCGACGCGGTGATGGGCCGCTACGTCGCGCGGGTGCAGCGCGCGGCGGCGACCGACCCGTCGGTGGCGCGGGCGTTCATGCGGGTGGCCGGCCTCGTCGACCGGCCGACGGCGCTGCTCAGGCCCGCGGTCGTGGCGACGGTCCTGCGTCGTTGAGGCTGCGCGTCGTATGCGCGCTCCTCAGGTCGGGAGCTCCACAGCCGATCCGAGTCTCGGACGACGAGGCAACGGAGGACGGGTGTCGCTCAAGAGCTCGATCTACAAGGCGCTGCGGATCTGGAACGACGTGAGCGCCGTGCGCAAGGGACGCGCCGGTCGACGCGTCGGCCGCCGGATCTACGGCAAGGCCACCGGCCGCCTGGCCCGGCGGATCTTCCGATGACCGACGAACATCGCCAGTTCGTCGACGCCGTCATGGCGATCGTGACCGCCGATGATGGAGCGGTTGCTCAGAACAACATCCAGCGGTACTTCCATCCGACCGAGCCGTTCACTGGCTCGAAGTTCGAGGTGCTGGCCGACCGGGATCGCACGAATCGGATCACCGCAGCGGACATCGTCGCCGTCTCCACCCTGAGCGTGAACATTCCAGCCGAGGTGGCGGTCTGGTTGCTGAGCGAAGCCGGACAGCTCAGAGTCTCCTCCTTGCTCGCCAACGTCCCGGCGAACACCGACCTCTGGGATCGGCCCGAGCTCCTTGCTCCCGACGGCGACCTGTGGCGGCTGTGGAGCCTTCTCGGTACCGCCTGCTGGCCGGAGCCCGCGAAGGGCAACGGCATGGGCACAACGAAGATCTCGAAGTTGCTGGCCACGAAGCGACCTCGACTCGTTCCCATCTTCGACCGCATCGTCCGGGACGCTCTTCCGCCCGTGCGCTCTCACTGGGCAGCCTTCACGGAGGTGTTGGCAGACCCCGAACGGCGAACGGAGATCTCGAGGGTGACCGCCGCGGCCCCGGACCACATCTCTCTGCTGCGCCGACTGGACATCGTCCTGTGGATGGCGCATTCCTGAGCTGGTTGGTTGTCGTGACCGCCGATCGGTCGGCGCAGTGAGGCGACCGGACATGCACGTGGTCACAGCAGGACGGATCAGCTAACAGGATCCGGCTACCAATCGTCCTCGCGGATCCGCGTGTCCGTCAGGATGGCGTAGAGGTATGACGGCGCCCGAAGGTGCTGGACAACGGTGGTGCTCTTCAGCGGCACCAACTCGAGCGCCTCGCCGAGTTGGGACCTGGAGATCGCTTGGTTCGTGCGATCAAGGTGCAGCAGGTTGCTGTCGACCTCATAGGTGAACTCGCCTCCTCGTACCTGCGTGAAGGTCTCCCCCGCACGGGCGACGACCCGATTCCAGACCTCATCGAGTGAGACTCGCTGCATGACGTGCGCCTCCTGTCCTTCTCACGGTTGAGGATCAGTCGCCTCATCCTCCGGGTCGAAGGGCCGCTGTGGACCAGCAGGCGTCTCGACGACGCTCGAATCTGACTGCGGGTCACTCCACGAGTTCGGAGGACTCCCGAACGCTCGGTTGGACGCCGAGATGATGCCCTGGCTGAACACGGCGTTCGCTGAACCGCCGATCACGGCTCCGATCCCGAACGGGATGACGCGGCCGAGGACGATGATCCCCTGCTTGGTGCCGTACTTCGTCACGAAGTGATGTCCGAGCACCTTGTTGATCGCCCTGATGCTCTCCTGAGGGATGTCGCGCACGAGGTGCTTCGCCCAGTGTCGACCCGTACGTTCCGCGGCCTTGCCGACCCCCTTGGCGCCCGCGTCGCCGAGCATGATGGCCATCGCGAGTGTGCGGCGTCGCTCGACATCCTCGACCTTGACCCCGTGGACCTCGCCGCGGGCAAGGATGTAGAGGACCGTGGCGTTGAGGAAGGCGACCGCCTCGCCGCCCGTCAACGCCAGCGCTGCGCCCGTGCCCACGCCTGGCGCCGCTGCGGCGGCGCCCACGCCCGCCCCGGCAGAGATGGTTGCGGCGCGTAGCTGGCCGTTGAGCCGGCGGACGATCTCGCTCGGCGTTGCGCCTGGGCGACTCCGCCGGAGTCGCTCGATGTGACGTTCGGTCAGCGGCGCCTGCAGCGACAGCGTCTTGTCGAGCAGCGTCAGTGCACGAGACGGCTCGGCGCGCCCTCCGGGTGTCTCGGTGCTCATCGCTTCGGTCCTCCGGGTTGTTGCGGGTCATTCTGTGGATGGACAGCCGATCGAGGGTGAATCGGGCCTCGTCGACCACGATCCGTAGATCGGCAGACTCGTCGTCGGTCTGAGCGCCCGAGGGCGGCACGGTCGACCATCGCGCGTGGATCGAGGCGCCCTGAAATCACACGCCTGTAACTGTCACAGGCGGTTCTTACGGTTCGCTCGACAGATCGCCGGTGCCCCAAACGGGTCCGGCCTGAGCGAAAGCGGGCAACCGATGACCACCACTTCCCCCTCCCCCGACGCGCCCTCGGAGCCGACCTCCCGGTCCTGGTTCTCCAAGAAGCGGGTGCTCGTCCCGCTGGCGTTCGTCGCTGGCCTCGTCGTGGGCGTCGCCGCCGGCGGCACCGAATCCGACGATGCGGACGCCGCCGGCGACCTCACCACGACCAGCGAGATCGCGGAGTCGACGTCCACCGAAGACGACCTGGCGGACGACACGGCTCCGAGCAGCACCACGGAGAAGCCCGCCCCCAGCACGTCGACCACCGCCGCTTCAGCTGAGCGAGGCTCTCGGGGTACCCCGTTGGCCATCGGCGAGACCGCCCCGGTCGGCGACTACGAGGTCACGGTCGTCGGGTTCACCTCGGATGCGACGGCCCAGGTGCTCGAAGCCAACCAGTTCAACGACCCGCCTGCCGATGGCGAGGTCTACGCGCTGGTGCGGGTGCGGGCCACCTACGGCGGTGACGGCGAAGGCTTCGCCGGCATGGACCTGTCGGTCGGCTACATCGGCAACGACGGGCGGATCTACGTGGACCACGACTGCATGGCCGTCGAGCCGGACCAGCTGATGGACCAGCCCAGCGTCGTGGCCGGTGGCACGGTGGAGGGCAACCTGTGCCTGCGGATGCCGGCCTCGGTCCTCGGATCGGGCGCCATCTTCGTCGAGCCGCTCTTCAGCTTCGACGACGAAAGGGTTTGGTGGGCCGAGTCGTGAGCGGAACCGGCCTGACCCTCGCTGCCAAGGGCGTCGCGACGCTGAGCGGGATCGGCACCGTCGTCCTCACGACGTGGATGACGGTGGTCGCTTTCGTCGGCGGCACCATGCCGATCATCGGCTGGGAGACCGACGGCGGCCTCGCCACGGGGATCCTGTGGCTGTTCGTCGTCGATCCGATCGTCGTGTCGGCGTGCTGGCTGCTCACGACCGTCGTGGTCCTGCCGATTCTGGCTGTGGGTGACAGCGAGTGAGATCACCACGTCGACGCGTCAACCACCGCCATTCCGCCCAGTGGAAGGCCATGCAGATGTCGAAGACCGCGCGACCTCGCCGCGGAGACGGCAACAAGCAACTTCGCGGCGTCCTCGCCGCTTTCATCGTCGCGATGGTCGTTGTGGCAGCGGCCTGCAGCAGCGACAGCCCGACGTCGTCGAGCGAAGCCACGCCGACGTCGACATCGACGACCGCCGAACCGACCACGACGACCACCGCGGAGGACCCAGAAGCGGTCATGGCGCGCGCCCAACGGGAGTGGCACACGCTGGTCGCGACCGAACTGAGCGACTCGACCTGGAGCAGAGATCCGCTGTGGGGCCCCCGTCAACGACCGACGGCCGCCAGCGCGGCCGGTGGCACGAGTCGGATCTGGGACTTCGACCCCCTCGCCGGGTGGGGCGTGGCGGCTCAGGTCGAGCTCGAAGGACAGACAGCCGCGGAGGCTGAGGCCGAGAGCGTCGCCGTGCCAGACGGCGAGGGCGCTCGCATCGTCGCCGACGGCGACGGCAATGACCTTCGCTTCCTCGTCCCGACCTACTACGGCAACGGCATCGCAGTGGCCGCACTCGGACACGTCGATGGCGACTGGACGCTCCTCGCCTTCGCTGGACAAGGCGATGAGACCCGCTACGCCATGGACGCACAGATCAGCAGCGACGGCGGCATCGTGGTGTGGCTGAACGACTGCCACCTGAGCTGCGCGGACGGCACCGTGACCGAAGCCCGAGCTGAGCGGACCTCCGATGGCTATGCCATCCCCTCGCCGCCGTCGCCACCGCCTCCGCCTCCCCCGCCATCGGGTCGGGAGATCATCGACGGCGTCTCAGCGGAGCTGCGTCGTCTCGCCGACGAGCAGCTGGGATCCAGTCCGGAATGGGCATGCGACCCGCTTGACGACCCGTACGTCGGGGCCGGGATCTGGTGCTACCACGGGTCCGGCCCGCGGATCATCGTGGTCGCGGAGCTGACGGACCTCGATGGGCGGTTCAGGTGGCAGATCTGGGGTCCCGAAGAGATGCAGTAGTCGGGCAGGGTCGAGAGCAGCGCGGTCGACGCCACCGATACTCTCGACGCGATGGCCCGCGAGGCGGAGGTCCACTTCCATCGGGAGATGTTGAACGCCGTGGAAACGATGAAGCAGGATATCGGCTACAACCCCACGCGGTTCGTGCAGATGCTCGCCGATCAGGGCGGGGCCGAAGCCACACTTCGGCTTCTGCGCCGGGGCAACGGCTCCGACGGCTTCACGACGTTGTGGGAAGCGGGACGACTCGCCCTGACCGCCGAGGCCACTGCGCTGCTCCCCTGGTACAAGACGCTGTTCGACCTCGCCACTCGAGCCGAGGCACGGCGCCGGCTCTCCGATCACGGGTTCGACGTGGACGCCTTCATCGAAAGGCGCGTTGCACACCCGCCGGGATGGGCGGCCTCCGACCTCGAGAGCCCTGCATGACGAACGCCGAGCGATTGTTGGCGGCGATCCGGCGTCATCCCGGTGCGACGGATGCCGAGCTCCGCATCCACACAGGCGTCCACCCCCATCAGCAGGTCAACCAGATCTGTCATCGGCTGGCGACCGGCGGCGACATCGTTCGTCGTGAGCGCGCCGATGGTCGCATCGGGAACTTCCCCGGGAACGTGTCTCAGGTGACCGACCAACCACCTGCAACTGCGGCGACGCAGCAGCGATACCAATCGAGGTCGCAGGCAGCGACGCGAACCCCCTCCTCGCCACTTCCCCCGCCGCGCTCGACCCTCGTCGTCATCCCGTGCTCGGGTACGAAAGCGTTGGGCGGGGCACCGCGAGGGTCGTCAGCCGCTGTCTCTGCACTGGTGCCACCGCCGCTCGCCCATGAGCTGGCAGAGGCACGACGACGCGTTGCGTTCCTCGCTCAGGTCGACGAGACCAGCGCGAGGCCGGCGATCCACCGCTATCGCGGTGCGCTCTACGCCACAGCCGGCCCGGCGATCGCTCATGCCGTGGACGACGGCCAGCCGCTCGTCATCCTCTCGGGCGGGTACGGCGTGCTCCATCCGCACGAAGAGATCGGCACCTACGACCGAGCCATCGCACCGTCTGACTGGCCTCGGGGGCTCCTAGGACGGGCGCTCGTAGAGGTGTGCCGCAGCTTGGACCTGCGTGAGATCGTCGCGTTCTGCGGTCGCACGACGAGGTACGCAAACGTCGTCCGCCGTCATCGATGGGAGCGGTGCGGCATCACTGCACGTATCGTCGCTCCGCGCTTCTCGGGAGGCGGGGCGATGCGCCTCGTCCCAGCGACACTCGGCGAGGCGCTCGTCGCCTACCTCGACGGGGGCTTAGACGAGGCCTGGACCAGCTCCCGTGGTGCTGGGCTGGCCGTCGAGATGCTGTGATCACGTGATGGACCCACCGACCGCCATCGACAGCGCAGTGGGGCACCTCGGCGATGAGAAGAACGCACGACCGGCGTCGACGTTCCCTGTAGGCCATGCCGACGTCGACTTGCCCGGGCTCTACTCGTGGTGGGTAGACGATGCGGGTCGTCGGGCGCTCGGCACGGTGTTCGACACCGAGCTACCCGGGTTGATCTACGGCGGCCAGGCGGGCGCGAGCTCGAGCCGTGCGGGCGTGGAGCGATCCGCCACGCTGAAGTCGCGAATCCGGGGAAACCACCTTCGCGGCAACATCTCCAGTAGCACGTTCCGCAAGACGCTCTCTGCTGTGCTCTTCATCCCCCTCGACCTCCGTCTCGAGCGGCCCGGCAAGCTTGACGCGATGAGCAACCGAGCAGTGACGAGCTGGATCCACACGCACCTGCGGGTCGCGACGTTCGGGTGGAAGGACCGGTCAAGCCTCGCCGCGCTGGAGGACGACGTACTGAAGCGCCTTGATCCGCCGCTCAACCTCATGGGTATGTCGCCCAGTCCAGTGCGCTCGCGCCTCAAGGTGCTGCGTCGCCAGCTGACATAGGTCCGTCGCGAGACCTCCGGGCGATGAGCTGTGGCCTCCGACGGGCGGCCAGGGCAACACTCGCGGCTCACCCTGCGGCCGGCCCGGACCACGTTCGCGAGCAGCGGGGACAGACGTAGGTCCCTCCCGCGAGGTGCGAGGTCTCCGGCACCCCGCCGGTGCCGCAGGAGGGGCACGTCGTTCGACTCGCGTCCGACGCCACCAGCCGCGCCGCCGCGTCAGCGAAGGCGTCGAGGATCTCCTGCCTCGCTGCGGGCCGGGTGTTGACGTTCTGCGGACTTGGGTGGGGACACCTCAGCACGGCGATGGAGCGTGGAAGCGGAGGCTTGGCGATCGCCCAGGCCTTCTGGGCGGCCTTGCCGACAAGGACGACGACCTCCAGTCAGGGCAGGAGGTTCATGAGCTCGAGGAGGTAGGCCTGCGATGCCCGGTAGCCGGCGTCGGTGGCGGGGGCGATCTTCCTGCCATCGCCGAGGTACCAGGGAACGATGTTCCAGTAGGTCACGTCTCACGTGCGAGTCCGGCCTCGTCACGAAGCTCGAAGACGAGTGCGGCGCTGCCGTCGTTGTTGTCGGGGCTGATGAATCCCGACGACACCGTCTTGCCACCGGGCGCCTCGAGCAGCAGCAGGACCCGGCTGTGCGTTCCCCCGGAGGCTGGGTCGAACCACGGCACATGGGTTGTCCGGACCCTTGCGCTCGCGAATGGACGCAACCCACTCCGTCAGCGGCGCGGCGTGCGGGTCGTCCAGTCGGTCGACCCGGCGGCGAACCGACTCCGGCGAGCGATGCTGCCTGGGCGCCGTTGCGAACGGATCCTCCGGATGACCGAGCCACGAGCCAGGAAGTAGTACTGCCGAGTCGCTGGACGGCGTGGCCGCATGAAGGTCTTCGGATGGAGTCTGCGTCATAGACGCTCCCCCTCGATGGGGACGTCGATGTCAGATCGGCCCGCCGCGCTCGACAACGGGCGCCGAGGCGGCGGCCCACCGATCATCCTCATCCACGTCCGCTCCGATGATGCGTCCCAGAAGAGCAGTCGATCGGCCCGGAGGCACCGGAGAGCGTCCCGCACGTCGTCGGGCGTTTCCGCCTCGTCGACCACGATGATCGCGAGCGCGGTGGCCCGGGTGAGGACCGTGTGGACGAACTCGGCGGCACTCTCGTCGAGCGCCCATCGTCGACTGGTCTGCCAGATCACACACGTCCGTTCGAGGCCCTTGATGCGTGCCATGGTCTCGCGTCGAACTGTCGCGCTCGGCAGAGCGTTCCTCGCCGTCGCCGTCAGCGCGCAGCCTTCGGGAGCCTCCGCAATCGTCACGGTCACGGCCCGACCCGAGAGGAGCGACCCGTACGAGCGCAGGACGGAAGCCAGCGCATCCGCGCCAGCCGGCCTGGCCTCGATGATGATCGGCCTACAGCCGAGCACCCCCGACCGCGTACCGCCAGGCACGCCCACCCACTTGGACTGCGACCGCGGCGATCCGTCAAGGATGTGCTGGGCCAGTGGTTGGACAGCTTCGGCGAGACGCCGTCCCATGCGGTAGGAGTGACTGAGCCGAGTCACCTCACGGCGCCGTCCTCGAACGATGCCGGGCACGTCAAAGGTCGAGGCGAGGAGCATCGCCTGCCCGCCGTCTCCCACGCAGTAGAGGCGCTGCGCGTCGGGCACCATCGACGCGGCGATCCGCACGTCCGTCTCGGTGAAGTCCTGCACCTCGTCGATGAAGCCATGCGTGAAGGTGCGCCGACCATCCGGATCGGCCAGCGCTTCGCCGGTCTCCAGTGTGGCGGCCACCGTCCGTGCGACCTCGATCCACTTGTAGGTGTAGCTCGACTGCATCGTCTCGCTGCGGAGTACGTGCCAGACCAGCTCGCGGATCTGGGGCTGGAGAGGTCGAACCCGTCCGACCCGATCGGCACCGAGGTACCGCTGCTTGTTCCACAGTCGCTGGGCGTAGATGACGCGGCGCAGTTCGGCTTCGAGCCATTCAACGTTTCGCAGATACTCCGGATACTCGTCGAGAGGAGTCCAGCCCGACGCCTCGAGCTGGTGGATTCGGGTAGTGATGGCATCGCGATCCGACAGACCGGTGGAGCCCAAGCCGAAGAGTCGCGTTGGAACCTTGTCCCAGTTGAGCAGTCGGATCCTGGCCTGCACCCCGGCCGCATCGATGGCGACATCGTGGCTGCCGTCGCGATCGGATCGGGTGCGGACGTCGAAGCTGTGGCGGCCCAGACGGTCGAGGATCCAGCCGTGGAGCTGGTCGACCATCGGCACGTTCCGGGTTGTGACCAGAATGGACGGGACCTCGCCGCGGCGAAGCGCGTGCTCGATCGTCCGAGCGACTCGTTCCACCAGCACGACGCTCTTACCTGAACCCGCCGCTCCGATGAGCACCTCGAAGTTGTCGCGTGGCGCAGACGCACGATCCTGGTCGTCATCGAGTGCCAGCCCGATCGGTCCCTCTGTGAACAGTTTCCCGGGGCCGCCGCCGACGGCCACAAGATCTGCTCGCACCACCGAGGGGCTGAGCCACGATGGCGCCGCGCCCAATCGCTGACGAGACAGCCCCGACGCCACGAGATGCGACGACCGCACCCCCTGTACACCCTCCAAGGTGCCGTCCCACAGCTCCGCGGTTGTGGCCGGAGGACTGGGCGGCGTGTCCCACCCGGCTTCGTTGGCCCCAGCCACTGCGTGGAGGAGCACCTGCTCCTTCGCCCAAGGTGCATCGATGAGGGCACGATCGGGCCGGACCCTGACCAGCATGCGACGGAACTGCAGCCGGGTCTCATCGAAGGTGTCGCTGGCGTCGAAGAGGTGTCCGGCGATGACCCAACCGCCCTCTACGCCATCGGGTGGATCCAGCCATGCGCGCCGCACCCAGTCCACCGTGACGAGCCCCGCACACCTCGGGTCCCACGCGGTGAGTGCTTGCCAGAGCATTTGGCCGGCCTCGAGCATCGACGGACTGGCGTCGAGGGCAACCAATCGCACTGGAGTGGGACGAGGCGCTTCACCCCCGATCTCTCTGGCCCGCAAGGCGAGCGCCAGGGCCCATGCCGCGGCTCCGGTCCCGGCGCCGAGGTCCAGCACAGTCGCCTCACTTGGCAGCTCGCCGACGACAGGGTGGAGGCGTCGGACCAGCTCGTGGACTCGGCGTGGGTGGTACCAGGCGGCATACGCGAAGCCGGTGCCGGGCCGGTCGTAGCAGAGATCGCCTCCGGCGCTGAGCTCATACTGCTCGAGCTGGGCTTGGGCGCGGTGGTACGCCGGCACGTTCTTCATGTCATGTGCTGCGATCAGCTTCAGCCCCTCGACGAGGACAGCCTCCACTTCCCCCTGGACGCTGCGAAGCCAGTCGATCCCTCGATCGACTGACGAACCTGAGCTCATGCGGGCCGGAATCCGCCGCGCCCTTCGGCGAGCTGGGGAAGCTCACGCCGTAACGCCTCGACAGTCCGCTCGTAGGCACCGCGATCCCATCCGAGCTCCGCGATCAGCTTCAGTGCAGGACCTCGGGTTCCGGCGGTGAACCGTCCTCGGTCGGGATGGAACGGCTGGACCACGAAGTTCGTGACCCCAGTCGCCCGCAAGTTCTGGCCGAAGGCGACGGGGTCCTCCACCGGGAGCAGCGGGGTCATCGTGAGCGATGCCGGTATGCCCGCAGTGACCACCTCACCGATCGCTGCGAGGCGCGCCCGGTTGGGCGTGCACTGCGGCTCGAAGACTCGTCGCACCCGCTCGGAGTCGGTCGTCACCGTCATGTTCACCCGGATGTGTTCGAACCGCTTGAAGAGGTCGATGTCGCGCGTCACGAGAGGACTGCGAGTCTGGACGACGAGTCGGACCTCGCGATCCGCCAGCACCTCGAGGAGCTCTCGAACGAGTCCGAGGCGCCGCTCGATCAGCTGGTAGGGGTCGGTGACGCTGCTCATGTAGACGGTCTTGCCGGCGAGGTCGGTGCGCATGTTCCGCAGCTTGCGGACCGCGTTCTCCTTGACGACGACCCAGTCACCCCACCGATCGTCCTGCCGCTCGGGCGGGGCGAACGATGCGGCGTAGCAGTAGGTACAGCCGTAGGCGCAGCCGATGTAGGGGTTCAACGTGAAGTCGTAGTCACCCATGAACCCGCTGGCCTTCGCGAGCGCAGTCGACGCTGGGCGGTAGGCGATGTCGACGTCACCGACGCGAGTCGGCCGTGAGCCATCGCCAGCAGCGAAGAGACCCAGTTGATCGCCCACGTGCAAAGTCTGGCCGATCCGACTCTGGGCTTGACGGCATTGTCCGCCGGCCCACCGGGCCAATGCGGCTTCCATCTCAGTTGGGGGAGCGGGGCCTCCCGAGCAGTCGCCTGCGTTGCCAATGACCGCCGCACAAGGAAGGAGCTCTCAGCAGGCCTGGGCCTAGACCGTGAGACCGCTGACGGGCTTCTCCAATGTCGCTTCCACAGCTCGGGGGTCCGCCAGCCGGTCGAGCACGATCGTGTCTGCGAGCCACCGCGGCAAGGAATCAGCAAACTTGAGTCCGTCCACGAGCTCGTCGGACAGCTCCAACAGGTTTGTCGCGTCCGTCCTTCGGTCGACTGACCGCGTGAGGTCAGCAACATCGACCTCGTCGTCGACGGCGATGGACAGCTCCCCGAACGGACGCTTGTCCCCACGCAGCGTCTGGATGCGTGCAGCTAGTTCGACGTTCGCTCGCGAGCCGGCGAATGTCCACCACTCGTTGCCGGACGATGTACGGCGCAACAGCGTCGAGGATGACGGATCCAGGGTGACGAACCCCTCCCGGCCGTCGCGCAGCTGGTCACGTGCGCGCCGAGACACCACCCCGGGCGGATCGATCCCCGCGAGCACGGAGCCGATTGCCTGGGCGAGCTCGTAGGAGAAGGGGGCACTCGCTCCTCGATAGGAGACGACGCCCATCGCCTCGGTCGCCTGCACGTGGACCACGTGGCGACGCCAGTCGACGTCGAGGATCTTCCAGCTGCGGCCGGCGAGCAGCAGCACACGGCGTCCGCCGCGCGCCGTTAGGGCAGCCCACAGGCCGAGGTCGTGGACCTGTCCGACCTCGGTGCGCCCCGCCACGACGCGGAAGACAGGCGGGGAGGTGAAGACGGACGTGAGGTCGAGGAAGTTGCGGTATCCGTAGTCGCTCTCGGCACGGGGACCGAGCCCGAGCAGCCCTTGGTCCGCGTGCAGGTAGCCGGTGGACAGGAGGTGCTCGATGACGCTTCCGGAGACTGCATCGACGTCTGGACCGAGGACGAACGGTGCGCCGAGCCACTCGATCCAGGTCTCCTGGCCGATGCCACCCTCCTGGAGCACCAGAGCGAGGAGCTGCTGGCTCAGGATGTGCACCGGGAAAGCCGGCGGCTGCACCGGTTCGACGTGGCCGGTCGACCACAGGTGGAGGACCCCCGCGGCCTGCCACATGGCTTCCGGTGTGGTCGTGAGGAACGTCATGTTGCGACTGGTGCCTGTGCGACGGCCGGAGCGTCCGATGCGCTGGAGGAACGAGGCCACCGACGACGGTGCGTCGATCTGGAGCACCTGGTCGAGGTCGCCGACGTCGATGCCGAGCTCCAGCGCGCTTGTGGCGACGATGACGCAGTCGTCGCCTTCGGCGAACGCCTGCTCGGCGCGTCGCCGCTCGTCACGTCCTAGGGAGCCGTGGGACACGTAGGTCTCCACCGAGCGCGCCCGCAGCTCGTGCGTGAGCTTCTCGGCACGAACCCGACTGTCGACGAAGACCAGACGCTTCTCACCGGAGTGGAGGCGACTGATGACCGTCGCTGCGTTGGGCAGCCCGCCCACGTAGTCGACGGTCACCTCCGGTTCGGCGATGGCCTCGGCCGCCGGCGCGACGACCTCGGCCGGGGCGGTGCAGGTGCTGGTCAGCCAGCTCAGGAGCTCGCTCGGGTTGCCCACGGTGGCGGACAGACCGATCCGCTGGACCTCGCGCCCTGCCAGATGGGTGATCCGTTCCAGCACCGACAGCAGGTGCCACCCACGGTCCGCCTCCGCGAAGGCATGAACTTCGTCGACGACGACGGCACGCACGTTGCCGAGCAGCCACCGCTCGTCGACACGTCGAGAGATGAGGATCGCTTCCAGCGACTCCGGTGTGGTGAGGAGCAGATCAGGCGGCTCCTGCACGAGCCGGGCGCGCGCGGTCGGACCGACGTCGCCGTGCCACGCACCGACCCGATGCCCCGTGTAGGAGGCATACGCCCGGAGGCGTGGCTCGAGGTTGTTGACGAGCGCTCGCAACGGACAGAGGTAGAGGACGCTCAACGGCGCCCAACCCTCGCTCGCCATCCGGGTAAGTGCCGGGAACACGGCGGCCTCGGTCTTGCCACCAGCGGTCGGGGCCAGCAGAAGGCTGTGATGCCCGGCAAGGGTCGGCTCGATCGCGGCGCTCTGCAACGGCCGAAGCTGCGCCCACCCGAGGCTGTTGACGATGTGGTGCTGCAGCGAGGGGTGGAGCTGGGCGAACGGGTCCACCTAGAGCATCAATCCACAGGTACGAGCGGCGAGTACTCCGACCCTGCGAATGGCCGCCAACCCTCTGGCCACGCCGATTGCAGCCTGCACAGGACGCGAAGGTGCGACGGTGCCGACGGCGGATTGACCCGGGCGACAACAACCCGGGGATCTCCGACGAGGAGCTGCAGCTCGTCGACTACGGAGACCAGGTACCCGGGCAGCCATCCGATCGCCTGGTCACCCGCCCACACAAGCAGTCGGGCCCTGGAGTCGTGCTCGTTCTCCTCGTCGAGCACGAGCTCCAGGTGTGCACCGATGCCAAGGTCTGCGACGACGTCACTCGCACCAGGCATGTGTCGAATGCCTCGCACGAAGAAGGGACAGTCGAGCACTCCACCGACGGGAAGGGGCTCCGGGAAGACCTCGATCCGATCCGTCTGTCGTGCGCCACCACTGCGCCCGAGAACGACGAACGGCTCGTCATCGACGGAGAGGTCGAGCTGCTGGACGAACCGCGGGTAGTCCTCGCGCTCCTGCGACATCACCCTGTTCTGAAAGACTGGGAAGAGGACGTCCGACTCGTAGCCCCGATGCAGCTCGGGCAGCCCAGGGAACGGCGGGAACCCGTCGATCGACTCCACGCTCTTGAGGTACGCGAACCGGTAGCGGGGCGATTGCGATCGCTGTTCAAGAAGGCCGACCGGCAGGATCGACCCCGTAGGGCTGCGCCAAGTGACGTACAGGCGACGGGTGTCCATGTCTCTATGGTACGGAGAGCAGTGACAGCGAGCGGTGTCCGTTCAGGCCAATCATCGCTCGGGCGAACGTTCGAGCATCCTTAGACATTCGAGACTCAGGGATCGCGTCGACTGCGGAGGGGAGTTCGTCGAGCACCGCGGCGAGCCGATCCCGCCACTCGGCGACGACCTCCGGGGGACTCAACGCGATGGCCTGTTCGACGACCTCGGTCGTCTTTGGCCGCCCTGCAAACTTCGACTTCGCCCGCCGCGCGTAGCGCTCAACTGATCTCCCGCGATCGGGTGTGGACAGTCGCTCTCGTCGTTCCTCGTCGGAGATTGCGAAGCCAAGCGATGACGCGTGGTCGAAGCTCGGTGCCAACACTGGAGGCCCCTGCCACCGCGCGATCGCTCCCCAGTTCTCGTGGTGGCGATCGGTGTTGCTGACGATTGCGTCGAGGAGGAGGTACCCCACGAACCAGTCCCATGCGCTCGTCAGAGTGATGTGGTCCTCGGGAGGCTCGACATCGCGCAGCGATCGTCGGACGGCGTCGACGGTGTAAGCGCTTCGCTCGATCGTCCCACTCACCGAGACGCCTGCCTCCTCGAGGAGCTCGTTCCCGTGCACGAGGGATTCGAGCATCATGGTCATCTCGAGCGAGATGACACCGAGCTGCTCGTCGCGACGAGCGAGCCGCACCTCGGCATGTGGAACTCCGATCCGCTCGGCTACCTCTGCGGCAACGATCTCGGCCCAGTCGTCTCCCTTCGCGAACCGACGCCCCGCCGAGTCGTGGTTGAAGGTTCGTGCCTTCCACAGCCACGCCTCCTCCGAGGCGCCCGGGTTTCTTGGTTCGTGCGGGATCGGACGAAGAAGCCACAGCTTCGGCTTGCTTCCGAGCTGCTCCTCCTCCAGCGCTGGCCACTCGGAGACATCGACCTCGATAGGGAGGTCTCCACTCACAGGTCGAGCTCGATGTCGTCGACCGAACCAGCGGCGCGAGCGTTGCGCTCCACCTCGGTGAGCTCACCGTCGGTCACGGTCAGGGCGTAGTGCCGCCGCGGGTCAAACTCGACGTTGAGCTCGATCCGGTCGAGGACGTCGACGAGCTTCCGCAGGTACAGCCGTGGGGCGATGCCAACGCGCTTGCCCAGCTCACCGGTGACCGCCGCAGCGAGCGTGGCCAGGTATTCGTCGTCGCATCGCTCTCGCACCCGGTCGGCGTCGTCGAGACCGTCGGCGAACAGGTCTCGTACCTTGCGCCCCACCTCGATGAGCGAGTCGAGCGTGAACCCGGGCAGGCGCACCTGCACGGCGCGGGGGTTGTCGAAGCGCGGGTCGTCACCGAACTCGGTGTGGAGGCGCTGCGCCAGCGGCGCCAACCGCTGGACGCCTTGTGGCCCGTCGAAGAAGGCAGGGGTACCGGTCATCACCAGGTAGAGGCCGGGGAACCGCCCTTCGTGCAGGTCGTCGATCAGCTTGCGCAGCGCTTCGAGGCCCTTGTCCCGAGTGTCGGACCGCATGCGCTGCATCGTCTCGGCCTCGTCGAGGACGACGACGAGGCCGGGATACCCGGCGTCGCGCAGCACGTGGAGCAGCCCGGCGAGGAACGACAGCGCGGCGTCGTGGTCGAGGTCGCCCTTGATGCCGGCGGTGCGCTTCACGCTGGCCCCGACGTGGGGCTGGCCGCCGAGCCATGCGAGGAGCCCGTCGGCGGTCGCGGCATCGCCGCTGTTGGTGGCGTGGAGGTACGACCGCAGGACCGCGGAGAACGCTGGAGCTGTGCGGGTGATCTCGCCAAGGCGGGACTCCATGAGCGTGGCGGTGGCGTCGGTGAGTCTCGTCGGGTCGCCGTCCTCGACCCGACCGGTGGCCAGCACATCGTCCTCAAGCGTGAAGAACCACGAGTCGACGATCGTTCGCAGGGCGCCTCGCCGCACCGACGAGGTGGAGAGCTGCTCGACGAGGCGGCGGTACACGGTCTGGTAGCGGTGGATCGGCGTGTCGCTCTCCGACACCTGGACCTCGCTCGCCGCCATCCCTCGTGCCTTGGCGCGCTCGGCTAGCCACCGAGTCAGGAACGTCTTGCCGGACCCGTACTCGCCTCGGATCGCCTTGAACGCGCCGGCGCCGTTGGCGATGCGGTCGAGGTCCTCGTCGATGGCGCCGACGTAGCGGTCGAGACCGACGGCGAGCACGTCGAGCCCGGCGCTCGGCACGGTGCCGCGACGGAGGGCGTCGAGGATCTCGAGTCGGCGTTGGGGGGAGATGGTCACAGCTCGAACTGGGTGAGGAGGAGGTCGCGCTGGAAGCGCACCTCGTTGTTGAGGACCTCGACGATGCCGTAGCCGTCGACGTTGAGGAGGTCTTGCACCTGGGCGACGTAGCGGTTGATGCGCGCCACGGGCAGCTCGGTCTCGTTGGCCAGACGTTCGAGCGGGAGTGGGACGCCAGCCCAACGGTCGAGCGTGCGGAGGAGTCGTTCGAGCTCGTCGTCGGTGAGGCGGATCCGGGGCGAGGCACGCCGAGACGCCAGCTCGGGTTCGGCGAGGAGCTGTTCGATCCAGCCCGCCGCCGTCGCCGATTCGGCGGGTGCGGCCTGCCGTTCGGGTTCCAGGTCGAACAGCGTGGGAAGGTCGCTGCCAGCCGGCCTCCGCCGTGCTGCGGCCTGGGGCGCAGACGCTGGCGGCGCGACCTCCTCCGGTGGGGCAACGCGATCGAGGTGCCACCAGCTCGGCGGCACCACCGGCGCCGGTGTCCACCCGTCGAGCGGCTCGGCGGTCAGGACGGTGAGGGGAACGAACAGCTCCTGGGGGGTGAGGCCACCGTGGTAGCCGTTCTTGCGGCCGGTGTACCGCAGCCCTTCGACGATGGGCATCACGATCCGCTCGTGGGCACCGAGCACCCGGGGTCCAGCCACCTCGATCTCCCCATCCCCCACCGGCGGGTCGGCGGGCCGCCACCGCTGTCCGCCCCCGGAGATGCTGCGGTGCTCGCCGCCTCGCTCGAGGACGTGGCCGTGGTCGGAGGTGACGATCAGTGCTCGTCCGGCACGACGAGCTTCGGCGAGCAGGTCACGCAGAGGACTGAGCTCGGCGAGGCTCCAGCCGCTGGGCGGCTGGTCGACGGCGTCGAGGCGCTCGTCGATGTTGTTGATGACGACGGCGACGACCTTCTGCTGGGGATCTGCGATCGTGGCCGCGACCTCGGCTGGTCGCGTGTCGAGCCCGCCGTCGCGCAGTGCGGTCTTGTGGAAGACGATGGGCGGCTTCCCGCGTCGACTTGCCGCGACGAGCCCGTGATGGGCTGCGAACTCTCGCGTCTCGACGTCCTTGCCGCCGCGTAGGAGCCGGCCGGCGAGCAGCGAAGCTCGGCTGACCTCGGTCACGGTCGGCAGCGTGGCGAGCACCGGACGGTCGACGCGGCGCTCGTCGTCGACGACAGGTGTCCATCCGATGTTGGCGAGGTGCTGGACGACCTCGTGGTGGACGCTGACGCTCATGCCGTCGAGCACGACGAGGAGGACCGGTCGCGCCGCCGCCACAGGAACGACGACCTCATCGAGGACCGATTCGATGCCGAGGCTTCCCTCCGGGAGCGGTCCGACGGCGTGACGGGTCAGCTCGGCGAGAGCGGCGGACTCGGCGACTCGATCGCCGTCCATGGCCGCGCTGCACGCGTCGAGCACCGCGGCGACCGATGGGTCACCGTCGCTGCGGGACACCTGGACGCGGGCGGCGTCGAGCCAGGCCCCGTCGGCGCGGTACTGGCGGGCCAGCTCGACGAGGTTGTGGCCGCGGTCGAGACGCCCGTGTCCGCGCTTGGCGAGTCGGGCTGCCATGCGGAGCCGTTCGACGCGGTGCGGTTCCTCGCGGGCGAGGCGGTGCTGTGCCGCCTCGTCGATCCGCTCGGCGACGGTCCGCTCCAGCTCGCCGTCGCCGCCGCGCCAGGCGCCGATCGCGTCCGCGGCGCGGCGCAGGCGGGCTTCGAAGCCCGACCGCAGGACGCTCGAGAGGTGAGCGAGCGAGGTGGCGTCGAGGTCGGCCAGCACCGTCTCGGCGCGGTCGAGCCAGCCGGCGACCTGGCTGGGGTCGGTGTGCTGGCCGACCCGCTCCGCGGCAGCCGCCGCGAGAGCGCGCCACTCCGCCGCCTCGAGCTGGGGACGAGCGAGCTCGCGCTCCAGCAGGGCCCGAGACGTCTCGGCGCCGGTGGCGTCAGGGTGGTGGATGGCTTCGGCGGCGAGGGCGAGGGCCATGGCGTCGGCGGTGCGCGCGGCGTCGAGGATCGCCATGACGGGTCCGGCAGCCGGACCGTGTCGCTCACGGGCAAGCTGCGTGAGGTCGGTGCGCACCTGCTTGTCGAGCCGACGCCAGCGGGCGGGGAGTCCGACATCGTCGAGCCACGCCAGCACGGTGGAGCCCGACGCGCCCGCGGGAGGGAGGCCGAGCGCAGCGTCGGCCAGAGCGTCGAGCGCGGTGTCGAGGTCGAGGACCCGCGACGTCGCCGGCGGGTACCCCTGGCGTGGTCGCTCCTCGATGAGCGCATCGGCGAGGTGGGCGCGCGACGTCAGCTGGCGGCTGGGCCGCTCGGCGGCGAACAGAGAGCACACGGTCGCCCAGCGGTCGGGGGTGATGATGCGTCGACTCGCCGCCCGGGCGAGGAGGTCGTCGCCGAGCTCGTCCGACTCGCAGTTGGTCACGACGACGAGCGGCGTATCGCCTGTCTGCCTGGCGAGCCGGCGGATCTCGAGCGGCGAGGCGGACCCGACGACGGTGACCGGCCGACCCGACACCTCGTCGAGCGGCGGGGGCGCGTCGGGATCTCCCGACACCAGCACGAGCGTCGAGGGACGCGTCGAGGAGAGCGCCCGCTCGACGGTGGCTCGGAGCTGCTGTGCGGTCAGGGCGGGGCGGGTCATCCGCCCTCGCCGGTGTGGCGCCAGGTCACTTCGATCGGCCCCGTGTCGAGTGCCTGGGTGAGCTCGTCGACGAGCGAGGGCACGTCGTCCGTGCTGGCGACCACTGCGCGACCCGACGGGGTCGGGCGTGGCGGCGGAGTGGGGCCTGGTGTGCGGTCGCCCAGCCACGACGTGGCCCGCGCTTCGAGCTCGTGGCGGCGGGCGTCGTAGGGCACGGCGAGCTCGTCAGCGCGGAGCACCTCGTCGAGGTCGGAGCCCACGTGCTCGGCTGCCAGGCCGAACAGCTCCCAGTTGGTGGCGTCGAGGGCGGAGATGACGGCACCCGCACTGTTGAGCGATCGCGCCGCGGCGCCCTCGCTGCTCGGCGGGGTGAAGCCGGCGAGGGCACGAACGACGTCGATCGGCTCGGCGTTGCGCACCCCATCGACGAGGCGGTGGGCGGCTCGGGCGGTGGCGAGCCGCTCGCCACTGGTGAGGCCCCGCCTGCCGTACGCGGCGTCGAGCCGCTCGACGAGCCGCTCTGCGTCGTGGACCCATGCGTTGGCCTGTTGGCGGACGTTCTCGGTGAGGGACGCCACCTCGGGACCGGTGGGGCGTCGCCCGACGGCGGGTGAGCCGAACACGCCGCTGGCCACCGCCGCGGCACGGTCCCACTCGTCGGCGGTGGGAAGCTCCTCGGGGCGCAGCACGGCGTCGGCCGGCAGCGCGCGTCCCGTGTAGGTCACAGTGCTGCCGTGGTGGGTGACGCTGTGGTCGCACTGGGCGGCGACGGTGAGGATCACCAGGTCGGCGATCTCGGGGTCGAGGCCGCGCCGCTGGTCGCCGTCGCCGTCGATGAGGAGCCGCAGGTCGGCGACGGAGAGGCGGCGGTCCTCGTTGCGTGCCGAGTCGAGGTGCCGGTCGAGTCGTCCCTGCCAGGTGGTGCCGAGGATGAAGTGGCTCTCGTGCATCGTGCCGAGCTCGAGCGGGGTGGCAATGGCACGCATGACCGGTCGCCGGTTGGTCTCGACGACGATGCGGTTGTCGTCTGCGCCGAGGGCTCGTTGCACCTCTCCCCAGACGGTGGTGAGGCTGCCGGGGGTGACCTTGGCGTCGAGCGCGGGGTGGGCGGGCGCGAGGTGGTCGAGCAGCTGGTCGCACAGCTCGTCGAACGCGGCGTCGAAGCGCGATGCCGTGGTCGGCCGGACGACGAGCGCCGGGTCGAGGCTGCGGTGGTGGTCGGTGAGCGAGGTGGCGCGCTCGACCCAGGCGTGGTTGAACGACGTGATCCCGTAGGCATCGAGCACCGCGGCGTTGAGCTGCTCGCGCAGCTGGGTGTGCATCGACTCGAGCACCGGGCGCGCCTGGGCCCTTTGGGTGGCGGAGAGGTGGGCGGTGTGGTCGTTGAACCGGTCGCCGCGGAGGAGGTTGTCGATGGCCACGAACCGGCCGAGGCGGGCGACGCCTTCGGGGGTGAGGAACGACGGCAACCAGCAGACCGTGGTCGTGGGCTGGTTGCGTTCGGCCCACCGGTCGAGCCGTTCGAGGTCGTCGTCGGGGTTGTGGCCGGTGTCGTCGAACGGGAAGTCGATGACGATCTTCGGTCGACCCATGTCGGACTGGAGCCGGACGTCGGGCATCTCGTCGACGTTGCGGATGTTGCCGAACACGACGTCGAGCTCGCGGGTGACCCCTCGCCACTGGTGCCGGTAGGTGCCGTGGAGGTCATCGCCGAGGCGGCCGCCGAGAGCGGTGTCGATGAGCTGACGGAGGGCGGCGCGCCGGGCGCCGAGGGTGTCGAAGTCTCGCTTCGCGCGGTCGATGATCTCATCGGTGTCGACGTCGACCAGCGTGATGCTCACCGTCGGGTTGGTCGCGTCGTTGCCGAGCTTGATCTCCCCGACCGAGGCGCTCCACGTGCGCAACTTGGTGAGCACGATCTGGGCTTCCCGACCGGGGATGGGCGAGGTGAGCGTGCCCCAGTTGAGTGCGGCGAGGCGGGCGACGTCGAGGTTGCGGAACGCTTCGACGTTGGGGACGAGCGCGGCGAGCAGCAGCGTCTTGATGAGGCGGTCGTCGGTGGTGAACGCCCTCCACCTGGGATCGTCGGGTGGGGAGTCCTCGGCCAGGGCGTGCTGGTCGAGGAGCATCGGCCGCAGGCGCCGTCGGTAGAGGTCTTTGGCGGTGCGGAACGCGCTCTTCATCTCGCTGGAGAACGGCTCGTCGCGGGAGGCGACCACGTCCCACAGATCCCCGACCGGGATGATGTCGCCGAGCTCCAGGTCCTCACGCCGGTCGACGAGGAGCTGGAGCATGACCTTCAGCGCGGTGCGTTCGCGCTGGAGGGCCTCGGACACGTCGACGAGGGCGTGGACGAGTGCGGGCGAGAAGGGGTAGATGCGGCGGAACAGGTCGAGGTCGGCGTCGGAGCCGAGGAGGATGCGACGCACGTCCTCACGGCCGGCGACGGCTCGGTCAACGGCGTCGCGGAGGGCGCTGCGGTTGGCCGGGTTCTGGGGCCGCAGAAGCCGACGCTCGGCGATGACTGGCAGGTTCGACGCCTCGAGGGTGATGAGAGAGAAGCGTCCCTGTTGGAGCTCGAGGTTGTCGAGGAAGCTCTGGTGTTGGGGGCCCACGACGTGACTTCCGACGAGCTCCGAGAGGTCGCGCTGGCGGGCCACGAAGCTGACGATGGGGACCGGCCGTTCGGCGTAGGTGCTCTCGGTGAGGATCGTGAGCTTCTGCGACTCGCGCTGGACGAGGTCGAGGTCACCGATGTTGGACGCGAGCCACAGGATGAGCTCGTCGAGGAACAGGACGATCCCGTCGTAGCCGAGGGACTGGGCGTGGCTGCTGATCGCGGCGAGCCCGCGGTCGAGGTCGACGTAGCCCTCGCCGGTGGAGCGGGCCTCGGTGGTGGTGGCCCGGCGGTAGGCGGCGATGTAGGCAGCGACGAGGGCTTGGCGGTCGGGGTCCGTGGCCGGCGCGGCCAAGGCTCGTTCGAGGGAGTCGACGGTCCAGGTGACGCCGAACTCGCCCCATTCGTCGTCGTCACCGGTGCCGGCGTTGAGCCCGGCGAGGAAGCTCTCGTCGCCAACGGTGGCGCGCAGCTGGGGCAGCTCCTCGCTGACGATCGTGTCGCCCAGGTACACCGGCGGGACCGATGTGCCGGGGTGGAGCGCGGTGATGCGGTCGACGTAGCCACCGAGGATCTTCTGCTCCATCGAGCGGGCGTCGAGGAAGTGGACGGGGACGAGGAGGAACCGCTTGCCCGAGAGGGCGTCGTCCCAGGCAGCGATGGCGTCGTGCAGCTCCGGCTTGCTGCGCGCGGCCGGGTTCCCCTCGAGGAGGAGGTGGAGGACGGCCATGAAGTGGCTCTTGCCGGACCCGAAGCTCCCGTGCAGGAACGTCGACTGCGACCGGGGCGGCGGGCCGAGGGATCCGGCGATGAGACCGAGCGCCTCGTGGAACGCCTCGGCGATCTGGTCGGTGACCTCGTAGGAGTCGACCGTGGCCTGGGCGTGGGCGGGGTCGACGCCCTGGGTGAGCTTGAGGACGAAGTCGCCGTCGCGGACTTGTTCGGGGATGTGGATGAGGTCGCGGATGAGGGTCATGTGGTGGTGCTCCTGCGTCGGCGACCACGGGGCCGTTCTGGTGGCCGCCAGTCGGTGAGGTCGGAGGCCCGGAGACCGAGCCCGTGGGTCTCGGTGGTGACGAAGTCGGCGAAGAAGTCACCGAGGGCTTGGCCGGTGGCGGGGTCGAGGTCGTTGTGCCACTGCTGCAGCCACGGCACCAGCTCGGCGAGCCCTGCGAGCAGCGGTGCCAGCGCGTCGGCGTCCCAGCCGTCGACGCTGCGCCGTTCGGTGTACCAGGCGGCCAGCGCGGTGGCAGCGTCGAGGTGGTTCCACCCCGCCCAGCCGAGCACGGGCGTGGGGTCCGAGCCTCGCTCGGCGCCGGGGTAGGAGATGAACCGCTCCTTGGGCACGTCGAGCTTGCCGCGCAGCGTCCAGTAGGAGCCGGAGCGGAAGTCGCTCTTCGCGTACTTCGGTGGCACGGGGATCGTGCCGACGTCCTCACCGGCGTCCTCGCGTCGTTGCAGGTCCCAGGTGCGTTCCCATGCGGCGAGCTTGCGCAGGCCGCTCGGGGTGTAGCGCCAGGCGGCGAGGTACGGCACGGCTTCGGGGGTGGTGAGCTCGACGATGAGGTCGGTGAGGTCGACGTCGATGCCGGCGTAGAGCTGGGCGACCGACACGAAGTCGGCGTCGCTACGGGCGTCGTCCGCCAGCTGTGCGGCGGTGCGGGGCTTCGCCTGCGGCCAGTAGCGAGGCTCCTCGAGCCGGTCGAGGAGCCACGTGCGGAGGGCGTCGCGCTCCATCTCGTCCCAGTCGTCCCAGTTCCACCGCCGCTTGTACTCGGGCCGTTCGACCAGGCCGACGTAGCGGTCCGAGTTGATGAGCTCGATGCGCCGCTCGACGAGCGCCCGGTAGTCGTCGGGCCAGTCGGTGGGCAGGTCCGTGATCGGCGTCGTCCCGTGACGGGTGAACCAGGTCGACTCGGCCTCGCCCGCGACCAGCTTGCGGGCGAGCACGATCTCGAACGCGCGTTGCCCCCGGTCGGTCAAAAATGGATCGTCCGGTGGCAGTGACAGGTCCTCGGTGGTCAGGCCGTAGAGGAAGGCGCACCGCCAGTCGAGCTCCTCCTGCACCGCCACCATCTCGCGACGGACCTCCATCGCCCGCTGCCGGTTCTCGGCGAAGCGCTCCCGGGTGGGCACGCCGGACTCGGCGGCCGCCGACGGGGTTAGAGCGGCGAGCTCCTGGGACAGCTGATCGAGGCGGCTTGCCCACGCAAGCGCGGAACCGTCGGGCAGGGGGAAGCGCTTTAGCTTCGTGCCGTCGAACTCGTAGCGCTCGTCCCACCACGTCTTCCGCACTCGAGCGCCCTCGTTGCCGACTTGATCGCCACCCTTCGGGAAGAACACCTGCTTCATCCAGAAGCAGCCGACCGCCGAGTTGAGGGGGCCGAGCAGCTCGAGGTGGTCGCGCTCGGTCGCTCCCGCCGTCAGCTTGATGACCGGCGCCGACCTGTTGAAGACCTTCCCGCCCCGGTCGAGCACGAAGTGGTTGTGCGTCGCCACGAACGCAAACGCGATCGACAACGGCGACCGCAGCTTGTCTGCGGTGAGCCGCCCGAACTCGGTCCAATGAAGCCCGGCCTCCACCTTCGTCTTGTTGCCAAACATCTTGTTCGACGACAGTCCGGTGCGGAACGGCCAGAGGTGGCGATACGACGGCAGTGGCAGGGCATTGCCCAGAGGCTTGAGCGTCTCGCCGTAGGGGAAGAGGCTCGCATTGCCCTTCCTCGAGCCCCAGTCCCTCAGCAGCTCGCCCTCCACCATCGGGCGGGCGGGCGTCAAGCCCCGACGGAGGGCCAGGTTCTCCGGGACGAGGTAGACGTCGTCCTCGAGCGTGAATGACGTGATGCCAACCGAGGTGACGACCTTGTCGAGCACCCGCCCGCCAGCTTCCAGGTGGGAGCGAAGGTCGTCCGCGCCACCGCCCTGAAGTGACCAGGGGTGACGAACGAGCCGTTGCCGGGGGAAGTCGACGACTGACACGAAATCAGTCTCCACACCTGATTCTGCGAGGTGGTCGACGATCGAGCGCCAGACGTAGCCCTTCGCCGCCTCCGCTGGTCGCCCCGGCTCACCCCGGATCCCGAGGACCGCTCGCACCGACGAACCCACCGGCGAGCGGTTGCGCCCGAACAGGATCACGGTCGGGGTCCCGTGTCCGGGGATGTATGCGCCGCTCGTGTCGATCACGTGGGTCAGGTCGACCTCGTGGGCGAGGAACTCCTCGATCACCTTCCGACCGAACTCACGCTTCATGAACGAGTTCGCCGTGATCTGTCCGACGAAACCCGCCGGCTCGGTCGACGAACCACGCACCGCCAGATCGAACAGACGCTCCATGAACGGGACGCTCAACGAGTACTTCATGTGGCACGTCGCGTACCGCAGCCGGTACGAGGCGTTCAGCGCGGGGTCCTTCGGCGTGATGTAGGGCGGGTTCGCGACGACGGCGTGGTACTTCTGGCCAAGGAACCGTCCGATCAGCTCGCGATCTTCGGTCTCGAACAGGTGCCGTGTGGCCGGATCGTCCTCCTCGATCCCCAACGTCTGCTGCCGGGGCGGGGTGCCGTGGAGCAGCGAGTCCCCCACGGCGACGTTCAGCCTGAACCGTGGAGCCTCCGCCAACGTGCGCACCTCGGCGGCCTGGAGCCCAGCGACCAGGAGCCGGAAGCGCGCGATCGCCGCGGCGAACGGGTTGAGGTCGACGCCGAACACCGCGTCGAGGGCCTTCGCCGCGTTGGCCCGCGCTCCGTCCTGCGGGGCACGGTCCATCCACCGCTCGAAGAGACGCTGGAACCCGCCGAGGAGGAAGTGTCCCGACCCGCACGCCGGGTCGATCATCCGGAACCTCTGGAGGCCGAACTCCTCGATTGCCGGGTCGAGCGTGTGGTCGAGGATGAACTCCTCCACGAACTCGGGGGTCTGGAGCAGGGCATACGTCTTCTTGGCGTGCTCCGACAGGTCCTGGTAGAGGTCGCCGAGAAAGCGGGTGCCCACCTGCGGGTCGGTGAAATCCCGCACCAGGTCACCGGTCTCGGGATCGATCTCCCGCCACACCTCCAACAGGCGCCGGCACGCATCGTCCGACGGTCCGAACCGCCACAACGGGTTGTGGTCGTTCAGCACCTGGTCCAGACCCGGCTGGGTGGCCGCTTCTGCGAACACGTGCAGCAGCCACGCCCGCTCCCCCGCCTCGGGCCGCCCGCGGAAGAACGCGTGCTGCTCCTCGATGGCGTGCCGGCGTCGATCACCCGGGCCCGACAGGTAGGTCACCGGCCACAGGCGGTTGTCCTCGCAGAACCGCACGAACACGCACCCCAGCACCCACCCGACCGCCACCTGGGTGAGCAGACCCTCCCGCCACGTCTCCTCGTCGTGCGCCGTGCGGCCCGCCTCGTGCGCCGCCGACCACTCGCGGTGCACCACCTCGGCCACCTCGTCGACGGTGTCGGCCCGCTCGCGCAGGTCCTCGACGAGGCGTACCACCTCTGCTCGCAGGTCGTCGGTCAAGCGACGGGTCTCGATCATGTCTGGACAGCACCTCGGTGGACGTTGCGGAGCCACGCCTCGGGGACGCGGGCGTACTCGTTCGGGGACACGGTGGGCACCCGGCGACCGTCGAGCATCGGCACGTCGCTGATCGCCCCGCTCGACGAGACCACCAGCCACAAGGCCCGCAGGTTGCCACGGCGGGCATGGAGGCCGTCGCGCCACATGGCGATGCGCTCCATCCGCTCGAACCGGGCCAGCAACCCGGCGTTGACCAACGCCACGCTGCCCGCCGTGTCGAACAACCGGTCGGTGAAGGCATCGAGGGCCCGGTCGACCAGCCGGAGCAGGTTCTGCCACGGCGGTGACCCCGGCCCCGCGGCGTCGGCCGCCACCAGCGTCTCCCAGCTCGGGCGACCGTCGCTCGTGATGCGGTCGACTTCGGCGAGGAGCCACTCGTCGACATCGACCACCGCCGACACCAGATGCTCCACCCCGTCCGCCGCCCGGCCCAGCGACGATCGGTCAGTCATCAGCACCAGGACCCCACCGCTGTCGACCGAACGGACCAAGCGATCCTCGAAGTCGGCAGCCTCGTCGATCTCCACCACGGGGGCAGTCGTCGGGGCGCCAGTGGGCAGGCGGGTGAGGGTCGAGGTGGTAGAGGTGTGCTGGGTGAGCGCGGCGACCGAGCGGTACACGCCATCGTCGTCCCGCCAACGCAGGTCGATGCCGGCACCAGTCAGCAGATCGTCGAGCTGGGGACGGTCCGGGAGCGGCTCGGCCTGTGGGAACCGGGCCTGGACGCGGGAACGCACCCGCTCGGGAGTGATCCGGTCGATGCCCGCCAGGGAGCGCCGGGCCGCGGCCAGCGCCTGGCTCGCCGGCATGCCCCGCCGGTAGAGCTCCAAGCGGCTGTTCACCGCGGCGTCGGGCACGAGCTCGGCCGCCAGCTCGGCCAGGTGCGCATCGGTCAACGCCCGGGCGCCCTGCGGCAGCGGGACCTCCCGCAGGGCGGAGAGCAACGTCACCCGGCTCACCAGCACCTCGTCGTCGAGCAACGCCGTCGTGCGCTCGGCCACCGCCGCCGCGTAGTCGCCCAAGGCGTTGGCCTCCGGGCCGTCATCGCCGACGAGCGCCACCACCGCCTGACCCGTGCCGACGCGCCGCACGACCCAACGAGGCTCGCCTCGGTCGCTCTCGGCCAGCACGGCGGCACGGACGACCGCGGTCGCGTGGCGCAGGTGCTCCTGCTGGTCGAGCGGGGCCTCCACCGCAGGCCGCACCCTGGCCAGACGAGTCGCCAACTGGTGGATCCCCGCGAGCCCCGCCGACGCGTCCAGCTCCTCGGCGATCCAGCTGCGGACCACCGTGATCGCCGGCTGCTTCACCCAGCGTGCCCGACCCTTCGCCACCACCTGCGAGATCCGCTGGCGCGACACGCCCTGGGCCTCCGCCAGCTCCCGGTTCGACGGCCAGACACCCAGATCGCCCTCGAGGCCGACGAGGCGACGCAACGTCTCGATGCTCGGCCCCGAGTCAGCCCGGGTGGGCCGAGGGATGAGCCGCCCCGCCACCGCCGCCAACGGCGCATCCGACGCATCGAGGTCGCCGAGCTCGTCGAGGTGCTCGCGCACCAGATCGGCGACATCGTTGATCTCCCGCCGCGTCCTGGCGCCCTCCCCGCGCATCTGGGTGACCCGGTTGCGGGGCAGAGCGGCGAGGTCACGCACGGTCGTCACGTCGATGGCCTCGAGCGCCGCCACGGCGCGGTTCGACAACAGCCCGACACCGCCCAGCGGCGTGTCCGCCGACGCGCCCGGCGGCAGCGACGGCTCCTCGTCGGGATGCAGCGACATGCCCGCCGGCTGGTCGGCGGCATGGAACGCCTGACGCCACGCCCACAGCATCTCGTCGGCGGTGTCGAAGCGGTCGACCACATCGGGCGCCAGCGCCTTCGAGAAGAAGTCGACCAACCCCTGGGCCACGCTCGGCTCGAACTGGTCGGGGTCGAGGTTCAGCGGGGCATCGACCAGCCCAGGATGCGCGGCGCCGTCGCCGTAGCGGGGCTTCGTGCCCGTACAGATCTCGTGGAGGACCACCGCAGCGGAGTACCGGTCGGCCGCCGGGTCCCACCGGCCCCGGCCCGGGCGGTGCAGGAACGGGTCGACGTATCCCGCGGTGCCGGCATCGATCCGCTCCAGTGGCACCCGCGACAGGCTGAAGTCGAACAGCACCAGGTGCAGCTCGGCCTGCGTTCCCCGGGGCGCGACGCCCAGGTTCTCCGGCTTGATGTCGCGGTGAGCGATGCCCATGTGCTCCAGGTGGCGCACCGCTTCGAGCAGGTCGGCACCGAAGCGCTCCTGCAGCTCGACCCCCACGCCGGTGCTGACCCGTTCGGCCAAGGTGCGGCCACCCCGTGACGGCTGGTCCGCATCGAGCTTGGGGCCGATGTGGTCGAGCACGACCGCTGCGTGACCATCGAGGTCGAGAGGCCCGTCGAGGAGCCGCACGATCGCCGGATGGTTGAGGTCCCGCAGCGACGCAGCCTCGTTCTCGATGCGTTCGTTGTGCGCCGGCTCCTTGGCGAACTTGAGGACGCACGTGCGTGCATCGGCGTCACCGTCAGAGACGAGGAGCGCGACCGACGTCGACCCCGAACCGAGCCGACCCAGGACGTCGAAGCGTCCGCCGCCGAGCCGGTCGCCCTTGCGAGCCAGGAGCGGCGCCGGTTCGACCGGAGCATCCGGCGCGGTCATCTGTTCCTCGGCCTGGTCGAGCCACCACAACAGGTCGTCGATCGACCCGGGCCGCTCCGCAGGGTCGACCTGGGTCGTCTCCGCCACGAAGCTCGCCAGCGCCTCGTCGATCGCGTCCACGTGATCGATGGCGACGTGACCGAGCGAAGTGAGCTGTTCGAGCATCGCCTGGGTGGAGGGCACGGGATCCGCGCCGGTGAAGATGTAGGCCGCCAAGCAGCCGACGGCGAACACGTCGAGAGCCGGCGGATCGGCATGGGGCTGATCGGCCTCGGGGGCCCGGTAGAGGGCGGCGCCACCGGCGGCGAGGGCATCGGGATGGGTCGTGCCCGCCACCGTGCTCGATGCCGAGGTGGTGCCCACTCGTGCGCCCGTGTGCCAACCGGTGACCCGTACCCGCGCGTCGGCGGCGTCGCCCGACACCAGCACCACCGACGGGCACAGCGCCCGGTGGTAGACGCCCCGCTCGTTGGCGTGACGCACCGCCTCGGCGATCTCGCGCACCAGCCGCAGGCGCGCGTCGAGCGTCAGCGACTGCTCGATCCCCGGCTGGTGCATCCACCGGTCGAGCGGCAGGGCATCGGGGTCATACCGGAAGAACAGGACGGGACCCCGGTCGTCGATCGTGAAGTCGGCCGGCTGGAGGATCCCTGGGTGGTCGAGCGGCGACAGGAGCTCCCACTCCCGGCGAGCGGCCCGCTCCGCGGCCTCGCGCTGCTCGGCGGTGGCGTTGCGCTCCAAGGGATAGACGCGCAGACGACGCTCGACCTTCGAGCTGACGTGCCGGGCGCGGAACTCCTGGTAGACGACTGCGTCGGGCGCATCCTCAGCGCTGTCCTCGAGGAGATCGCCGAGCTCGTAGTCGCCGATCCTCCGCCGACTCGCCTGCTCACGGATCCCGACCTGCTCGACCGCCCTGGCGATGAGCTCCCCGAGCGGCCGGTCCACCACGCGCCGGAGGTAGCCGTCTCGGTCGCGGTCGAGGGAGAGGAGGTGCTCGATGATCCCGCCGATGGCCGATCGCTGAGGCGGAAGCTCCTGTCCCTCCTCCGCATCGCGTCCGAGCACCTGGTGGCGCGCCGGCGGTGAGAGGGAGACCGTGAGATCGGGGTCTGAGAGGAAGACCAGCTCCTGTACGTACGGCAGATCGCGCCGCCGTCGGGCGAACGCCGGAGACGACTCGAGGAGCGACTTGAGGGCCTTGGCCTTGCGGTTGGCCAGGATTCGAGGGTTGTCGAGGCTGCGGACCGAGCCGTCGGGCCGCTGCCAGCGCCACGTCGAGGGATCGCCGCCGATCTCGCCCGGGTGGGACTTGATCTCGACGAGGAAGATCCCGGCGTCGGTGACGATCAGGGCATCGACCTCGTACACCTTGCCGGTGTGCGTGATGAACTCGAAGTTCGACCAGACCCGGATGGGGTCGCGGTCAGGAAGTCGGCTGCGGAGGAAGGCCAGCGCCTCCCGCTCGTGGTCGTGCTCGCTGTCAGAGACGGTGGTCCACCTTGGCGAGTTCGATTCCACTGTCTCGGTCGACCCCTGCTCCCGCGTCCCCGGCCCTCGGCGAGTCTAGGAGCACCCATCGGCCGGCTCCGGCCGAGTCTGAGGCTGACCATCAGTGTGCTGGTCCTCCGGACGGTGTCACACACCCTCGGTACTCTCCTCGCATGGGCGGGCCTCGCGACGACATATCACCAGCCGACTCGTCGACTCCAGCGGGTGCGAAGCCACCTCGCAGGGTGCTCGGGGCAGTTGCGGCTGAGGGTGCACTGAAGGCAGCCGCTGAACCGGTGAGACAGCCGAAGAAGCCGAAACCGAAGAACCAGGGGCCCACCGCTTCCTCTCCGAAGAAGCAGCTCGACGCTCGTGACCGTCGCATCGTCGACGCGTGGGAGCGCTATCGGAACGCCTCCATCGAACTGCTCAGGGCCACAGACTCGGCGACGCTCGGCGCGGCAACACTGAAAGCCAACGCGAGCCTCGCCAGGCTGGACCAAGCGCGACGGCAACGACGACAGAGCGGACCCAAGAGCAACAAGGTTCCGAAGCCCGGAAGATCGAAGAGCATCCGGACCGTGTCGGGCGGCGCTCCTGGCCTCGGCAAGCGGAGATGAGCGGCTTCTCGACGATCGCCTGGATCGACCAGTCGTCCGACCAGCAGCGTCGCGTGCGGGAGATCGTCCGCCTCTTCGCCCAATCCGAGAGCCGCGACGAACTAGGAATCGGCCAGATCCGCGACGTCTACTCCAACCGCCTGTTCCCCGGGACCTCGGTCATCCAGACCCGGGCTCGCTACTTCCTCATGGTGCCGTGGCTGTTCGAGTACCACGCGGCCAAGAACCGATCCGGCAGCGAGCTCCTTCGGCGAGTGCATGCCTCGGAGCGGTACCTCATCGAGTCGATCAAGCGGATGGGCGCCGCCGACGCCGACATCGACACCGCGGGCCTCATCGGCTCCGTGGCGGGCGCCAAGGTCAAGATCCTGCCGTCGACCATCTACTGGAGCGGACTGACCGCCTACGGGATCCTGCGCCAGCCGCTCGGCCCGGACGAGCTCGGCCTCGGTCCGGACTCGTCCGACCTCGACGCAGCCTCCGAGCTCACAACAAGAGCGTCCACCGACTGGCACCCGACCCTTCCTCCCCCGCCACCGGGCTTCCCCGACCAGCTCGACGGAGGCTTCCAGCTACGGCGCGACGAAGCCGAGTGGCTGCGCGACATCGTGCTCCAGGCGGCGCCCGGGACCCTGCTCGCCCACCTCATCTCCCGTGACGCTCCCCCGGCGACCGACAGCTTCGGCCCGTGGGCCGATCCCGAGGCCGTCTCGGCCGCACCCGACATCCTCGACCTCGTGCGCGACGCCGAACGCTTCTCAGTGGTCATGCACGGCGCGGCGCTCCTCTACAACCTGCTCCTCGCCGAACGCTACGAAGCCCTGGGGCTGAACAGCGTCGACGCGCCCGTCGACACCTACCGGGCGCTCCTCGAGGACTGGGCCGGCGAGGCCGAGGACCTGAGTGACCGAATCCGAGCATGGGATCTCGCCACCTGGTGGCCGACGATCAGAGAGCACAACCCACGCATCGGTCCATCGACGCAGCGCTTCGTCAACGAGTGGGTCGCGATGGTTCGCGACGGCGGCCGCACACGCATCGCCGACCACGTCGGAGCGCGCGACCTGATCGCCCACCGCGAGAAGATCCAGAAGAAGGCACAAGCTCGCCTCACCAACGAACGCCTCCTCCGTTCGTGGAACGGATCGTCGGGCGCTGCTCAGCTCGTCTATCGCTGGCCCCTCGTCCGCACGCTCGTCACCGACGTCGTGACCGCCCTTCACTCCGACGATGCTGCCGCCTGACCGCCGCGAGGTCCTCCTCGACATGCTGCGTCCGCCGGTCGGCTACCGGCTCGACGCCGCTGTCGGCACCACCTTCACCCTCAGCCTCGACGCGGCCTTGGTCGTCCCGCTCGCCTTCGCGTCGTTCCGGCTGTCCGGCACGAGCGACCCGATCGCCGTGATGGAGGCCGTGCGCTCCGCAGCCGACCGCGTCGATGTCTTCTGTCAGGCAGGCCAGGTGACCGTCCCGATGCAGGCCAGCGGGCTCTTCGCCTTCCTCGAGCCGATGGTCCACGAGGTCCGGCGCCCGCGACCCGGTCACCTCTTCCACCCCAAGGTCTGGTTCCTCCGGTACACCGCGGACGGAGAGACGCCGTGGCTGCGGCTCCTCTGCATGACCCGAAACCTCACCGACGACGCCAGCTGGGACCTCGCCGTCCGACTCGACGCCGACGAAGGGGCCCAGTCCTACAGCGACAACCAGCCACTCGCCCGGTTCATCGAAGCCCTCCCCGGCATGGCAACGGGCCCGCTCCCTGCTGAACGGGCGGCACGCATCCGCCGTCTCGTCACCGCGGCGCATCGAGCGGAGTGGGAGTACCCCGACGACGTGAACGAGATCGCCTTCTGGCCGCTCGGGATCGGCGCGTCGGAGTCTCCGCGGTTCGACGGCTATCGGCACCTCGTCGTCGCTCCCTTCCTCAACGACGGCGGTCTCGCGCGCCTCATCCCGAGCCCCTCGACCGACTCCACGGTCGTGTCCCGGGTCGAGGACCTCGAGCGCCTCTCACCGGCGACCCTGGAGACGCTCGGCTCGACGAAGATCATGAACTCGGCGGCCGACCTCGACGATCCCGAGGCCGAGGAGCTGCGCGACCGAGACCGACTGGCGGGGCTGCACGCAAAGATGGTCGTCGTCGAACGCAGCCAAAGGGCCCACGTCTTCATCGGGTCGGCCAACGCCACCGACGCGGCCTACGGCGGCAACGTCGAGATGATGGTCGAGCTGGTCGGGGGAGCGTCCAAGCTGGGCGTCGAACGTCTGCTCGGCACCACCGACGGCTTCGGCACGCTCCTCGAGCCCTACTCACCGTTGGGCGACGCTCCGGACGATCCGACTGAGGAGGCGCTCCGACTCTTGCGGGAGCTCCTTCGGACCGCCGCCGAGGCGAACTTCGTCGCAACCGTCGTGCGGGACGGTGAGTCGTACCGCGAGCGCATCACCGCCGACCGGCTCGCCGTCCCGAGCGGCGTTCGCCTGACAGCAGAGCTCATCACCCTCCCAGGCACAGCGGCGCAGATCGACGACCGACGACCGCTCGACAGCACGCTGGGGCCGCTCGCACTCGACCAGGTCACCCCGTTCCTGGTCCTTCGAGCCTCGACCAACGGCCCAGGAGGCGAGCAGTTGCACCAGGCGACGGTGGTCCGCTGCCACCTCGTCGATGACCCCGACGGCCGACTCGACGAGATCCTCGCCCGCCAGGTGGACACCCCCGAGAAGTTCCTCCGCTTCCTGCTCCTGCTGCTCGGCATCGCCGACCCATCCGTGCTGATGGCCGACACCGGTGGCAGCGCTGGCGGCTCATGGTCGATTGCCGGGACGAGCAACGGCGTCTTCGAGCTCCTCGCACGCGCCGCATCGGACCGACCTGAGGCGCTGGACGACCTCGATCGGCTCGTCGGGCGACTGCAGGCCACGACCACGGGAGCGACTGTGCTCCCCGACGGGTTCGACGCCGTGTGGCAGGTCATCAGTGCAGCGCGAGCCGAGTTGGCGAAGCTCCACAGGACGGCGACGCCATGAGCTCCCAGGGCTTCACGGCCGAACCGATCCTCCGGAACCTCACCAAGTTCCAGCGGGCGACGGTCGAACACATCATGAGGCGGTACTTCGACGACCTCGAGCCCACACGACGCTTCCTCACAGCCGACGAGACCGGCCTCGGCAAGTCCCACGTCGCACGTGGTGTGGTCGCGTCCCTGATCGAGCGGCTCCAGACCGACGAGAGCGTCGACCGGATCGACATCGTCTACGTCTGCTCCAACGCCGACATCGCCGAGCAGAACCTGTCGCGCCTGAACGTCACCGGCGAGGACCACCTTCCCTTCGCCAGCCGTCTCACCCTCCTGGCCAAGGAGTCACACCGGCTCAGGGCCGCTGCGCAGCAGGGGCTCAAGCCTGTGAACCTCGTGTCGTTCACCCCCGGCACCTCGTTCGACCGCGGTCAGCGGTCTGGCGCCGCTGAGGAGCGCGCCCTGCTGTACCTCATCCTCCGCCAGGAGCTGGATCTCGACGAACGCACGGCGCGCCAAGCCCGGGTGCTCCTGCGGTACCGCAAGGCGGCGAAGCCGTTCGAGTACGAGATCGACGTGCTCGCACGACACATCGAGCGCAACGGTCACCTCGATGAGTCGATCGTCGTGCCGTTCCTCGCCGCTATCCGCAACGACGGTCTCGATCGACGCCTCCTCCGCATGTGCGACGCGATCGGGCAGCGTCGGACGCTCGCCGGTGACGAGTGGGAGCCCGCACGCGACCTCATCAGCGACCTGCGGGGCGCCCTGGCCCAAGCGAGCGTCCATTGCCTCGAACCGGACCTCGTCATCCTCGACGAGTTCCAGCGCTTCCGGCACCTGCTCGACCCTGAGAGCGGTGCCGCCGCGGAGCTCGCACACGACCTGTTCGACCACGCCGACGCACGCGTCCTCCTCCTCTCGGCGACGCCGTACAAGCCGTTCACCTACGCCGAGGAGCGCCTCGACGGTGACGACCACCAGCGCGACTTCTTGGCGACGCTTCAGTTCCTCGCCGGCGGGGAACCCGCTCCGGTCGATCGTCTACGCCACCTGTTCGCCGATCTGCGCGCGGCGGCCGTCACGGGTCGTGATCCTGTCGAGATCACCGACGAGCTGCGACGCGAGCTCCTGCAGCTCATGTGCCGCACCGAGCGCCCAACCGCCGATGAGCTCGACATGCTCGACGAGCGCCACGTCCCGGCCGACCAGCTCGAACCGGCCGACATCGTCGACGTCGCGGCCCTTCGCGCCCTGGCGCGTGAGCTCGACTGCCCGTTCAGCATCGAGTACTGGAAGTCAGCGCCGTACTTCGTGAACTTCAGCGAGGGCTACCGCCTCGGGAACGCCCTGCGGGATGCCTTGGCCGGGGACGAGACGTCGCAGCCGCGAGAGCTCGCTGCACTCCGCCACACCCGCCGCATCGATCGACAAGCCGTGGAGGCCGGCGAGCCCTTCGACCCGGGGAACGCCCGACTCAGGTCGCTGGTCGCGGAGACAGCCGGCGACGCCTGGTGGCAGCTGCTCTGGATGCCGCCCTCGCTCCCTTACCTAGAGCCTTCTGGGGCCTACGCCCGCGACGACGCCGATCAGCTCACGAAGCGGCTGATCTTCTCGTCGTGGGCGGCCACACCAACGGCGATCGCTGCGATCCTGAGCCACCACGCTCAACGCCACACGACCCCCAAGGACGGCGGCATCCACGCACGCCTGGACTTCCGTCTGACGCCAGACGGTCGTCCCGGGGCCATGACCTCCTTGACGCTGTTCTGGCCCAACCCGGCGCTCGCCACTCGATGCGACCCGCTCGCCCTCGTCGCCGGTGCAGGCGGACGCCCGCTCTCCGCCGAGGAGGTCGAGGGCCGTGCCGCAGCACAGCTCGATGGCGTCCCGGACGACGGCGACGGCCACAGCACAACCGTCGACGCCTGGTACTGGCGAGCCCCCCTCCTGCTGGAGGGCGCCACGCCGGACATGGGCGTCGACGACATCGTCGGCGCCCTCAGCGGCGACGCCGCCGCGGACCCGTCGGAAGAGCACGACGCCGATGCGAAGGACCCGACCCGCCTTCGGCGCCACGTCGAGCACGCGCTGCACGCCGCCGACGTCGAGCAACCCGAGCGAAGGCCCGCCGACCTCCGTCGAACGGTTGCGGCCATCGGGCTCCACGCACCGGCCAACGCTGCCTACCGCGCCATCGGTCGACAGTTGACCGAAGGGCATTCAGTGAGCCCCGCAGCCCACTGGACGGCAGCCGCCACGATCGCCAACGGGTTCAGGGCTCTCTTCAACCGCCCAGACGTGGCCCTGCTCCTCGATCAGCTGCACCCCGGCCTCGTCTACTGGCGTGCGGTCGTTGCCTATTGCGCCGCGGGGAACCTCCAAGCGGTTCTCGACGAGTACCTCCACCACCAGACCCGCACGATCACCGGCGGTAGCCCGCTCAGCGACGAGCCGCTTCTGAGGGTGGCCGGCCAGGTGCGCGATGCCATCGCCATGCGGCCCGCCCGATACACGGCGTTCGATCCCGACAACCCTGCAACCCCGATCCCGCTGATGTCTCGCTTCGCCCTGCGCTACGGGAACCGTCGCCAGACCGAGGGCGACGTGCGACAGCCGCAGGTCCGCAACGCGTTCAACAGCCCGTTCTGGCCCTTCGTGCTGGCCAGCACGAGCGTCGGCCAGGAGGGCATCGACTTCCACTGGTGGTGCCACTCGGTCCTCCACTGGAACACCCCGTCCAGTCCCGTGGACTTCGACCAGCGGGAGGGACGTGTTCATCGCTACGCCGGACATGCGATCCGCAAGAACATCGCAGCACGACACCGAGCGTCGATGCTCGCGCCTGGTGTTCGAGACCCTTGGGACGTCGGGTTCGCGGCTGCGGTCGAGCACCGTGACCAGCTCGGTGATCTGACCCCACACTGGGTGTACCCGGGTCCAGCCAAGGTGCAGCGGATCACCGCGCCCTATCCGCTGTCGATCGACCATGACCGGCTCCAGCGGCTCAAGGACGACGTCGCGCTCTATCGGCTCACGCTCGGGCAACCTCGCCAGGAGGACCTGCTCGGGCTGCTGCGACGACAGGGCATCGCCGGTTCAGACGACACGGCCGCACGGCTGCGACTCGACCTCTCACCACCGACGCCGGACCGATGACCTCCCAGAGGATCCCGCCCTCTGGGAGCTGTTCCGGGGATGGCTGACGATCCCACCCTCGCCATCCCTTTTCCCTCTGGTCACCTGCTGAGGAGCAGCGACCACGGCGCCGTGACGCTACGACCAGCGACCTGGGCGGCCTACAAGGCGATCGCCGCCACGGTCGACGCCCCAGAGTCGATCACGCGCGCCGCGCTCGCCGACGCCGCCCGGGAGACGCTGGCTGCTCCCAGCCCGGATGCCCTCCGTCGACTGTTCGCGCTGACGATGATGTGGGGGTCCGGGACGAGCAACGGCCGTGGACCGCGCAACACCAACACGGCGCTCCGCAGCCTCGGGCTCGACTCGGCCCTGGCTCAGAGCCTCGACCGTCTCCAGGACGGTGATGTCGGCGGTGCGTTCCTCCTCCACCGCAAGGTGCCCGGTGTCGGGCCAGCGTTCTTCACCAAGTGGCTGTGGGTCGTCGGCACAGCCAGCGGCGCGTCCCCGCGACCCCTCATCCTCGACAGCCTGGTCTGGACGGCGCTGGGGGAGCTCGGTTGGGATAGCCGTCTCGCCGCCGGCACGCGCTCATGGGGAGCGCGGTATGTCGCCTACCTGACGGCCTGCGAACGCTGGGCGGAGGCCGCCGGCGACAGATGGACGCCGGAGGACATCGAGTACTCGCTGTTCGTCTGGGGCCGCGGCGACTGACTCGGAACCTCGCCGACCTGCTCAGACGTCGTCGTCGTAGCGGATGGCGGGCGGCGCGGACGCCATCCGTCGTCTGAAGGCCGCTGTCGTCGCTGCATCGCTCTTCGACAGACGTTCGCCCAGGACGTCGGGGACGTGCGCCGGCTTCCTCCGACTGGCCTGGCGGTCGACCCGCTGCCGCAGCTGTGCCATCGACGCCCCACGGCGCAATGCAACGGCCAGTGATGACCGCGGCAGCCGGTCTCCCCATCGTCTGACGAAGGTCACGGCCTCCGGCGCTGAACCGACCATGGAGACGAGCCGCTCGAAGTCCCCCATGGTGAGACCCGCAGCGCTCACATCGCGCCTCGAGTCCTTGCTCAGGCCGTACGCCTTCCAGCGCTCCCGCTCCGCCCGCTTCGCTCGCTTGCGAGAGCCGCCAGATCCTCCCGACGTCCGCCGCGTCATGTCCCGCCGAGGCGTGGCCGCGCGTCCCTCTGCCGCTCGAGGCCCTGGGCCCTTGGAAACCGCTTCGACCGGGGCGTCGGTGGACGACGGCGCCAGTCGCTGCACCTCCATCGCCACGAGCTCCTGATGCCATCTCGCGACGGTCTCAGGCGAGTGCCTCAGCCAGCGCTGCTCGTGCCCATCTTCCTCTCGATGCTCCACCAGTCCCCTCCCGACGGCTGCTCCAGACGGTCGGCAGGAGGACCGACGCGATGAGCGTCGATCTCGACCAAACGTCGCCGCTTCACCTGGGATCGTCCCTCGTACTGCCGATTGGAGAGGCGCCCCCAGCAAATCCTCACCATCGAGAGCGGCATGCCCGGACATCTGTTCATCACCCACGGCGACCTGCGCCACCTCGCCTGCGACGCGATCCTCGTGCCGTCGGGCGCCGCTCCACGTGGGCGCGACCCACGCCCCCATGTGGCCAAGCACTGGCGCAAAGTCCTTCCCGTCGAGGCGCTGGATGGCCCCTACCTCCGTCAGTCCTTCGCCCGGAATCGCTCGACACGGCAACTGACCTCCACTCGTTCGGCAGCGGGTCCGACGATCTGGGTCGGCGACACCGCACGGGACCGCGACCAGAGCGCAGCGGACCTGGCTGAGGTGGTCGCCGAGTTCATCCAACGGGCGAGCGCTCAGGCGACCAACCCGGAGCGTCCGAGGCCACTCGACCACCGCCGGCCTCTTGTTGCGTTCCCGCTCGTGGGGACAGGCGACGGGTTTCACTCCCAGTCGAAGGGCGACGTCGTGAAGGCGGTCGTGCAGCGCGCTCTGGGAGCAGTGAAGACCCACGATGTCGACGCTGTTCTCGTCGCCTACGACCCGGCCGCCTACGCCGCCGCTCAGCAGGCCCGCAGCCGCTACGCGCGACCTCCGCTGCAACTGCTACCTGCGGCTCAAGCCACGTTCGACCGCGTCAGGGACGAAGCTCGCGACGGACGACTCGTCCTGTTCCTCGGTGCGGGCGCCTCGATGGGTGCCGGACTCCCGTCCTGGCGAACCCTCGTGAACGGGCTCATCGAGGAGACCCTGGGTCCCGACCGACCGTCTGACTCCCAACTCGGCCGGATGGACGTCCGCGACATCGCCACGCTGATCGAGAAGTCGGGCCAGCCAAAGGGCTTCCGCGACCTCATCGTCGACCAGATCGCAGTTGGTCCTCGCGAGACGCCTCGAGTCAGCCTCCTCCACCAGCTGATGGCGTCGCTACCCGCACACGAGGCCGTCACGACGAACTACGACACCCTGTTCGAGACCGCCTGGAGCGACACCGGCAGGACGCCGACGATCCTCCCGCGTGACGGCCAGGTACTCAGCCGGGACTGGCTCCTGAAGCTGCACGGGTCCGTAGACGACAAGGAGCGCATCGTCCTCTCCCGTGGCGACTACCTCCGCTTCGAACGCGAAGCGAGCGCGCTTGCGGGTCTCGTGCACGCCGCTCTTCTGACTCGGCACCTTCTGTTCGTCGGATACTCGCTGAGCGACGACAACTTCCACCGCATCGTCCACCAAGTGCGCGACCTCCAGCCCGTCGATCAGAAGGGCGCAACCAACGTGCTGGGAACCGTCTTCACGCCCGACGAACCCACCGTGATGCAGCAGCTGTGGAAGCCAGAGCTCCCGATCCTCTCGACGCACAGGAAGCGGTTGCGGGCCAGTTCGGCTGTGCGCGACCAGGCGATCCTCCTCGACCGACTGGCCGCGGAGGCCTCCCCGCCAGGACGCCACCTCCTCGACGAGTCCTACGACGCCGTGTTCAACGAGGGCGAACGTCAGCTCCGAACGGCGATCGACGACCTCCTGACGCTCGTCGAGGCCGAAAGGGTCGCTGGCAAGGTGATCCGGCCTGCTCTGCGTGCCGAGGTTCGATCCGCCCTCGAACGCTTCCAGTCCCAGACGCCCACCACGAAGTCGTCATGACCGCGACACGACGGGGAGACGATCTGCCGTGACCTCACTCGAACACCTCGTCGAACCGTTGAGCGGTGCGCTCGCCGCTCTCACCGAGGACGAGTCACTGATCATCTCCCGCCCCGGTTCCCTCGATCCAACACTGACCGATGGTTCCAACCGCTTCGTGCAGTTCACCCGGTTCGGGTCGGACCTCCGCGCCGAGAGCGTCGGCGATCGCTACCTGGAGGGAGCCGACCAGCTCACACCCGATCAGGTCACCGTCCTCCTCGAACTGGGCTGGGAGACCCCCGACGAAGGCGGGAATTACTGGGGCCAGTGGGAGGAGCCTGTCCCGCTAGGAATGGTGGCCGCGATGGCCGTCCGCACCCTTCAACTGGTCCACGGCGTCGAGCACATCGAACAGCTCGATATCGACGGGTCTCCAGAGATCACCCGAACCTTCCGTGACGCACCGGGGGCGATGTGACCGACGGGCCTGCGGCGTCGATGCCGCTCGATCTGTTCCTCGTCCGCCACGGCCAGAGCGAAGGCAACGTGGCGCTGGAGGCAGCAAAGGCCGGCGACCTCAGCATGATGACCGATGCCTACCTGACCCGCAGCGCTGCGGATTACCGACTCACGGACCTCGGTCGCGCGCAGGCGGCAGGTGCCGGCGCGTGGCTGCGCAGCTGGCTGGACGCCACCGGAGTCCAGAGGTTCGATCGCCTCTACTGCTCGCCCTACGTGCGGGCTCGCGAGACGGCAGCCCACCTGGCGCTGCCGAACGCCGCGTGGCAGCTCGAGCCGCTGCTACGGGAACGCGACTGGGGCCTCTGGGAGGGGCTCGGCCGAGACGAGACAGCCGATCGGTTCCCCGAGTCGACCGCTCAGAAGCGGCGCAACCGGTTCCTGTGGCGACCCGAGTCCGGAGAGAGCACCCCGGACCTCGATATGCGGGCCCGGGAGGTCCTGGGCACCCTCGCACGCGAGCTTCCGGCCGGCCGCGTCCTCTGCGTCACACACGAGGACGTCATGTGGGCGTTCCGCTTCCGACTCGAGAAGCTGTCGATTGAGGAGTGGATTGAGATCGTCGAGGACGACGACCGGGGCAAGATCCCCAACTGCGGGATCCTTCACTACACGCGCGTCGACGACAGCGGAGTGATGCACGAGCGGTTCCACCGCGTTCGCCTCGTCGACCCAGCTGACCCCGTGTCCGCGCAGTGTTCGACCATCGAGCGGCCGCGGTTCACCAACGAGCAGCTGCTCGCCCAGGTCGACGAGGTGCTGCCGCTCCTGCCGGCGGCTACGACGACTGAGAACCTCACATCCGGAGACTCGAACAGCTAGAACCCTGACATGGCGCGGGGCCCCGACATCGATGTGCGCTTGGCAGCGTTCCAGTTCCTCGAGGAGCAGACACGGGTTTGGGGCGAGGTGCTCCCCTGGCGACCCCTTGCGCAGGGGTTCACCTGGCACGGGCGGCGTGTCCCGCTCGTCAGCCAACAAGGCATCTTCAAGCCCGCCGTCCTCGAGCAGGTGCCGCTCAGCATCCGCACGACCCCCGAGGCCCCCGGTCGAGAACGACCGTACGACGACGGCATCACCGAAGAGGGTCTTCTCCTCTACCGCTACCGAGGGACCGACCTCGCCCACCGCGACAACGTCGGGCTCCGCATCGCAATGCAGGAGCACATTCCCATCATCCACTTCATGGGGATCACCAAGGGTCAGTACTTGGCCTCGTGGCCGGTGTACGTCGTAGGCGATGACCCCTCAGCCCTGGCGTTCACGGTCGCACTCGCCGAGCCCGAGGCGCTGGCGCCCGACCTCAGCCCGGCGGTGGCCGAAGACGCTCGGAAGGCGTACTACCGAGCCGTGACCAAGCGGCGACTCCACCAGGCCGTGTTCCGCGAGCGAGTTCTCCACGCCTACAGCGGTTCATGCGGCATCTGCCGCCTGCGCCACGTCGAGCTCCTGGATGCCGCGCACATCCTTCCCGACAGCCACCCGCGCGGTGAGCCCGTGGTGCCCAACGGCTTGGCGCTGTGCAAGATCCATCACGCAGCCTTCGACACGAACATCCTGGGAGTCCGTCCCGACCTCGTGGTCGAGGTTCGCAAGGATCTCCTGCTCGAGCGGGACGGACCCATGCTCCGACACGGAATTCAGGAGATGGACGGAAGCCAGCTCACGGCGCCTCGGCGACAGGAGTGGCGACCTTCCCGAGAGTTGCTCGAGGAGCGGTACGAGGAGTTCCGAAACGCCAGTTAGAGCCGGGCGAACGGACCGGAGGTATGGAGCGCAGCGTGGCCACCTCGGCCACCCGCTCCTCTCGGCTGCCGGCGACCTCGATCCACTCGACGCCCGATTCGTCGAGCACTTCGCGGAAGCGTTCGGTCATCCAGTCCCGAAGGTGCTCGCCGTCGCGCAGGCCGTCCTGCTCGAACGGGACGCCCTTGGGCAACGTGAGCACGTAGAGGTCCGGCCGCCGCTCCCCTGCCAGCGCCCGCTCCACCAGCTCCCGCGTCGGCCCACCCAGGTACCGCTCGTGCCAGACGGCCGTCGCCAGCAGATCCGTATCGCACACGAGCCACGGCCCGGCCGGCCCGAGGACCACGTCGTCGTCCGCCGCCCACACCTCGAGCGCAGCCCGCTCCGATGCCTCCTGGTTGTCGGCGATCACCGCGAAGTCCTCCGCCGTCCACACGACGTCGTCGATCGAGCCGAACCGCGCCGCCAGCACCTCGCTGTGCGCCCGTCCGAACTCGGCCACGTACGGCCCGCCCAGCGCGTCGGCCAGGTCTCGCGCCAGCGTCGTCGTCCCCGTCGACTCGGCGCCGACGACCACGACCTTGCGGGTCAGGCCCCGCCGCACGATTGGGTGCAGCCACCGCCACCCCGCCGCGAGGTCGGCGCGGATCGCGGTTCCGGAGGTCGGCACCCCCACTCGCTCGCGGTCGACCATCACGTGCTCGGCCCCGAGCGCCTCGGCGAAGAGCACGCCGTAGTCCTCCGACGACACGACCAGGTCCCACGGACCGAGCCCGAGCCCCGCGAGGTGTCGTGCCCACGCGGGGCTGCACCCCGGCGGGCACGGGTCGGGCGAGTGCCACCCGCAGATGTCGGCCACCGCGTGCACCGTCGCCGTCGGGTGCACCTCGGCCAGCCACCCCGCCCGCTCCCCCGCTGGCGGCCATTGACCCTCCAGGTCGCAGACGACGACGTCCACGTGCTCGGCCCGCTCGAGCGCCGCCTCGATGAGCATGTGGTGGCCCCGGTGCGGCGGGAGGAACTTGCCGACGACGATCGCCCGACGCCCGGTCACCGGGCCCACCTCGCCTCGGCGGCCGCCGCGCCCGCCCGCTGAAGCCGGTGCGCTCGACCCCAGTCCCGCAGCCCGAGGCTCGCGATCACCAGGTACAGGCAGTACAGGGCGGCGAACAGGTGCGCCCCGGACACCACGTAGAGCGCCACCGCGGACACGTTCACCGGCACGAGCCACAACCACCACGCCTCCACCCGCTTGAGGGTGAGGAGCGCCTGCGCCGCGACGGACGCCGCCACGATGGAGGAGTCCCACAGCAGGGTGTCGCTCGGTCCGTGCAGCCGCTCGAACAGCCCGGCCAGGGCGAACGTGCCGGCGACGACGGCGACGGCCACGGCGATGCGCCCCGGCCAGCCCATCCACGCCACCGGCCGATCGGTGCGACCCTCGCCGCCCCGGATCCAGAACCACCAGCCGGCCACCTGGATCGGCACGTAGTACCCGAGGTGCAGCCACCCCTGGCCGACGAGGTCGATCTCGAAGAAGAACGCCCCCATCGCCACGACGCTCACCAGCCCGAGCGGCATGCACAGCACGTTCTGGCGCCGGGTGATCCACACGCAGGACAGCGACGTCACCGTCCCGACCACCTCGAGCGTCGTCGGCCCGGCGCCGCTCACCCACCGGCTGAGCACCGAGTAGAGCGCCGTGATCGCCGCTGCGGCGACGACGGCCGCCAGGGCGTGACGCCGGTCGAGCGCCGTGCCCCACACGGGGGTGCGCTCGACGACGGGGAGCTGCTCGGCGGTGAGGCGCTCGTCGATCTGGGTCATCACGGTTCCCTCCGGATCCGGTCGGTGTTATGGTCACTCTGACACTTACTCGACTCCGGTTCAAGTCAAACTGACCACAACAGGACGAGGCGCACCTCATGTCTCCCACACTCGACTACGACCCCCACGAATTCCCGCCCTTCGCGGTCACCGTCGACCTCGTCGTGTTCACCATCCGCGACGAGCGGCTCCACGTCGTCCTCGTCGAACGGGGCAGCGAGCCCTTCGCCGGACGCTCCGCCCTCCCCGGCGGCTTCGTCCGACCCGACGAGGGCATCGACGCCGCCGCCCGCCGCGAGCTCGCCGAGGAGACCGGCCTCGACCTCGGCCGCGACGCCGCCACCCTCACCCAGCTCGCGACCTACGGCGACCCCGACCGCGACCCCCGCATGCGGGTCGTCTCCGTCGCCCACGTCGCCCTCGTCGCCGACCTCCCCGACCCCCGGGGCGGCTCCGACGCCACCGCCGCCGAGCTCGTCCCCGTCGACACCGCCCTCCGCCGCCGGCTCGCCTTCGACCACCGCCGCATCCTCCGCGACGGCCTCGACCGGGTGCGCGACCAGCTCGAGTACCTCTCGATCGCCACCCGCTTCTGTCCGCCCGAGTTCACCCTCGGCGACCTGCGCGCCGTCTACGACGCCGTCTGGGACGTCGAGCTCGACCCCGCCAACTTCCGCCGCAAGATCCTGGCCAGCGGCATCGTCACCCCCGTCGCCGGCGCCCGCGCCACCCCGAGCGCCAGCGGCGGCCGCCCCGCTCAGCGCTACCGCGCCACCTCGACCGCCCTCGCCCCGATCGAGCCGCCGTTCCGTCGGCCGACCGCCTGACCAGTCGGAGGCCGCCATGACCGACCCCACCCCCACCACCGCACGCGACCGCGCCGTCGGCGCGCTGCTCGGCCTCGCCGTCGGCGACGCCGTCGGCACCACGCTCGAGTTCAAGCGCCCCGGCACGTTCGAGCCGATCACCGACATGGTCGGCGGCGGCCCCTTCGGCCTGCGCCCCGGCCAGTGGACCGACGACACGTCGATGGCGCTCTGCCTCGCCGAGTCCCTCCTCGACACCGGCGACATGGACCTCGCCGACCAGATGCGCCGCTACCTCCTGTGGCGCGACCACGGGCACCTCTCCTCCAACGGCCGCTGCTTCGACATCGGCAACACCGTCAGCCGCCAGCTCTCGCGCTTCGCCCGCACCGGCGAGCCGGTCGACCCCTCGGTCGACGAGGACGCCGCCGCCAACGGCTCGCTCATGCGCCTCGCCCCCGTGCCCGTCCGCTGGCACGCCGACGTGGCCGAGGCCGCCGAACGCTCGGCCGAGTCCAGCCGCCCCACCCACGCCGCCCGCCGACCGGTCGACGCCTGCCGCCTCCTCGGCGCCATGCTCGCCGCGCTCATCCGCGGACAGGACGCCGACGAGGTGCTCTCCGCCGACTTCTGGCGATGGGGTGAGCTGCACCCGGAGGTCGCCGACGTCGCCCGCGGCTCGTGGCAGGCGAAGGAGCCGCCCGCCATCCGGGGCAGCGGCTTCTGCGTCGACGCGCTCGAGGCCGCTCTGTGGGCCGTCGCCGGCGCCGCCGACGCTCGCGACGCGATCCTCCGCGCCGCCAACCTCGGCGACGACGCCGACACCACCGCCGCCATCGCCGGCCAGCTCGCCGGCGCCCGCTGGGGCGCGTCCGGCATCCCCGCCGAGTGGCGGGAGCGCATCACCCACGTCGAGCGGATCACGACGATGGCCGACCGGCTGTTCGCCACAGGCGCCTGCGACGGCCCGTCCACCAGCTGGGACCACGACGAGGCGCACCACGCCTGGTGGGTCGAGCCAGGTCGGGTCCTGGCCGGCGAGTACCCGGGCGAGAGCGATGACGGCTGGCGGTCTCGGTCGACGGTCGACCTCCTCGTCGACGCCGGGGTGCGCACCTTCGTCGACCTCACCGAGCCCGGCGAGCTGACGCCCTACGACCACCACGTGACCGCCACCGCCGAGGCCCGCCGCCTCGACCTGCGCCACCGCCGCTTCCCGATCCCCGACTTCTCGGTCCTGGCCGACGATGCCTATGACGAGATCCTCGACACGATCCGCACGGAGTCCGAGCGCGGCGCTGTCTACGTCCACTGCTGGGGCGGCGTCGGCCGCACCGGCACCGTGATCGGCTGCCTCCTCGCCGACGACGGCCACGACCACGACGCCATCGGCGCCCGGCTCGCCGAGCTGCGGGCCGGCACCCGCAAAGCCGACCGCCACTGTCCTGAGACCGACGCGCAGCGCCAGGTCATCCGCGCGCGCGTGGAGCGTTTCAGCCCCTGACCAGGCATTCGCCCAGCACCATCGAAGTGTCCGGCGGGACAGCGAGCTCATCGATGCCCTGGCCGGGCATCACCACACGATGTCGAGCGCGTAGCGAAGGACCTGGTCGAGACGAGCCCGACCCACGGCACCGACTCGTCCGACCGGCTCGGCGTCGAGCAGTCCGAGTGGCACTGTCACGAGGTTGTCGCAGTTGATGACGCACGGTTCGGGCAAGCCCTCCTCCGTTCCCACAGCGACCTCCGAGCGGATGCCGCGCACCGTCCGGGTGATCGGCGCGCAGGTAACGGCAGTCAGGACCGAGATGGCCGCGTCACGCGTGAGGACGCAGACCGGGCGCCGACCCGCCGGCGCGCCGAGGTCGGCCCACACGATGTCGCCCCTCGCTACCACTCGGGCACGACGTCGGCCGCGAGACGGCGCGCCGACTCGACCAGTGCCGGGTCCTGCGGCTGGCGCCGATACGCCTCCCGCAGCTCCCGGTCCGCCCCGGCCTCGTCCGCCGCAGCCAGCACCGCAGCCGCACCCCGCCGCAGCAGGTCGGATCGGCTCGTGCCGAGCTCCGCCGCCAACCGATCGAGGCGGTCGACCAGTTCGTCGTCGAGCTGCACGAGCACCTGCCGACGGGCCATATGGGTCATCATATGGCCATGTCGTCGCTCGGCCACTCCTCCGGCGGGAACGAGCGGAACAGCGGTGGATGCTGGTCGAACATCCAGAGGTCCAGCCGCCAGATCCCCTCCATGAGTGAACGGTGGCGCCGGTACCGCCCTCCCGAGGTGATGTCGTCCTCCCGGCCGGGGACGGGGCCCCGGAACTCGTAGGCGTGCCCCGCGGCATCGAGGTTCAGGTACCTGCGCGTGTCGCCGTGCTTGTAGAGGTAGATGTCGAGGCGCTTGCGGGCGTTGAACATCCGGCCGGCGTACATGAACTCACCCGGGTGGAACGCTGGCATCCGGGCGCTCAGCCTTGAGAGGCGAGCGACCTGCTCGAGCGGGAACCACACCGGGTCGGACTCGTAGTCCGCCTCGGTCGAGAACGGTTGGCGAGCCATCGGCTCCTCCTTCAGTCGCCCCTCGAAGAGGGAACGGGTCACTGAGGGAGCTGACGGCTCCGATAGGTCTGTTGCCGGAGCCGAGGATGCCGCACCTCGATCCGCCGATCAACCATCCTCGGCGCGTCAGCCGGAGGGCTCAGCCGAAGAGCGGATCGGCCGCCGCGACCGGCGGACGCGGCGGGAGGTCCAAGGCGTCGACGATCGTCCGGTCCCCCACCGGCTCATCCAGCGTGACGACCACGGCGTCGGGCGGGCTGCCCTGGCACGTGTACGCGCCCGCCGGCAGTGGGGCCGCGGCGAACGCCACCGCCACCTCGTCGTCGGTCACCTCGACCTGCGGGCCGATGAGCCGGTCGCCCAGCGGCTCCCCGCTGGAGCACGCGCTGCTCGAGACGAGCACGTGCAGCTCGGTCGCATCCGCCCCCGGCTCGGGGTACGCCGGATCGAGCGCCCACGTCACCGCCTCCACGCCCTCGGGCACCGCCCGACGCAACGTGCACGGTGCGCCGACCGCTCCCATCTCGGACCGCCACCGGCCGCGGTCCTCGACCAACCGCAGGAGCACCGACGGTGGGGTGCCACCGCCCACCAGAGCCTCGGAGTCGCCGCGGCTCAGCACCCGCCACTCCATCGCGAACAGATCGTCGGGTTCGGAGCCGATGTTGGGGAGATCCGCCCGCACGGCCTCGGCGAGCGGGTCGTCGGAGTCGAGGAGGTCGCCCGGCTCGTCCAGGGCGGAGTGCGGGAAGGTGTACCCGTCGCAGCTGACGAGCTCGTCGTCGCCGACCGCGAGGAGGTCGACGGTCGCCGGATCGATCGGCACCGGCGGCTCGGTCGGACCGTTCACGCACAGCGCGTCGATCGGGCCGAGCTCCCCGACTGCGGCACGGATCTCCGCATCGGCGAGGCGGAGGTCGATGGACACCCGGTTGAGGTCGGTCTTCACACCGACGCCGATGATGCCGAGCTCGTCCATCGAGCCGACGACCTCCTCGGACACCGCCAGCAGCTCGGCCTCTGTGTGCGCCACCTGCACCAGGTCCACGGTCGTGCCTGACTCGGCGACGGTGGTCGTCTCGGTGATCTCCGGCCGTGGCTCGACGACGGCGACGTCGTCGGGGCTCGGACGCAGCTCGGCGATCGCCGCCCGGTGCGGCGCGGGGTCGTCGGTGAAGGCCAGGACGATCGAGCCGGCGGACCGATCGATCCACAGGCCGCCGAACGACTCGGCGTGCTCCTGGCCGTACGTCTGCAGGACGCCCATCAAGATGACGTCGGGGTTGGCGGTCCTGGCCAGCTCGCCCTGGGCCACCGGCCCGGGCGGCGGCACGTCCTCGCAGAACGGGACCAGCCCGTCGTCGTCCGGCGCGACGGCCGGCACCTGATCGGCCGCCGTCGGCTCCGCGTCGTCCCCGCACGCCGCGACCGTCAGGGCCACGACGACGGCCAGCGCGGCGATCCGCCTGGCCCCTCGATGACCGATCCGTTCGATCCGACCCGCCTCGCCCATGTCCACGAGGCTGCCACACCGGAGATCGATCGGTGCCGAGCCGACCGCTATCGACCGCCGGCCTCCAGCTCGGCGAGAAGATCGAGGAGGCCGTCCGCCTCCCAGGCGCGATTGCGGCGAGCGGCCGAGAGCGGCACCAGCACACCTGCGTCTTCGAGCTGTGCGAGCGCGACCGCGGTCGACGACTTGCTGCGCCCCGTCACCGCCGTGGCGACGGGCAGCGTGATGACCGGATGGCCGGGGAGCTGATCGATCACCGCCCAGGCCGCCGCATCGGATCGCAACGGGACATGGGTCCGGAGACGCTCACGCCAGACGGCCTGACGATCCGCCACCTCCGACAGGTACCGCTCGGCGAGTGAGGCGGACTGTGCGGCAGCGACGCAGAACTGGTCGATCCACCCGACGACGTCGCCCTCGCGAAACGCCGTCAACCCTCGGACGTAGCGCTCCCTCTCCGTCGCGAGCACGACGCTGATCGGCGGCACGTAGCTGGGCGACAACCCGCGACGGCGAAGCACGACGTGGATGAGCGCACGCCCGGTGCGGCCGTTGCCGTCCTCGAAGGGATGGATCGTCTCGAACTGCGCATGGATGATCGCAGCCTGCACCAGAGGCGGCAGGTGGTCGCCCTCGGCTGCCTCGCACAGATCCGCCAGCAGACGGGGGACCTCCTCGGGAGGCGGCGGGACGAATGCCGCGCCGCACGGGTTGTAGTCGTTGCCGCCGATCCAGTTCTGCACCTCTCGCACCCGACCAGCGATGCTGCTGTTCGGCGCGTGCCGCATCAGCGCGGCGTGCACCTCGACGAGGTGCGCTGGCTCGAGATGCGGGGCAGTGCTCGTCTCCTCGACCGCAAGCTCCATCGCATCGATGTTCGACAGGACCTCGGCGACGACCGGTCCGATGTTCCGCCCGGCATCCGCGCTGACCTCTGCCCGGGCGAGGTTCCGGGCATCGACCTGGAGGCCCTCCACCTTCGAGGATGCGATCGACTCAGCCCGCAGCAGCAGCCGGGCCAACGGACGTAGAGCCGGCCGGGATCGATCGTTCAACGAGCGGATCGCCGCCTCGGCGTCAGAGACCATGCCCGCGAGGTCGGCCGGCAACGAGTCCTCGAAGTGACCTACCGGGTGCGGGATGAACGCGTCGTAGCGACACGCCGTCCGATACCGAGCTGGGGCGTAGAGCGCTGGGTCGTACTGCCATGTCCTGCTGACGAGCTCGCCACGCATCCCGGCCTCCCACCCTTCCTTAGTCCGATTTGCATCTTAACTCGGACTAATGCCCAACGTAGGTCCGGGATCACCCGTTGTCGTGCCCCCTCAGCTACGCGGCCGTGGCACCTTGCCGCCACCCGGCCCGGGCACCGCGACGAGGTCCCGCCGCTCGAGCACCTCGCCGCACGACGAGCACGTCGGCACGAGCGTGGTCCGCTCGCCGCACGTGCGGTGCACCAGCTCCACCGGCGGCCCGTCCGGCGCCGACCAGCGGTCACCCCACTCCCGCATGGCGGTGACCACGACCCACAGGTCCCGGCCCTTCTCGGTCAGCCGGTACTCGAAGCGCTCGGGGTTGTCCTGGTACTTGCGCCGCTCGACGACACCGGCGTCGACCAGCGTGCGCAGCCGATCGGTCAGCACGTTGCGGGCGATGCCCAACCGCTCCTGCAGCTCCTCGAACCGGGTGACGCCGAGCAGCAGGTCCCGCACGACGAGCAGCGTCCACCACTCGCCCACCACCTCGAGCGCCTGGGCGATCGAGCAGCGCATGTCCTCGAAGCTCTTGCGTCGCACGCTTCCGAGCGTAGTCCATTGCATGACGCAACGCACTGCCGTACTGTCCGTTGCATGACACAACTGACCACGCCGACCGGCGAGCCCGACCCGAGCGACCCCACCCCCAACGAGCGCCCACCGCAGCCCGCCACCGCGCACGCGGACGACACGGCCCGCCACGCCCGGGCGACGCTCGCCATCGCCAGCCTCGCCGTGCTCGCCACGTTCCTCGACACGACGGTGCTCTTCGTCGCCTTCGGCGACATCGCCCGCAGCTTCGACACGGTCAGCCCCGCCCAGCTCTCCTGGGTCCTCAACGCCTACACGGTCGTGGTCGCCGCCCTTCTCGTCCCCGCCGGCAAGGTCGCCGACCGGGTCGGACACAAGCGGGTCTTCCTCGCCGGCTCGATCCTCTTCACCGTCGCCTCGGTCGCCTGCGCCGCGGCGCCGACCGCCGCGGTGCTCGTCGCCTTCCGCGTCGTCCAAGCCGCCGGCGCCGCCGCCCTCATCCCCTCCTCCTTCGCCCTCGTCCTGCGGGCCTTCCCCAAGGAGCGCCTCCCCGTCGCCATCGCCATCTGGGGCGCGAGCGGCGCCATCGCCGGCGCGCTCGGCCCGACCCTCGGCGCCGCCCTCATCGAGCTCAGCGGCTGGCGACTCGTCTTCCTCATCAACATCCCCGTCGGCCTCGTCACCGTCGGCCTCGGCACCCGGGTCCTCCGCGAATCGCTCGACCCCACCGCCCGCATCCCCGCCCCCTTCGGCGTCGCCGCCATCGCCGCCGCCGGCGCGCTCGTCTCGCTCGGCGTCGTGCAGAGCGACACGTGGGGCTGGACCGACACCGGCACCCTCGCCGCCATCGGCGCCGGCCTCGTCACCCTCGCCGCCTTCATCGCCCACCAGCGCCGCACCGCGGCCCCGGTGCTCGACCTCGACATGTTCGCCTCCGGCAACTTCCGCTGGGCCAACGCCGCCACCCTCGCCTTCGGCCTGGCCTTCGCCGCCATGTTCTTCGGCTCGATCCTCTTCCTCACCGACGTGTGGGGCTGGTCGACCCTGAAGGCCGGGCTCGGCGTCAGCCCCGGACCGCTCCTCGTCGCCGTCCTCGCCCCTCGCTTCGGACGCCTCGCCGCACGGGTCGGCCAACGCCCGCTCCTCCTCGCCGGCGGTGTCGTCTTCGCCCTCGGCGGCCTGTGGCGGGTCCTCATGCTCGACGCCGGCACCGACTACCTCGTCGACTACCTGCCGTCGATCCTCTTCACCGGCACCGGCGTCGCCCTCTGCTTCCCCCAGCTGTCGAGCGCCGTCGGCCAGTCCCTCGCCCCCAACCGGGCCGGCGTCGGCGGCGCCGCCAGCCAGGCCGTCCGCCAGTTCGGCGGCACCCTCGGCGTGGCGCTCACCATCGCCCTGCTCGGCCAGCCCGCCACGCTCGCCGACGCCCTCGGCCGCTTCGACCGGGTCTGGTGGCTCCTCGTCGCCGGCGGCCTGCTCACCGCGCTCCTGTCGCTCCCGCTCCGCACCCGCCCCGCCCCCGTGGAGGTCCCGGCATGACCGCGACCCCGGCCGCCGTCACGACGTCCGTCGGCGACCGGCCCGCGCCCTCGCTCGGCGCCCTGCTCGCCGCCCCGCCGACCGACCGGCTCCAGACCCGCCCGGACCTCCACGGGTTCGGCGGCCTCCACGGCGGGTTCGCCCTCGCCCGGCTCACGGCGTCGATGCGGGCGCACGCCACGACGGGCGAGGTCCGCAGCGTCACCGCCCGCTTCCACCGCACGCTGCGGGACGACGCCACCGTCGACACCGCCGTCGTCCACAGCGGCCGCTCCACCACCACCGTCGCCGCCCGCGCCGCGACCGACGCCGGACCGGCCGTCGACGCCGTCGCCCTCTTCGGCGCACCCCGCCGCAACCCGTGGACCGCGGTCGCGCCAGTCGCCCCCGAGGCGCCGCCGCCCGACGACCTTGGCGTGTTCGCCGTCCCCACCGAGCTCGTCCCCATCGCCGCCCACATCGAGGTCCGCCCCGTCAGCGCCGCCCTCCCCTACACCGGCGGCACCGACCCCGAGCTCGTCGCCTGGCTCCGACTCCTCGGCGACGACGCACCGCCCGACCTGCACCGCCTCCTCGTCCTTGCCGACGCCCTCGCCCCCTCCTACGCCGCGGTCATGTCCGCACCCGACCCGGTGCCCACCGTCGAGCTCACCGTCCGGCCGAGCCCCGGCCTGGCCGGCGCCCACTCCCCGTGGGTGCTCGTGCGGGCCACCACCCGCGCCGCCCACGACGACGGCTGGGTCGACGAGGTCATCGACGTCTGGGGCGCCGACGGCACCCACCTCGCCGGTGCCCACCAGCTGCGGGTCGTGACCTCGGCATCGTGATCTGAGACAGGCCGCGGGCGCGGCCTCTAGCGTCATCGGCCATGAGCGATCAGGGCGACGGCGGCAGCATCCCTCCCGGCGACGAGGCACGGCGCGAAGCGGACTCCGACCGGCGGTGGTGGTGGGCGGCCATCGCTGCGCTCGTCGCCGTGATCGTCGTGCTCCTCGTCGTGCTGCTGGTGCAAGACGGCGACGACGAGGACGACGCCGGCTCCAGCACCACCACGTCGTCGACGACGACGAGCAGCACCTCGTCCACGACCTCGTCGACCACCTCGACGTCGACGACGACCGCCCCGCCGACCACCACCACGGCGCCCAACACGACGACCACCTCGGCCGTGACACCGGTGACCGCCGACCCCGCCCAGTGCGCCGAGGCCGGCAGCGACCCCGGCGACCCCGACCCCGCGGCCCAGGCGGTCTTCATCGCCTGGACCCGCGGCGACACGGCCTGCGCCGACGAGCTCATGACCGACGACGCCCTCACCGAGCTGTTCAGCCGTGACGGGTCGGGCGCCGCCGACGTGTTCCAGGGGTGCTTCGAGATGGACGAGCCCGACCCCCACATCGACTGCGCGTTCACGTACCCCGGCGGGTCGACGCACTACATGATGAACGTCAGCCCCACCGACGGCTGGCAGGTGTTCGACGTGTACCAGGTAGCCGACTGACTGGGACGACCCGAGCTCAGGCGCCCACCACCGAGAACCCGAGCGCCCGGGCCGCCTGAGCCTGACGCACGTCGAAGGTCAGGAACGAGATCGCAGTCCCCACCCTGCTCGCAGCCCCCAGGTGCAGCGCATCCAGCGTCCGCACGCCGGTCTGCTCGGCGATCGTGGCCGCCAGCTCGCAGGTCGCGGCATCGAGCTCGACGATCGACACCGCCGTCAGATCGGCGGCGAACGCGGCACGGGCGTCGGTGACCGCGGTCGGCTCGAGCAGTCGCGCCAGGTTCCGCCGCACCTCGACCACCGTGTGGCGACCGGTGATCAGCTGGCGATCGCTCGTGAGCAGCTCGACCGCCAGGTCCGAGTCCGCCTCGTCGACGTACCGCTTCAGCAAGGCGCTGGTGTCGGCATAGAGCGTCACTCGCTGCGGTCCTCGTCCAGCACCTCGAGCACCGAACGCACGGCCCGGTGTCGGCGCACCGGTCCCAGCCCCTCCGACGTCGCCGGCGTGAGCCACCCGGCGGCCGCCGCCGCATCCAGATCCACCTGACCGATCGGCGGGCCCAGCACCGCGACCGGCTTCCCCCGGTCGGTGACCGTGATCCGCTCCCCCGCCGCGGCCCGCTGCACGTACGCCGACAGCTTGGCCTTCAGCTCCCTGATCGCCACGTCCATGTAGTCACACTACCGACGCTCGTGACCACATCGATGAGCCGATCAGCCGGTCGGCGGCCCTACTCGTCGATGCCGAGCAAGCCCTCGATCCGGTCGGCCGACATCCCGACGGCACCATCCGGCGGTCGCATCGCCCGCATCTCGCGCAGAAGGGCGATCAGGTCCTCTCGTCGGGTGGGGTCGTCGAGCGCCTCGCGCGGCGTCAGGCCCCCGAGCGCCGGCACCGGCTCGTCGACCCACCGCTCCTCGTACTCCGCCATCTGTGCCGCGACCACCTCCTGGACCTCCGCGGGTAGCTCGTCCCACGCCGGCCCCGGCGACACGTCACGATCGGGCGGGGCGTCCCGGAGATCTGCCTCCTCGTCCTCGACGACGACGTAGTCGAACACCCCGTCCAGCGTGGCGAGGATCCGCTCCTGGCGTTCCACCGAGGTCGACTCGACGACGAGCACCCCCTCCTCCATGCGGACCGTGCCGCGCACGATCCGGTCGCCGCCGTCGACGGTGGCCATCTCCCGCCAGAACGGCTCCTCGCCGGCCCGCTCGAAGGCGTCGTCGAGCGCGGCCTCGACCACCTCCGAGGCGACATCGCCCACCAGCTCGCAGACCGTGAGGCGAAGGACCAGCTCCTCTCCCTCACGCGTCTGGAGGCGGGGCGGGAGGAACAGCGATCCGAACCACGACGCGAGCCCGTCCGCGTCGACCCACTCGTCGAGCACCGCCAGCACCCGCTCCCGCTCGCGCAGCGGGACGACCACCGGGACACCGAACATCATCCGCCCGCCCGCGACCTCCGCCACCCGGGCCAACAGCAGCTCGCCCACCTCTCGACCACGTGTGCCCGCCCGCTCCCGCACGACCACCACGTCCCCCGACCCGGTGTCACGCAGCGTCAACGACTCGTCGACCACGACCTCGACGATCTCCCACACCCGGCGAGGCTCGACCAGCATGACCTCGATCAGCGCCACCTCATCGGCCTCCAGCAGCACCCCCCGCTGGGCCAGGTACGCATCCCCCAGCCCGCCCTCGTGCAGAGCGACGTCGACGAGGAACGGGTCGAACAGGAACCGCTCCATCGCGCCCAGCACGTCGTCGTGCCCGTCCGAGGCCGAGAGCGCCAACCCGACGCGCACCGGGTGCCCGTCCGGGCCGAGGGCGAAGTGGCCCAAGCGCTGCAGCACCAGGGGCACCCGGGCGGCCAGACCCGAGACGGCCGCCGCACCGCCACCCGCGCCGCAGCACTTCTTGAACTTGCGTCCGGACCCGCACGGGCACGGGTCGTTCCGGCCGGCCGAGGGCACCAGCGCCGCACGCCGCCTCTGCTCGTCCTCGACGAGCTCGACGACGCCCAGCTCGACGTCGGCACCTGCCACCAGCGACCGGGCCCGAGACACGTTCCCCCGATCCATCTCCAGCACCGCCAACGTCGCCGCGGCACCCTCGAGGTCAGGTGCGGCCGCCACCGCCGCGTCGAGACGTGCGACGGCGCCCTCCGGATCGCCGGCGCGGAGCCGACCGAGCCCGGCCAGGGCGACAGCCGGAGCGGCGTGGCGCCCCGACGTCGTCCCCGCCAGCTCGTCGGCGAACTCTGCGACCAGGGTCGCCACGTCCTCGTGGACGTGGGCGAACGCTGGCGCCACCATCCCGTGGCCGAGGTCGTCGGCCAGTGCGGCGCCGTCGACCGGCTCGGCTCGCAGGTACAGCCGCCAGGCCGCGTCCACCCGGGCGTAGGCCCGATCGCAGCACCCCTCGAGCCCGTAGCGGCGGCGCACCTCCTCGTCGCGGCCCGCGGCCCGCTCCTGGCGGGTCCGCCACGGCTCGTCCGCCCGTCCCCACTCGTGGCCGCGTCGCTCGTAGCCCGCCGCGTCGAGCAGCTCGCCGAGCGGCGGCACCGGGCGACGGAACAGCGACGCATCGCGAGCCATCGCCTCCATCACCACCGGCGTCTCCTCCTCGCCGCGCCCGGCGCCGATCCAGTTCGCCGCCGCGCCTCGTAGCGCGTCGATCTCCGCGGCCCCGTCGCCCAGCTCGGCCTCGTCGACGACCTCGACCGACAGCACGCCGTCGGTGCGGGTGAACGCGAGCAGGTCGCCCGGCTGCACCCGCTCGATCCACCCCTCCGGGCCGACGATCGACGGCGATCTCGGATCCGAGTCGTCGGCCACCACACGACCGCTGGCATCGTCGAGCAGCAGGCCGTCCCGACGGTCGAAGAGGACCACCGAGAGGTCCGGCATCTCCGCCACGGCACCCGCGACGGCCTCCTCCTCGGTCACCCGGTGGGTGAGGGTCATGCCCGTCTCGAGGAACGTGCGGGTGAGGACGACCTCCCCGTCGCTCGACTCGTCCCCACGGGTCCAGTAGGCATCGGACCGGCTGATCACGTCCTCGACCTCGTCGACGGGGCCGAACCCTTCGTCGTCGAGCTCGTCCACGAGCAGCCCCGTCGCGACGGCCCGCTCGGCCAGCTCCCGGAGCGTCATCGGCCTCTCGGCGAGCCACCCGTCGATCGCATCCGACAGTTTCACCACACCACTATCGCCCGTCACCCGCCTGGCCGACGACCACGCGGAGCGGGGCGACCGTCAGAGCCTCTCGGTAACCTGGGGACATCGCCGTGGCACCGGCGCTCGGAGCCCGCAGCTCCCTCCAGATCTGACGACGACGGAGCCGAGCGATGGCGATCACCGAGAAGTCCCGACACGAGCTGTACCGCCGCCTCGAGGAGATCCTCGGGCCCGACGAAGCGACCACGCTGATGGAACACCTCCCGCCGGTCGGCTGGGCTGACGTCGCCACCAAGGACGACCTGCGCTCGCTCGAGAGCCGCCTCGACGCCCGGATCGATGTCCTCGACGCGCGCATCGACGTGCTCGGATCGGAGCTGCGAACCGAGATGGCCATCCTCGGATCGGAGCTGCGAACCGAGATGGCGACGCTCGGTTCGGAGCTGCGGACCGAGATGGCCAACCTCTCCACCGAGCTGCACTCCACCCTGCGCACCAACGCCTACCTGACGATCGGCTCCATGGCCGCTCTCGTCGGACTGATCAGCGCCGTCGCCACGCTCACCTGAGCCGAGCTCAGCGGCCAGGTGACCGGGGCCAGGTGCCCTCACGCCAGGCGCGCCACGCCTCGGTCGACCCCAGCGCCCACGCCACGAGCACCGGCTGGAAGAACAGCCGGGCGAACCGCTTGGCGTCGGTGTCGAGCCCGAACCCGTCCTTGCCCTCGACCCACTGGGCGACGTTGCCGGGGAAGATGATGACGAAGAACGCCGCCACGATCGTGCCGACCAGCACCCGGTGGCGCGGCAGGCCGATCAGCGCGGCGCCGAGCGCCAGCTCGACCACGCCCGAACCCACGACGACCAGGTCCTCGTCGAGCGGGAACCACGCCGGCACCTGCGCCTGGAACTCCTCGCGCTGGGTCGTGAGGTGGCCGGTGCCGGCCCCGAGCAGCGCCCCACCGAGCAACCAGCGCAGCAGCGTCCTCACCGTCGACCCTCGGGACCTGCTCGCCATCGGCGTCTCCTCTCGACTCCGGCATCATGCCCGCCGGTGGGGCCTACCGGTCGATCGGGCTCCACCTGTCGAGTCCGCCGGGACTCCGCTCGCGGGTCCGCCCCATCGAGAACTCCACGCCCTCGGCGAACGTGTTCTCCCGCTCGCGTCGCCGAGCCGCCAGCTCGTCACGGCTCGGGTAGCGGCCGTTCGCCCACCCCGCTGCTGCCCGACGGCGCCGACGCCGCAGCGCACGCGCTCCGGTCACGACCACCGCACCCGCCACCGCCACGACCCCCACCGGCACCATCGTCCCATCATGACCCCCGGGCCGGACGTCGGTGCCCCTGAGTAGCCTGACCGTCCCACGAGCTGTACCGCCGCCTCGAGGAGATCCTCGGGCCCGACGAAGCGACCACGCTCATGGAGCACCTCCCACCGGTCGGCTGGGCCGACGTCGCCACCAAGGACGACCTCCGCAGCCTCGAGACACGGCTCGAGGCCCGGATCGACGTTCTCGATGCTCGCCTCAGCGTGCTCGGATCCGAGCTGCGCACCGAGATGGCGAACCTCTCCGCCGATCTGCACTCGACGCTGCGCACCAACACGTTCCTCCTGGTCGGTGCCATGGGAGCGATCGGCGGGCTCTTCACCGCCGTCGCCACTCTCGGCTGAGCCGCGGCTCAGGCGACGATCGAGCGGTACTCCGCGAGCAGCGCGGCGCTGGTCTCGTTGCCGAGGATCCCCGCCTGCATGCGGTTCATGACGTAGGCGAGCGTGATCCGGTTGTCGAGGTCGTTGAGCACGATCGAGCCGCCCCACCCACCCCAGAAGCAGCACCGCCCCGACGCGATCCCGAGCATGTCCGCGGGGTTCGCCAGGGCGTAGCCGATCCCGAACCGCACCGGCAGGCCGATCGCCAGGTCCGGCCCGTCCGACTGCGGCTCGAAGATCCGCTCGATCGTCGCGGGCGACAGCAGCTTCACGCCCGAGGCCACCCCGCCGTTCGACACCGCGGCCTGGATCGTCGCCACCGAGCGGGCGTTGCCGTGGCCGTTGGCGCCGCCGATCGTCGCCGCCCGCCAGCCGTCGGTGTTCGCCGTCTCCGCGCCGGCGCCCGGGGTCATGAACGTCTTCATCGCCACGCTGTCGAGGTCGGTCACGGCGTCGGACGCCGGCAGCTCGACTGGCGGTGGCGGGATCACCGGGGCGATGCGGCCGTGCTCGCTGGTCGGGCAGCCGATCGTGAAGTCCGCCCCGAGTGGGCCGGCGACCTCCTCGGCGAAGAACTCCTTGAGCCCCCGGCCGTCGACCCGGCGGATGACCTCGCCGATCAGGTGCCCGTAGTTGAGCGCGTGGTAGCCCGATGCCGTCCCCGGCTCCCACCACGGCTCCTGCGCGGCCAGGTGCGCGGTGGCCCTCTCGTCGTCGAAGAGGTCCTCGACGCCGAACGGCGCGGCCCAGCTCGACACGCCCGAGGTGTGGCTCATCAGGTGCCGGACCTCGATGTCGGCCTTGCCGTTCACGCCGAACTCGGGCCAGTAGGTCGCGACCTTCTCGTGCGGGTCGACCAGCCCCCGGTCGATGCACATCAGCGCCGACAGCGCCGTCATCGTCTTGGTCGTCGACCAGACGTTCGTGATCGTGTCGGCCTCCCACGGCCGGGTCCGGGCCTCGTCGGCCCAGCCGCCCCAGCAGTCGGTGACCACCTCGCCGTCCACCGCCACCGCCAGCGACGCCCCGAGGTCGTACCCGCTCTCCAGCTGCCGCTCGACGATGTCGGCGAGCCCCTGGAAGCGGGGATCCGTGTTGCCCGTCAGCCCCGTCATGCCCGGGACGCTACTGGCGCCCGTGCGCGCGCCGCTCGGGCGCCCGACTTTGTGAAGGATCCGACAGGGATGCGCTGTCGGATCGTTCACAGACGCGGGTGTGATGGTTCCGGGGGTCGGGCTCAGGCGTAGGTCGCGAGGGTGCGCTCGAGGTGGGCGACGCTGTCGGCCAGTCCGCCCGGACGGCTGCGGTCGAGCCACGCCTCCCGGTAGGGCTCGATCAGCGCCGCCAGGTCCGCCCGCAGCTCGTCCGGTGCCGCGCCTCCGAGCATCCGCAGCGCGCCGTGTCGAGCGAGGCCGATCGCGACGTCGAGCTCGGCCACGATCGTGCCGCCGTCCGCCGCGGTCGGCCGGGCTCGAGCCAGCTCATCCCGCGCCCGCTCCAACGTCACGATCACCTCGCGCACCGCGTCCGGGTCAGCCGTCCCGCCGACCATCAGGCCGTGGTGCGGGAACAGCGCCGCGCACAGCGGACTGGCGTTCCGCACCACGGCGCCGGTCCGACCGTGCACGGCGCCGATCTCGTCCAGCACCCGACCGATCGTCCCGGTCGCATCGCCCGTGACGGCCCGGTCGACGACGGCGGCCACGTCGAGGTCGGCGTTCGTCTCCGCGCACCACGCCACGGCACCGCCGTACAGCCAGGCCGGGTCGCTCACCGACGGCGGCTGGTGGTGCCCGCCGTCGCCCCAGTCGGTGACGAGGAACCCGCCGACCCCGGCGGCGGCCCCCGCCCGCGCCGCGTCCAGCAGGTTGGCCCGGGCGTCGTCGAGGCGACCGACGAGCGAGTTCCACGACGACGTCCCGGGCACGACCCACGTGGCGATCCCCGAGTCGGCGAACGGCGCCAGCCGCGACGCGAAGTCGGCCGGCTCGGCCAGGTCGATCCCGAGGGCGTCGAGCAGCGCCGCCTGCCGGGGCCGCAGCTCCGGCACCGGCGCCCCGGGAGGGTCGTAGTTCCACACCAGCGCGGTCACGTCGCCCTCGGGCAGGAGCGCCCGGGCATCGGGGTGGTGCGCCAGCACGTCGGCCCACACCTGCACCGCGCACCCGTGCTCGAGCAGCGGCCGTACGAGGCGGGCGAGGTGCTCGCCGTAGACGATGCCGAGGCCGACCTCCGCCACCCGACTCGCGCTCGCACCGCGCCCGAGCTCGAAGGTCTCGTCGCAGCCGATGTTGACCGTGCGGCTCCGCACCGCCGCCATCTGCTCACGCACCAGGTCGAGCGCGAACGCCGCGTTCTCCTCCGTCGGCGCCAGCACCCCCGGCGGCCAGCGCACGCCCGGCACGATCTCCACCCCGTCGGGGCACTCGGCCCGCGGGCGGTACCGGTCGAGCGCCAGCCACCGGCCCATGTGCCCGAACGAGTTCTGGTTCGTGACCAGCTCGATGCCGTGCGCCTCGCACAGGTCGTCGAGCCACTCCATGTCGGAGACGGTCAGCGGCGAGGCGTCGCGCCACACGTCCTCGTGGTCGCGGTAGGCGAACGTGTGCTCGACGTAGAGCTGGAGGTGGTTGTACCGAGCGGCGGCGAGGATGCCGACGAGGCGCTCGAGGGTCGACCGGGTCGGCACGCGGTCGCGGCTGACGTCGAGCATCGCCCCGCGCACCGCAATGTCCGGATGGTCGCGGATGTCGACCGCCGGCAGCGTGCCGTCGTCGGCCCGCAGCTGGTCGAGCGTCTGCTCGCCGTAACGCCGACCGTCGTCGTCGGCGTGGGTGAGGACGGCGCGGTCCGCCGTGACGTGGACCTCGTAGCCCTGCTCCGGCAGCGACGGGTCGTGCACGACCTCGACCGGCGCCGAGCACCGTACGTCGGCATCGAAACGGTCGACGTGGCGGGGCTGCGGGAACAGCTCGTCGATCTCGCTCATGCCGACATCCGCCGCACGAACGTCAGCGCACCCGACCGCTCGGTCGGCCACTCGACGAACCCCATGGCCCGGTAGAAGCCGATCGCCCGCTCGTTCGCCCGGCTCACACCCAGGTGCACGCCCGTCGACCCCGCCGCGGCGAGCTGGTCGAACAGCCGCTGGAGCAGGCGCCGACCGAGCCCCCGACCCTGCGCCACCGGCAGCAGGTCGACGTGCAGGTGCGAGGGGTGGTCGACCAGGACGTCCGGTGCGGTCGACCCCGGCTCGTGGATCCGCCGGACGAGCGCCGCCTCGGGCGCGTCCTCCGGCATCGAACCGAGCGGGAACCGCTCGCGCAGCGCCGGCCACCACCGCTCCTCCGCGACGGCCTCGAAGGCCGCCGTGTCGAGCGCGCCGAGCACGTACCCGACCGGCCGGTCGTCACCGTCTGCCACCACGGTCGCCAGCTCGGACTCCAGCGCCAGGTACGGCAGCAGGTAGATCTCCGAGAGCAGCCGGGGGTCCAGGCGGAACACGTCGGTGGCGTCCTCGCCCGACGCACCCGTGCCGAGGCACACGGCCATCAGGGCGTCCTCGTCGCCGGGCCGGTAGGGGCGTAGCTCGAACCGCTCGCCGTCGGGTCCCGAGCGCACGTCGTCCATCCACGCGACGGTATTGGAGCCACCGACCACGCAGGAGCCTCGATGACCTCGTCCCGCCGCGACACCGGACCGACCCTCGCCGAGCGACTCGGGTACCGACCCGACGACCGGGTCGTGATCGTCAACTGCGACGACCTCGGGTCGAGCCACGCGGCCAACGACGCCATCCGCCGCTCGATGGGCGACGGCGCCGCCAGCAGCACGACGCTGATGGTGCCGTGCCCGTGGGCGGCGCACGCCGCCGCCGACCCGCCGGGCGAGGACGTCGGCGTCCACCTCACACTCACCTCCGAGTGGGACGGCTACCGGTGGGGGCCGATCACGCCGGGCGCCTCGCTGCTCGACGCCGAGGGACGGATGCCCCGCACGATCGAGGAGGTGTGGGCGCAGGCCGACCTCGACGAGGTGCGGACCGAGCTGCGAGCCCAGGTCGAGCAGGCCCTGCGCTGGGGGCTCGACGTCACCCACCTCGACAGCCACATGGGCACGGTCCAGCTCGACGCCCGCTACTTCGACGTCTACCTCGAGCTCGCCGTCGAGCTCGACCTGCCGATGCGGCTCTCGGGCTGGTCGAGCGAGAAGCTCATCGGCTTCGAGTTCCGGCAGCGCACCGCCGATGCGGGTGTCGTGGCGCCCGACCACCTCGTCGGCAAGGACGTCCTCGCCAGGGCCGGCGACCTGCGCCCCGGCGTCACCGAGCTGTACCTCCACCCCGCCACCGACACGCCCGAGCTGCGGGCCCTGGCCCCGGACAACCCCCGCCGGATCGAGGACGCCGCGATGCTCGCCCCCGGCGGCCCGCTCGCCGAGACCCTCGAGCGCGCCGGCGCCCACGTCATCAGCTACCGAGCGCTACGCGACCTCCAGCGCGCCGGCTGACGCACCCAACGCCCGTGGCCGAGACGCGGCGCCCGTCGCTAGCCTGAGCACATGGCCGTGCGACCGGCGCTCGGAGCTGCAGCTCCCTCCAGGACCTGCTGACGACGGAGCCGAGCCATGGCGATCACCGAGAAGTCCCGACACGAGCTGTACCGCCGCCTCGAGGAGATCCTCGGGCCCGACGAAGCGACCACGCTCATGGAGCACCTCCCACCGGTCGGCTGGGCCGACGTCGCCACCAAGGACGACCTCCGCAGCTTGGAGACGCGCCTCGATGCTCGCATCAGCGTGCTCGGCTCCGAGCTGCGGACCGAGATGGCGAACCTCTCGGCCGAGCTGAACTCGTCTCTTCGAACCAACACGTTCCTCTTGGTCGGCGCCATGGGAGCGATCGGTGGGCTCTTCACCGCCGTCGCCTCACTGACCTGAGCGATCGAGACGCGCGAGCCCGCCGCGGCCCTCCTCCAGTACGGTGTACAGGAGCGCGTCGCGCCCGCAGCCGCGGGCACACGGGGACCAGCGCTGACGAGCAGGGGGACCGCCGAGATGACCGACACCACCGCCGACCCGACGTCGGGTCGACGCACCCGCGACGAGCAGCCGATCTTCGGCGACACGCCCGAAGGCAGCCACATCTGGCAGCGCGTCCCCTACGACCCGGATGACTACGGCCCGGTCGAGGACTACCGCACCGACTTCGACCACGCCTGGCCCGAGTACAACGCGACGGCCCCCGAGGTCTGGAAGGAGCTGCGCGAGGGCGGCTGCCCCGTCGCCCACTCCGACCGCTACGGCGGCATGTGGGCGCCCATCACCCACGAGACCGTCCACGAGATCTCCTACGACACGGACCACTTCACGAGCCGCGCCGTCATCGTCAGCGTCGGCCGACCCGGCGACCTGGCCCTTCCTGCGCCGATCGGCGGCGCGCCGCCCATCACCAGCGACCCGCCCTTCCACGCCGTCGCCCGACGCCTCCTCCTGCCGGCGTTCGCCCCGAAGCAGATCGAGCCGTGGGAGGACGAGGTCCGCCGCCTGTGCGTGAAGCTCCTCGACGAGATGGGCGACATCACCCCCGGCGAGACGGTCATCGACGCCGCGGTGCAGTACGCCCAGCACATCCCGGTCAACGTCATCGGCCGGATGCTCGGCTTCCCGCCCGAGGACGAGGCGCTCTTCCGCAAGTTCGTTCACGACGCCCTCGAGCGCATCAACGAGGAGCCGGGCACCCGTGAGGGCCTGAGCGATCTCGGTGAGTACATCGGCCGCCAGATCGACGACCACCGTGAGAACCCGCGCGACGACCTCACGACCTACCTGCTGAACGTCGAGATCGACGGCACGCCGGCCACCGACGACATGGTCGGCGGCATGATCGTCCTGCTGCTCATCGCCGGCGTCGACACGACCTGGTCGGCCATCGGCTCGTCGCTGTGGCACCTGGCCCAGAACCAGGAGGACACCCAGCGCCTCGTCGACGATCCCGACGTGATGACGTTCGCGCTGGAGGAGTTCCTCCGGGCCTACGCACCGGTGACGATGGCCCGCCTCGTCGCCGAGGACATCGACTTCCACGGCTGCCCGATGAAGAAGGACGACTGGGTGCTCCTGCCGTTCCCGGCCGCCAACCGGGATCCGCTCCAGTTCGAGGACCCGGACACGTTCATCATCGACCGGGCGAAGAACCGCCACGCCGCCTTCGGCCTCGGCATCCACCGCTGCCTCGGCTCGAACCTGGCCCGACTCGAGCTCAAGGTCGCCATCGAGGAGTTCGTGCGGCGCTTCCCCGCCTTCGAGCTCGCCGGCGACGTGCGCTGGAGCGTCGGTCAGGTCCGCGGCCCGCGCGAGCTGCCCGTCCGCATCCTCCAGGTCGCCGACTGACCGAGCCCGTCGAGACCTTGCAGGTCTCTGAACGATCCGACAGGGATCCGCTGTCGGATCCTTCACAGACGCGGTGCGGGGCGCGGGCGACTCAGGACCCGGGCAGGAGCCGGTCGAGCAGCTCGACCCAGAGGCGCACGACGTCGTCGCGGTCCCGGCCGTGGACCGAGCCGAGCGCGTCCCACCCGTCCTGGCTGACCGCCACGTCGATCACCGCCACCAGGTCCTCGGCCGCCGCGCCCGAGAGCAGACCGAGCTCGGGTGCGAACGCCGACCGCACGTGGTCGGCGAGCCGTGCCCGCACCCGGGCCAGGTGCTCGGCCACCACGGGGATGAACTCCGCCCGCTGGCGAGCCAGCCGGGCCGGGCCCGCGCTCGCGGCGAACATGCCGACCCGGTCCTCGACGAAGGCGGCGATGCGCGCCGCCCGGTCGTGCGTCGCAGGATCGAGCCGGCGCAGCCGGGCGTCGACGACGGCGAAGTGCCGCTCGACGGTCTGGCGCCGCAGGTCGTCGACGCCGTCGAAGTAGCGGAACACCGACCGCACCGACACTCCGGCCCGTTCGGCCGCCCGCTCGAGCGTGACGTCGAGGATGCCCTCGCCGAGCAGCGAGACCATGGCGTCGACCACCGCCGCCCGGTTCCGCTCCCGCCGCTCCACCCGTCCGTCGACACGATCTATTGACATAGCAGCATGACATTAGTTCACTGACCGGGTGACCGCACGGACCGCGCAGTGACCCGACCCAGCCGCTTCGAGGGGCGGATCGGCCGCACGCTGGCCGACTCCGAGCCGTGGTTCGACGAACCGCCGCACCCCCGCGACGGCGCCCCCGACGTGGTGGTCGTCCTGCTCGACGACACCGGCTTCGCGCAGCTCGGCTGCTACGGGGGCGACGTCGCCACCCCGTCGATCGACTCGCTCGCCGCCGACGGACTGCAGTTCACCGACTTCCACGTCACGCCCCTGTGCTCGCCGTCCCGGGCGGCGCTGCTCACCGGCCGGGCGCCCCACGCCGTCGGCATGCGCACCGTCGCCAACCGGGTCGGCGGCTTCCCCAACCAGCTCGGCCACATCTCGAACCACGCGGCGACGATGGCCGAGGTCCTCCGCGACGCCGGCTACGCCACGTTCTGCGCGGGCAAGTGGCACCTCGCTCCGATCGAGCAGTGCTCGGCCGCCGGCCCCTTCGACCAGTGGCCGCTCGGTCGGGGCTTCGACCGCTTCTACGGGTTCCTCGACGGCGAGACCGACCAGTTCCACCCCGAGCTCGTCGCGGACAACCACCCGATCGAACCGCCGGCCGGCCCCGACGACGGCTACCACCTCTCCGAGGACCTGGTCGACCAGCTCCTGCGCATGATCTCCGACTCGGTCGGCGTGCGCCCCGACCGACCGTTCTTCGCCTACCTCCCCTTCGGCGCCACCCACGCCCCGCACCAGGCACCGCCCGCGCACCTCGAGAAGTACCGGGGGGCGTTCGACGACGGATGGGACGCCGCTCGCGAGCGGATCTTCGCCCGCCAGCTCGAGCGCGGCCTGCTCACCGAGGGCACGGTCCTCTCGCCCCGCAACCCCGGGGTCGAGCGGTGGGACGACCTCACCGACGCCGAGCGCGCCCTGGCCGCCCGGCTCCAGGAGGCGTTCGCCGCGTTCCTCGACCACACCGACGAGCAGCTCGGCCGCCTCGTCGAGGGGCTGCGCCGCCTCGGCCGACTCGACAACACCGTGCTCGTCGTCCTCGCCGACAACGGCGCGTCCCAGGAGGGCGGCGCGGTCGGCGTGCTGCACGAGATGAAGTGGTTCAACGGGCTCGTCGAGGACCCGGTCGCCGCGCAGGCGCACCTCGACGAGATCGGCGGCCCCCGCTCCCACACCAACTACCCGTGGGGTTGGGCGCAGGCCGGCAACACGCCGTTCCGCTGGTACAAGCAGAACACCCACGAGGGCGTCCACGTCCCGATGATCGTGCATTGGCCCGCGGGGATCGACGCTGACCAGCGGGGCACGCTTCGACACCAGTTCACGTTCGTCGCCGACATCGCCCCGACCATCTACGAGATCGTCGGCGTCGAGCCGCCCACGACGTTCCGGGGCCTCGACCAGCTGCCCGTCACCGGCCACTCGTTCGCCTCGATGCTCACCGATCCCGACACGCCGGCGCCCAACACGGTCCAGATCTTCGAGAACGCCGGCAGCAGGGCGATCGTCGCCGACGGCTGGAAGGCGGTCACAAAGCACGAACCGGGCGCCGACTACGAGACCGAGCCGTGGGAGCTCTACGACCTCCGCCGCGACCGGTCCGAGTGCCACGACCTGGCCGATGCCGAGCCCGGGCGCCTCCGCCAGCTGGTCGACCTGTGGTGGACCGAGGCCGAGCGCCACGGCGTGCTCCCGCTCGACGACCGCACGACCGGCCTGTTCGCCGCCCGCTTCCGTGACCGCTCCCCGCACCCCACCGATCGCCGCTACGTCTACCGCCCTCCGATGTCGCCGCTGCCGAGCCAGGCCGCGGCCCCGATCGGAGGACGCAGCTTCGACCTCACCGCCGCGGTCGACCTCGCGCCCAGCGACGAGGGTGTCCTCTACGCCACCGGCAGTGCCGGCGCAGGCATCTCGTTCTTCGTCCAGGACGGCCGCCTGGTGCTCGACTACAACGCCTTCGGCGCCCACACCGTCCTCGAGTCGCCCGACCGCCTGGCCTCCGGCCGGCACGAGCTGACGGTGCGGGTCCGCCGCCTCGACGGGCGCGCCGGCACCGCCACGCTCGCGGTCGACGGCGCCGACGTCGCCCACGCCGACCTGCCCCTCCTCATGCGGGTCATCTCCTCGGTCGGCCCGTCGGTCGGGTTCGACCACGGCTCCGCCGTCTCGGACCGCTACGCCGCGCCCTTCCCGTTCTCCGGCGACCTCCACGAGATCGTCATCCAAGCCAGCCCCGAGCGCCACGCCGACACCACCGCCGCCGAGGACCGCGCCGGCATGCACCGCCAGTGACCACCCGATCGACGACCACCAGGAGACACCCGTGAAGGTCCTTCGCACCCCCGACGAGCGCTTCAGCGACCTCGCCGACTTCCCGTTCGAGCCGCGCTACGCCGAGGTCACCGCTGACGGCCTCCCGCCGCTGCGGATGCACTACCTCGACGAGGGCCCGGCCGACGCCGCGCCGGTGCTGCTCCTCCACGGCGAACCGACGTGGAGCTACCTCTACCGCCACATGGTCCCGGTGCTGACCGCGGCCGGGCACCGCTGCGTCGTCCCCGACCTCGTCGGCTTCGGGCGCAGCGACAAGCCCGCCGACCCCGCCGACTACTCCTTCGCCCGGCTCGTCGCCTGGACCCGCGACCTGCTCTTCGACCAGCTCGACCTGCGCGACATCACCTACTTCGGCCAGGACTGGGGTGCGCTCGTCGGCCTCCGGCTCGTCGCCGCCGATCCGAACCGCTACGCGCGCGTCGCGATCGGCAACGGCGGCCTCCCCACCGGCGAGGGCACCCCCACCGAGGCGTTCCTCAACTGGCAGCGGTTCGCCGCCACGAGCCCCAAGTTCCAGATCGGGCGCATCGTCTCCGGCGGCACCGTCGGCGGGCTCGACGACGCCACGATCGCCGCCTACGACGCACCGTTCCCCGACGAGACCTACATGGCCGGGGCCCGCACCCTGCCGTCGCTCGTCCCCACCTCGCCCGACGACCCGGCCCACGCCGACAACGTCGCGGCGTGGGACGTGCTGCGCCGCTTCGACAAGCCGTTCCTCTGCACCTTCTCCGATGGCGACCCCATCACCAAGGGCGGCGAGCGGGCCTTCATCGGCCGCATCCCCGGCACCGAGGGCCAAGCGCACACCACCATCGAGGGCGGCGGCCACTTCCTCCAGGAGGACCGAGGCCCCGAGCTCGCCCAGGTGCTCGTCGACTTCATCGCCGCCACGTGAGCATCGAGGTCACGCTCCTCGGCACCGGCAGCCCGCTGCCGTCGCCCGACCGGGCCGGCCCGTCCACGCTCGTCCGCACCGGCGACGCCACGCTCCTCGTCGACTGCGGCCGTGGCGTCGTCATGCGCCTCGCCGGCGCCGGCGTGCTCCCGATCGGACTGTCGGCCGTGCTGCTCACGCACCTGCACAGCGACCACATCACCGACCTGAACGACGTGATCACCACCCAGTGGGTGATGTCGACCGCGCCGACGCCGTTGCCGGTGATCGGGCCGCCCGGCACCGGCGAGGTGGTCGACGCCGTGCTGGCGATGCTGAGCCGCGACCTCGGCTACCGCCACGCCCACCACGACGACCTCCAGTACCCGCCGTCGCTCGAGGTGACCGAGGTGCGGCCCGGCGACGAGCTCACGCTCGCGGCGACGACCATCTCGGTCCACCGCACCGACCACCGCCCGGTCGAGCCGACCGTCGGCTACAGGATCGAGCACGACGAGACGGTGGCCGCGCTCGCCGGCGACTCGGTGCCGTGCCCGGAGCTCGACGTCCTCTGCGCCGGCGCCGACCTCTACGTGCAGACGGTGATCCGCGACGACCTCGTCGCGCTCATCCCGAGCGAGCGGCTCCACGACATCTGCGACTACCACTCGACGGTCGAGCAGGCGGCGCAGACCGCGGCCCGCGCCCGGGTACGCACGCTCGTCCTCACCCACTACGTGCCGGCGCCGGCCCCGGGCACCGAGGACGAGTGGCGGGCGCTCGCCGCCGCCCACTTCGACGGCGAGGTCGTCATCGGCCCGGACCTCACGTCCGTGATGGCCGGGCCACGCCCGTGAGCGCGCACCCGCAGCTCGCGGCCACGCCGTGGCCGGCCGAGGACGGCGGACCGCGCCGCCAGCAGCGACCCCACGGGATCCCCGGGCCCCGAGCCGGACGGGCCGAGCTGGCCGCCAGCCGCCTCGCACCCCTCAGCATCATGGCCGTGCTCGCACCCGACGACCGGGTGCTGCTCCTCCGCCGGGAGATCGGCGACGACGGACCCACGTGGGTCGAGGAGATCGACCCGGACTCACTCGAACCGGTACGACGCTCCCCCGACCTGCCGACCGGTCCGTTCTGGCCCGGCGGGATGGCGGTGCTCGCCGACGGCGCGATCGTCGTGGTCCAGGGCGCGTGGGCGCACCGACTCGCACCCGACCTGTCCGTCGTGCGGGCCCGCCGGCTGCCCGTCGACGCGCCGCACAACTCCTTCGTCGTCCTCGACGACGGATCGCTCGCCACCAAGGACCTACAGCGTCCCGGCGGTCCGCCGTCGACGCTGTCGATCCTCGACCCCGTGACCCTCGAAGACCGGGCCGCACCGCTCGTGCTGCCCGAGCCGAGCGTCGCCCGGCTCTCCGCCGACGGGAGCACGATCGTCGTCGTCGGCGTCACCGCGCTGCACCGCCTCGCGTGGGAGCCGGCCGCCGGCACGCTCGCCCCGGCCGCGCCGTCGGTCACCTACCTCGACGACGAGGTCCACTCGTTCGGGTGGGACCCGGTGGTCGACGCCGGAGCGATCTGGTGGATGGACGGCGGCGACCACACCTTCGCCGAGGGCATGACGATGCTCGGCAACGGCGTCGCCCCCGGGGCGAACCGCCTGTGGAGGTTCCCGCTCGACGGCGCGGCGCCGGCGTGGGTCGAGATCAGCGGCCGGCCGGGCGGTGCGGTCACCAACCCGCCGATCGTCGACCCGACCCGTGGGCTCGTCGTGGCGTACGACTCGGCCAACGGCGTCGCCGCGGCGTTCGACGTCGACGACCTGTCCCCGAGGTGGCGCACCGAGCTGCGCACCGCCCAGCACCTCGTCCTCTTCCCCGACACCGGCGAGCTGATCGCCGACGACCACGACCCGGCCACCGGCGACGCGCTCGTGGTCGTCGACGTGGCGACGGGCGGCGTGCGCACCCGCTGTGCCGTCGGGAGCCCGGCGCAGTCCGTCGTGTTCGGCGCCCCCGGTACCCGCCGGGACCACTACTTCGTGTCGTTGTCGACCGTCGCCCGAGTCACCTTCCACGACGCCTGAGCGCCGCTCAGCGCGAGCGGACGCGGAAGTGCATGTTGGTCGCCAGCGGCGTGTGGGTGACCGAGATCGTCTCGAGGTCGACGTCGGGCCGGCCCCGCAGGTCGAACATGCGGGTGCCGCCGCCGAGCAGCACCGGCGCCACGATCACGAGGATCTCGTCCAGCTCGGGCAGGTCGTGCCCGCCGACGAACGAACCGGTGCGGGCGTCCTCGGGTGCGCCGTCGGGGTTGGCGATCTTGGTGGCGTCCCAGTGGTCGCCGTGGGACTCGAGCACGAGCACCCCGTCGGTGCAGCCGAACACGGCGGCGTCGTGGGTGGCCAGCTCGCCGTACCACGTGGGTCGGCTCGACACCGCCGAGCCCTTCTCCGGCCAGGGACGGCGCCATCGGCACCCTCGCCGACGAGGCCGTCGTCCGCATCGACATCGAGGCCGGCACCTCGGCCATGATCCCGCTCCCCGCCGCCCTGGTCGCCATGGCCTTCGACGAGGAGCACGAGGTGATCGTCGCCCTCACCGACGACGGCCAGGTCCACCGGATCGACCCCGCCACGGGCGAGGTGCTCCAGTCCACCCCCGTCCTCGACACCATCGAGCTTCCCGACGGCCACGGCGGTCCGCCCGTCCCGACCGTCCTCGTCGCCGGCGATCGCGCCTACGTCACCGATCCCGACGGCGGCCGCGTCGTCGAGCTCGGCATCGCCGACGAGCTGCGCGTCGCGCGGGAGATCGCGGTGGGTGGCAACCCGGCCGGCGTCGCGGTCGTCGGGCTCGCGCCGACGACCCACGACTGAACCACGTGCTCGGACGCCGAGCGGCGCTGGCCCTGACGGTCAGCGCCGTCCTCCTCGTCGCCACGGCGTGCACCCGTTCCTCCTCCGCGCACGAGGAGGGGCGGGTGCCCACGGTGGCGGTGACCACCAACATCCTCGCCGACGTCACCGCGGCGATCGGCGGTGACGCGATCGAGGTGATCGACCTCATGCCCCCCGGTGCCGACCCCCACGGCCTCGCGCTGTCGGCAGCGGAGGCCGAGCGGCTGCTCGACGCGGACCTCGTGATCGCCAACGGGCTCGGGCTCGAGGAGGGCCTCGTCGACGTGCTCGCCGCGGCCCGCCGCGAGGGTGTCCCGGTGCTCGAGGTGGGACCGGCGCTGGACCCACTCGGCTACGCCGGCACCGTGGCCGCCCGCGGGCCCGACCTCGACCCACACGTGTGGACCGATCCGCGCCGTATGGCCACCGCGTCCGACCTCATCGGCGATCACCTGGCGGAGCTGGTCACCGATGCGGCAGCCGACGACGTGCGTGGCCGACAGGAGGACTACCGCCGACGGCTGGAGGCGCTCGACAGCGAGATCGAGGACATGGTGGGGACGATCCCGCCGGAGCGACGGCGGCTCGTCACCAACCACCACGTGTTCGGGTACTTCGCCGATCGCTACGGGTTCGAGGTCCTCGGCGCCGTCATCCCGTCCGGCAGCACCCTGGCGAGCCCCAGCGCGAGGGACCTCGCCGACCTCACCACCGTCCTGCGGACCTCCGACGTCCGGGCGATCTTCGCCGAGACGTCGCAGCCGACCCGGCTCGCGGAGGTCCTGGCCGTCGAGTCGGGTCTCGACATCGACGTGGTGAGCCTGCACACCGAGTCGCTCGGTCCGCCCGGCTCATCGGCGGACTCCTACCTCGGGATGATGCGCACGAACGCCGAGTCGATCACCGCCGCGCTCGTGTCATGAGCGGACCCCGGCCGGCCGACCGGCAGCTCGAGCCGCTCCGAGGTCCGCGTTGCCTCGACAAGGGTCCGAGCTGTCGAGGCAACGCGGACCTCACACCGGGCAGTGGGCGTAGGGCGGCGGACCCGACGGCGAGAGCGAACGGTTCCGCAGGTGCAGCCGGTAGGTGGCCAGCACACCCTCGGTCTGGGAGTTGTCAGGGTCCGTGACCGACCCCCAGAGGTAGAAGATCGACGCGCTCGACGGGGTCAGCGTGGCGTTCGGGTCGTTCTGCACGCTCTTCCAGGTGCTCTGCGCGACCGGGCCGCCGAAGAGGGCCGGATCGATCACCTCGGTGCGAGCCATGAAGATCCAGAGCCACCGCCGCACACGCAGCGTGGGCGCCACGTGCCAACCCCAGAACACCTCGCAGCTCGGGTTGTTCCGGGTCGCCGGACCCAACCACCCCTCGATCCACACCTTCCGGGGGCGCACGCTCATGCCCTTCATCAGCCGGGTCATCTCGTGCGCTCGGCCCCAGCAGCCGTCGTCCGGGTAGAGGAAGGGGATGCACGGCACCGGCACGTTCACCGGGTGGCAGCTCAACGTGTTCAGCGCGTCGAACACCTGACGGGCCTTCGCTCCCGACACCGGGAACAGCCACCACAGCAGCCACGACAGGGCGTCCTCCGAGAGGTGGAACACCCGCCGCACGACGGGGACGAGCGGTTCAGGCACCCACCGCAACCACCGGGGCAGCTGCTGGCGCACCGGCGGCGGCCACTCGATCTCCCACCTCGACGGGCGAACGTCGATGATGTGGTGCCGGTCGTCCTCGGTGACGACGAGCACCGTCCCGTCCTCGACCGATCGACGGAGCAGGTCTCGCATCCCCTCGTACCCGTCGGTGTCGGCACGCAGCAGGTGGCGGGCGTGCGACAGCTCGAGCTGCACGGCGACCACGTCCTCGTCGAGCGTCATGACCCGCGCCACCCGCGACACGTGCGGGATGCGCAGCTCGACCACCGCGCCCGTCGCCGCGTCGAGCTCGACGTAGGCGGGCCGGCGGAGGTCGCGCAGCCCGGCGAGGATCTCGGCGAGCCCGGCAGCCCGTTCGTCGGTCAGGTCGATCCGGGCCCGGCTCCCGTCGTCGAAGCCCACCGCGGCCCGCTCCTCCGGTCCCACCTCGGTGGGTACGGCGATGATCACGTTCTCGTCCGGCATGGCGCACCTCCCGGCGTCGACCCGCGCAGAACAGGACGTCGCGGAGGCCGCCCAGATACGCGCCGAGCCAGATGCGCGCTAGTCGACGATCAGGCCGAGCTCCCGCGCGACATCCGTCGCCGCACGTTCGGAGAACAGGTCGAGCGGACCGAGCGCGCCCGAACGAGGCGCCCACCCCGGTCCGGGGTTCGCCATGCTCCGGCGCGACGACCTGCGGCTGCTGCTCAACACACCGGGAGGAGGCGGCGGCGCCGGCCAACCCATGCGCGACGGCACGATGCCCGTACCCGGGGGCTGGAACCGCATCCAGATCGAGGTCGACGACCTCGACGCCACCGTCGACGCGCTGCGCCGCCACGACATCGCGCTCCGCAGCGAGATCATCCAGGGCAACGGTGGCCGGCAGGTCGTCGCCGACGACCCGTCGGGCAACCCGATCGAGCTGTTCGAGCCCCGACGCGGCGACTGAGGCGCGCCACTCGGGTTGGCGAGCGCCGCACGGTGGTACTGCGTCGGCCATGAGTGACATCAACGACGACGACATCACCCGCGACAAGCCCACCGAGGACGACGAGAACCTCGACACGGGCGGCCAGAGCGGCAAGGACACCGGCGACGAGCCGACCGAAGCCGACGAGAACCTCGACGGCGGAGGGGAGGGTCCGCTCGACACCGGCGACGAGGCCTGACCCCCGACCGTTGACCCACCACCACGACGTCCTCCAGCGCTGCGTCGGCGACACGGCAGCGTTCGCCGCGCAGCACTGGGGGCGTCGCCCCCTCGTCCTCCGCACCGACGACGTCCTCGCCGACGTCCTGTCGGTCGACGATGTCGACGCCGTGCTCATCAGCGCCGCTCGACGCCCGGAGATCCGCGTCGTGCGTGACGGCCGCACGCTGCCCGAGAGCGACTACTGCACGCCCGTCCGTCTCGGCGGTCGGCCCACCGAGGGCGTCGTCGATCCCGCCAAGCTCGCGGAGCGCTTCGCCGGCGGCGACACGATCGTCCTCCAGTCCCTCCACCGCACCCACCCCGCGGTCGGGCACCTCGCCGCCCTGCTCGAGCGCGCCATCTCCCACCCCGTCCAGGTCAACGCCTACCTGACCCCTCCCGGCGCCGCAGGGCTGCGCCCCCACGCCGACCGCCACGACGTGATCGTCCGGCAGCTCCACGGCACCAAGCACTGGCACGTCGCAGGGCTCGGCGAGCTCGAGCTCACGCCGGGCGACGCGCTCTACATGCCGACAGGCACCGAGCACAGTGCCCGCGCCAACGACGCGACGTCGTTGCACCTCACCATCGGCATCCTCCGCATCACCTACCGCGACGTGCTGCGACGGGTGCTCGACACCGTCGAGGCGCTCGACGACCCGTTGCCCCTCGGGTGGGCCGAGGGCGGCGACGACCTCGCTGACGGACTGGCGCCGGTGTTGCGGACGGTCGCTGCGCACCTCGACGCGACCGATCCCGCCGACGTCGCGGCCCACGAGCGCTCCCGCCGACGGGCCCGGCCCGACCACCGCGGCCGCCTCGCCGCGCTCGTGCACGGCGCCGCCCTCACCCTCGACGACGTCGTCCAGCTGCGTCCCGGCACCGTCGCCCGTGTGGCCGACGGCGACGACGCCCACCGGATCCGGCTGGTCCTCGACGACCGCACCCTCCAGCTGCCCGCCGTCGGTCGGGTCGCGGTGGAGAAGCTGGCGACCGGCGGACCTGTCCGCGTCGGTGACCTCCCCGGGATCGACGAACAGAGCCGCGTGACCCTCGCCCGGCGCCTCATCGTCGAGGGCATGCTCGCCGTCGTGCCGTCACCGCCGAGCTGAGGTCGGCGACCAACCGGCCGGCGCCTCGACGGTCAGCCGACGAACAGGACGTCGCGCTGCATCAGCATCTGCATCGGCGTGCCGAGGAAGCCCCCCTCGGCCGGTCGCACGGTCGCCACCGTCACCGCGCCGTCGGTCGTGACCTCGTCGAGCGACAGGACGTCGCTCATGGGCTGGGCCGTCACGAGGCTCTTGCCCTCCTCGAGGATGGCGCGGATCCGCTCGGCCTGCTCCTCGGCGGTGGCCTCGTCCGCGAAGTGGTGGGCGATGGTGACGACCGGCTCGCCGCCGACGATCGACCACCCGATGCCCACCACGTCGAACGACGCCGTCAGCCCCGGGCCGTCGGACCCGCCCGAGCCGCTGCCGGCTTCCTGGCTCCAGAGCACCGCGGCGTAGACGTCGGCGCCGTCGAGGGCCGCGGCGACCGCGGCGTGCGCCTCGTCGTCGGCGAGCGTGTCGAGGTCGTCGTCGAGCCAGCCGCGCACGAGCGCGGTGACCGGCGACGCGACGAGGCGACCGTCGTCGGCGGCCATCCGCAGCGGAGTGCCGATGGGACGCGCCGCGGTCGTCCCCTCGAGGTCGGACTCGTGGTCCTCGCCCTCGCCGGCGGTGACGATGTCGTCCTCCAGCTCGACGACGTCGGCGTCGTCGAAGACGTCGTCGTCGAGCCCGTCACCGCTCACGACGAGCACCCTCCGCGGCGGGAGGGAGGTCTCGGCGAAGGTCGACACGTCGGCGACGCTCCACCCGAGCTCGGCGGCGAACTCGTCGATCCGGCCCTGCGGCTGGAGGGTCTCGGCGATCGGCACGAACACGTCGGCCTCGCGGTCGGCGCCGGAGACGCCCATCAGCCACTCACGGACCGCGTCGGCGTCAGCGGGGTCCGGACGCTCGGCGCCGCTCAGCTCCGTGGCGGCGTCGAGGTCGGCGACCGAGACGATGGCGCCGGGCTCGCCCAGGTCGGGCAGCTCGGCGAGCGCGCCCTCCACCGAGAACCCGTCGCCCGCGGACAGCCCGTCGCCGGAGCCGCCGTCGTCGTCGCCGCACGCCGTCGCGGCGAGGGTGAGGGCGAAGAGAGGGATGAGGGCGCGGCGAAGCGTCGGCACAGGTCGTGGCTCCTGGGGTGGGACGGGTCCGACGGATGATGGCAGACCCGCCCACCCCAGGTGGTCAACGGTTCCCGCGGGAGCGGACCGAGTGGCCGGGGCTGAACCCCTGACCACGGGTGGGCGGCCGCCAGGAGCGGCCGCCTCGGTCCGGGCGCTGGGCGGTCACTGCGGCCCCGGTGCGACGCGCCTGGCGCGACGGGCCCGCGGTGCGGGTGCCCTTGGGCGTGACCCGGCTGGAGGTGGAGCCGGGACGGCGTCCACCGGTGCGCGGCATGGATGACATGAGATCCCCTTCCTGCTGACACGGTCGGAACGGTGGCGGGATCTCACAGCTTCATGGCGGGGCACCGTACGGAGCCCGGCGTGCACCGGCCAGCGAATTAGGGGATGTGCCGTCGGGCCCAGGCGAGGGTGCCCGACGCCATGCCCTTGAACTTCGGGACCTCGTCGAGCTCGACGACGAGGAGCGACGCACCGGCCGGCAGCGCGTCCTTCAGCCCGTGGTAGACGGCCGAGCGGTGGAGCTCGCTGCGCACGAACGCGAGGTGCGGCTCGAGGAGGACGACCTCGTCCCAGGGGCCCTGCGCGTCCTCGTCGACGACGGCATCGCTGTAGGCCAGGTAGACGGTCACGTCGGCGGCCGTAGGGTGCGGAGATGGATCACGATCACGGGCACAGCTTCGACGACCGGGCGGCGACGTGGGACGACCCCGGCAAGGTCGACCGGGCGCGCCGGGTGGCCGAGGCGATCCGCGCCGCGGTCACACTCGACCCCTCCCAGCGCGTCCTCGAGCTGGGCGCCGGCACCGGGTTGCTCACCCAGGCGCTGCGTCCCCACGTGGGGCCGGTCACGCTGACGGACACCTCGGCGGGGATGCGGCAGGTGATGGAGGACAAGATCGCCGCCGGCAAGCTCACCGACGCCCGGGTCTGGGACCTCGACCTCGCGAGCGGCCCGATCCCCGACGACCGGTTCGACCTGGTCGTGTCGATGATGGCGCTGCACCACATCCCCGACACCGACGCCGTGCTCGCCAACGTCGCGACGTTGCTCGACCCGGGCGGGCGGGTGGCGATCGTCGACCTGGACGCCGAGGACGGGTCCTTCCACGGCGAGGGACACGGGCACGGCGAGATCCACCACGGCTTCGAGCGGGACGACCTGGCGCGGCGGATGGAGGCCGCGGGGTTCGTCGACGTCGAGGTCGGCGACTGCACCCACGTCGAGCGCGAGGACGGCACGTTCCCTCTCTTCCTCGCGGTGGGCCGGCGTCCGGTCGGCTGACCGTTGACGGTTCGCCATCGTTGATGTACCACTTGGTACATGATCACGGAGACGTCCATCGACATCGGTGCGCCCGCGGCGACGGTCTGGCGGGTGTTCGCCGACGTCGAGCGGTGGCCCACATGGACCGAGTCGGTCACGGCGGTCGAGCCCCTCGACGGGTCCGACCTCGCGGTCGGCCGCCGGTTCGCGCTGCGCCAGCCGGGCATGCCGCGGCTCGTGTGGGAGATCGCCTCCCTCGACCCGGGGCGAGGTTGGGTGTGGAGCCAGAGCTCCCCCGGCGCGCGGACCACGGCGTTCCACGAGGTCGTCGCGCTCGACGACGGGCGCACCCGGGTCCGCCAGGGCGTCGACCAGCGCGGACCGCTCGGCATGCTCGTCGGGCTGGCGATGCGCCGCACGTCCCGCCGGTTCCTCCGCATGGAGGCCGAGGGGCTGCGGGCACGCGCCGAGGCTCTCCACCACGGTCGCGATGCCGCGGCCTCCTGACGACACCCGGCGCCGCCAGCTGCTCGACGCCCTGATCGACGAGGTCGCGGCGCACGGCATCGGCGGTCGGTCGCTGCGGGACCTCGCGGCGGCGGTCGGGACCAGCCACCGGATGCTCATCCACCACCTCGGCTCGCGCGACGAGCTGCTGCTCGCGATCGTCGAGGAGGTCGAGCGGCGCCAGGTCCTGATGCTCACCGAGCTGCCGGACGACCCGGCCGAAGCCGTCGCCGCCTCCTGGGCCGACCTCCGACGGCGGGAGCTGCGGCCGTTCGAGCGGCTCTTCTTCGAGTGCTACGCCCGTGGTGCGCAGGGCGAGGAGCCGTTCACCCGACTGCTCGGGCCGGCGATCGACGGGTGGCTCGACGCCGCCGCGGAGGCCTCGGGCGGCACGGTCGACCGGGCGCGGATCCGGCTCGTCCTCGCCGTGACCCGGGGCCTGCTGCTCGATCTCGTCGCGACCGACGACGAGGCAGGGGTCGATGCCGCCGCGGCCGAGTTCGTCGAGCTGCTGCGCCGAGCGGGATGACGACCGGCCCTCGCGGTGTTGCACCTCCCATGACCATCGACGCCGACCTCAAGAACCTCGCCACCGCCAAGAACTTCGCGGCCCTCACCACGCTCTCGGCCGACGGCCAGCCCCGCACCCACGTGATGTGGGTGGACGCCGACGACGAGCACGTGCTCATCAACACCGAGGTGCACCGGGCGAAGTTCAAGGACATCGAGCGCGACCCGCGGGTGACGATCACCGTCATCAACGGCGAGAACCCGTACCAGTACGTGGAGGTGCGGGGACGGGTCGCCGAGACGGTCCGGGGCGACGAGGCCCGGACCCACATCGACGCCCTCTCCCGCCGCTACACCGGCAACGACTACGGGGCCCAGATCCAGAGCGAGCGGGCGATCGTGAGGATCACCCCGGAGAAGCTCCACAAGAACAACCTCTGACCCGTTCGCTGTCACACCCCCTGGGGATGATGGGGACATGGCGGCGAACGAGTTGCAGGTGGCCGAACCCCCGAACCCTGGCGACGACGCGGCGCGGCACGAGGTGCTCCTCGCCGCCGCGACCGAGGCCGCCGGGCAGGTCGCGGCGTGGCAGGCCCAGCTCGTGGCCCGCACTGCCGAGCTCATGGAGACGAACTGCGCCGACCCGTGGCCGTCGTACCTCGCGTGGGCGTTGGGGATGACAGGGGCCGAGGCCCGGGAGGTGGTCGAGCTCGTCGACCGCCTGTCGGAGCTTCCGCTCACACGTCAGGTGCTGTCCAGCGGCGAGCGCTCGTTGCGGTCGGTGCTCGCCATCGCCCGGCGGGCCACGCCGGAGAACGAAGCTGCCCTCCTGGAGGCCACGCGCGAGCTCACCGGCAACCAGCTCGAGCGCGTGCTCCAGGAGCACGCGCGCATCACGGCGCCGGCCCGCCGGCAGGACGACGACGCCGAGCCCGACGAGGACGACGAGCCCGACCCCTCGCGGGCACGCTGGCACTGGCGCGACGGTCGCTTCCAGCTGAGCGGCGACTTCGACGCCGCCGACGGTGCGGCGCTTCAGGCTTGGCTCGAATCCGAGCGCGAGCGCCTCGACGGGCGTGACGAGACGGGGCCGACGCCGCCGCACCAGCGCTCGTGCGCCGAGGCCTTGCTCGCCCTCGGCGAGCGCGCCACCAGCACCAGGACCAACGACGTGGGGTTCGCGCCCGAGACGGCCACCGTGAACGTCGTCGTGCACGCGCGGGAGGTGGAGGAGGGCCTGGTGATCGACCGGGCGTTCATCCCCGGGGCGGGCGCAGTCCCCCACTGGTGGCTTCCGATGCTCGCTGAGCAGGGGCCCATCACGACGACGCTGATGGTGCGGGGCGTGCCCGTGGCCGTCACCGAGCCCACCCGCTTCGCCACGGCCGCGCAACGGCGGGCTCTCCTCGCCCGCGACGGTGGCTGCTGCTACCCCGGATGCGGGGCCACCCGTCGGCTGATCGCCCACCACATCCACCACTGGGCGGACGGTGGCCCGACCCGGCTCGACAACCTGGTCCTCCTGTGCCGCCACCACCACAGGGTCGTGCACCGGAACCAACTCCACCTCCGGCCGGCGGCCGATCCCCCGCCGGGACGGCACCGATGGGAGCTCGTCGATCCCGCCGGGCGATCGGTGTCCGCCCGACACCCCGCGACACCGGGTCTCCGCCGACGCCTGGGCGCACGGCAACGCCGACGAGGGGCCGGCGAACGTCTCACGGCCTGGGCCCGCGACACCCTCCTCGCCGAGCTCGCCGAGGTCGCCTGAAATACCCGACATAGGGTTGTCGGGTGACCGACGCACGCTCGGTGGGTGGATGAACCGGACCGACCGCCTCTACGCCCTCGTCGAGGAGCTGCGCGCCGTCGCGCCGCGTCCGCTGTCGGCCACCCGGTTGGCCGAGCGGTTCGAGGTCAGCGTGCGCACGATCGAGCGCGACATCGCCGCGCTCCAGCAGTCCGGCGTGCCGATCTGGGCCGAGCGTGGCCGCACGGGCGGCTACGCCATCGACGCCCGCGCCACGCTGCCACCGCTCAACCTGGAAGCCGACGAGGCGCTGGCGGTCATGCTCGCCCTCGCAGCGGCGCCCAGCGCGCCCTTCGCCCACGCGGGCCGCCGGGCCCGCCAGAAGCTGCTCGCCGCCATGCGTCCCGACCAGGTCGCGGCCGCCGAGCAACTCGCGCAGCGACTGCGCCTTCGACCGCCCGAGCCGCACGACGCCACCGTCCTCCGCGCCGTCGAGGCCGCGCTGCGGGACCGGCGGGTCGTCACCCTCACCTACACCGACGGCCACGACCGCCGGACCGAGCGCACCGTCGAGGTCCACGGCCTCCACGTCCACGCCGACGCGACGTACCTCGTCGGCTGGTGCCGCCTCCGCGACGACGGCCGGGTCTTCCGCCTCGACCGCATCGAGACGATCGAGCTCACCGACGAGGTCGCCCCCCACCGGGACCTCGACGAGGTCCTCGACGTCCCCTTCGACACCATCGCCCCCTGAGGAGCTCCCGAATGCCCGACATCCCCGCGGCACGCGCCTTCATCCGCGCCCACGCCCGCATCCTCGACCAGCGCCGCGCCATCGCCCTGCTCGACGGCGGCCCGACCGACGCGGTCGTCGCCGCTGTGCTCGCCTACCGCAACCCCGACGGCGGGTTCGGCCACGGCCTCGAGCCCGACACCCGCGACCCCGCCAGCCAACCGCTCTACGCCCAGGTCGCCCTGGAGGCGGTCGGGAGCGTCGACGCCCACCTGCCCGACGACGTGACCGCATCGCTCTGCGACCACCTGGCCGGCGTCGCCGACCGCGCCGGCGCCCTGCCGATCATGTTCCCGTCCTTCGCCGACCACCCCCGGGCGAGCCACTGGCAGGAGGTCACCAGCTTCCCGCCCGGCCTCAACCCCACGGCGGCGATCGCCGGGCTCCTGCACGGACAGCAGGTGCGCCACGCCTGGCTCGACGACGCCACGGCCTGGTGCCTCGACGCCATCGCCGCCGGTGTCGAGGGCAACGCCCACGTGCACCTGTGCGCGCTGACGCTCCTCACCCACCTCCCCGACCGGGCGACGGCCGAGCGGCTCGCCCCACAGGTGCTCACCGCGCTCGTCGACGCCCCCGACTACCGTGCCGACCCCGACGACCCCGAGTACGGCCTCACCCCGCTCGACATCGCCCCCCGACCGGACAGCACCTGGCGCAGCTGGTTCGACGCCGACCTCGTCGCCGCCCACCTCGACGCGCTCGCCTCCGAGCAGCAGCCCGACGGCGGCTGGCCCATCCGGTGGGAGCCGCCGACCGAGCCGTCGGTGTGGGAGTGGCGGGGCATGGTCACCGTCGACGCCCTCGACCGCCTCCGCCACCACCGGGTGGATCCCTAGACCGCGACGGCGACCTCGGGCAGCGAGCGCCGGCGCACGTCCAGGCCGTAGGCGGCGAGGCCGTCGGCGACCCGCTCGAGGTCCCTCGTGGTGGCCTCGGCCCACGCCCGGGCCCGCAGACGGGTCCCGTGGTGGCGGAACCCCTGCGCCACCACGGGAGGAACGGGATCGATCGACGCCAACCACCGACCGGTGGCGTCGATCTGATCCGCGGTGTCGTTCACGCCCGGCACGACGAGAAGCCGCACCTCGTCCAGCCGCCGCCGTGCCGCGAGGTCGCGGATCGAGCGCAGGACCCGATCGTTGGTGCGGCCGGTGAGCACCCGGTGGACGTGGGGGTCGAGGGCCTTCAGGTCGACCATGGCGCCGTGCATCGACGTCGCGAGGACCGACCACACCCCGGCCTCGGCGTCGCCGTTCGTGTCGACGAGGCGGGTGAGGCGCGAGGTCGCCGGGTCGAGGGCCAACGCCTCGAACAGTGCGTGCACCGCCTCCCACTGCAGGGTGGCCTCGCCGCCCGACACCGTGATCCCGGTGAGGAACGGCGCCACCTCCGCCACGTCGGCCACGATCTCCGCCACCGGCACGTCCCGGGCGTCGGGCGAGCGGGGGGCGATCGTGTGCGGGTTGTGGCAGCCCGGGCAGTTGAACGTGCAGCCCTGGAGGAACAGCGCGTAGCGGTGCCCCGGTCCGTCCACGTACGACGAGCGCACCACGTCGGCGACGCGCAGCGACGTCACGTCCCGACCGTCCGCTCGTGCGACCGCACCCGCTGAGCGGTGCGGCGATCCAGCCCGGCGTTGGCGAACGATCCGGCGCCGAGGACGCTGCTCGAGTGCCGCACGGCGTCCGCCGCCGCCACCTTCTCGATCTCGCTGCGCCTCACCAGGTAGCCGGTCACCCGGACGAACTCGCCGTTCGCCACCTCGAACGTGACGTCCCGCATCCCGAGCGCGAGCGCGCCCCGCGCCACGTCGACGACGGCCTCCGGGTTGTCGACCACGGTCTCGTCGAGGCGCACGATGTCGCTCACGCCCGACGGGAGGTGCGCGTGGTTCGGCGCCACCGCGGCGAGGTGGCGGTAGAGGTCCGGCTCGTCCCCGACGCGGACCCGGGTCCCTGCGGTGAACCCCGCGTCGGAGTCGAGCCCGGCCTGCGAGTGCAGGAGGGCGTGTCCGCCGGTCGCCTCGCAATGGGGCATGGGGAGGGCGTGGACGATCGCCGCGGCGCGCTCGACGATGTCGTGGGCCAGGTCGTCGGCGGCACGGTCGCGGCCGTAGCGGCCCTCGCGGCCGTCGAGCAGCAGCAGGTGCTCCACGCACTCGGCCAACCCGACGATGCCGAACATCGCGGTGAAGCGGTCGAGCGAGAGCAGCCCTTCGTCGACGAGCCACGAGGACTCGAAGAAGCGGGCCTGCTCGACGACGTGCCGGATGCGGGCCTCCATCAGCTCCGCCGTCAGGGCGATCGCGCCGGGGAGGGTCGTGTCGAGGAACCGCTCCGCCGAGCCCGAGTGGCGGCGAGCCGCCTCCAGCAGGTTGAGCCGCACGAGCGTGTGGGAGCCCCCGCCGACCGGCAGCGCGTTGTAGCAGGACACCACGCCGTACCGCTCGCCGAGGTCGGCGACCATCATCGGGTGGTTCACCAGGTGGGGCTGGGCGACGGTGACGATCGTGCGGGCCGCCTCGAGCAGCAGGTCGTCGGGCGTGACGTCGGGGTCGACCCGCAGTGTCAGGTTCGGGACCACCTGGTGGACGTCGCGGTGGACGCCGAGCGCGGCCCGGACCACGCGCCCGTCGGCCGGCCCGAGGTTGGCGTGGGCGAAGGCGTCGGGGAACAGCCGGTCGAGCAGGACCCAGAACCGACGCAGGCGTGTGCGCAGCTCGTCGTCGTCGAGATCGGCGGCGAAGGGCTCGAGCAGCCGGTCGAGGTCGCCGAACCAGACCGGGTAGCCGGTGATCGACGGGACGTTGGCGTACGCCGCGAGCAGGAACGTGGTCGCCTCGTCGAACGTCGTCGGCGGGGGCAGCTCGAGGAACGTGCTGCCCCGGGCCAGGGCCCGGGCGTAGTCGGGCAGCGTGTAGCGGGGACGATACGGCGCGTGCCCCTCGGCCAGGTCGCAGATCAGGCCCTTGTCGAGGGCGAGCGCACAGGCGGCGCTCACCGCCGGCGGGTCGAGCGCGTCCTCGGCCGCGCCGGCCAGGGCGTACACCCGTTGGCGGTAGGTCAGCGCCGGGTCCTCGATGATCGACCGGACGCGCTGGCGGTGCTCCTCGGCTCCCATGCCCCGAGGATCCGCTGCCGGTGCACCCACGAGGTAGGGCCGAAGGTCGCAAGCTCGCCGCGAACGCGGTCGGATCCTGTCCGCAGGAGCAGCCACACTCGGCCCATGGACCCCGTCACCGCCGCCCGGTCACCGTCGACCGCGCCCTCGTCGTCAGCTGGCTCCACCGGGGCACGCTCCACCTCGTCCCCGCCGCCGACCACCACTGGCTGCACGCGCTCACCGCCCCCCGCCAGCTCGTCCACAACGCCCGTCGGCTGGGCGAGGAGGGCGTCCCGCCCGCCGACGCCGACCGGGCCGTGGAGGTGGTGATGTCGTCGGTGCGGGCCGAGGGCCCGCTCACCCGGGAGCAGCTGCGCGACCGGGTCGACGCCGCCGGCATCCGCACGGCCGGCCAGGCGATCGTCCACATCCTCATGGCCGCGACGCTGCGCCACGCGCTCGTCCGCGGCCCGGTCGTCGACGGTCGCCACGCCTTCGTCGACGTCGAGTCCTGGCTCGGGCCGATGCCACCCGTCGACCACGACGCCGCGCTCGCCGAGCTGGCCCGGCGCTACCTGCGAGGCCACGGGCCGGCCTCGGCGCGCGACCTGGCCGCGTGGAGCGGGCTCACCCTCGGCGACGCCCGTGCCGGTCTGGCCGCCATCGCCGAGGAGACCGAGCCGTGGGGCGACGACAACCTCGTCGTCCGGCGCGACCACCGCGACGCGCGCCCGCCGCCACCGCGTCTCCTCGGCCCGTTCGACCCCCTCCTGCACGGCTGGACGGACCGCCCGCGCATCACCGGACCGCACCGCGGCGTCGTCACCACGAACGGGCTCTTCCGGGCCATCGCGCTCGTCGACGGCCGGGCCGTCGCCACCTGGCGGTGGGAGCGCGGCGCCGTCGACATCGATCCCCTCGAACCGATCGCACCGGACGCCCTGGTCGCGCTCGGGGCCGACGCCGACGACGTCCGCCGCTTCCTCGGCTGACCGCGCACCGTTTTCCGCCGGCCGGCGACTGGTAGGGCGCCACCGCTGCATCCGTCAGCACGACCCGCCACGAAGGGGCCCACATGACCGAGATCGACGCCCGCGCCCTGTCGCGCCTCCGCCCCTTCAACCTGGTGGCGGGCCTGGCCCACCTGGTCCAGGGCACGCTCATCATCGTCCTGTCGAACGACTTCTCCCTCCCGGTCACCGCGCTGTTCGCGTCGGGCCCGCCGGGCACCCCGGTGTCGGGCGACCAGCTGGAGGAGCTGTTCAGCTATCCGCTCGGTCCGGCCGTGGCGGCGTTCTCCCTGCTCTCGGCGTTCTTCCACTTCCTCGTCGTGTCCCCGTCGGGATGGTCCCGCTACCAGCACGAGCTGTCCGAGGGTCGCAACCGCTTCCGCTGGGTCGAGTACTCGCTGTCGGCGTCGCTGATGATCGTGCTCATCGCCGGCATCACCGGCATCACCGACGCCGTCGCGCTCCTCGGCCTCTTCGGCGCCAACGCCGCGATGATCTTCTTCGGCTGGGAGATGGAGACCAAGAACCGGGCCGACGAGCGAGTCGACTGGAGCCCGTTCGTGTTCGGCTCGATCATCGGCGCCGTCCCGTGGATCGGCATCTCGATCTACCTGTTCGGCGCCGGCGACGAGGTGCCGAACTTCGTGTACGGGATCTTCGTGACGATCTTCGTCGCCTTCAACTGCTTCGCCCTGGTGCAGCTGCTGCAGTACCGGGCGCGGGGCGGCTGGACGGACTACCTCCGCGGCGAGCGGATCTACATCGTCCTCAGCCTCGTGGCCAAGAGCCTCCTCGCATGGCAGGTGTTCGCGAACACACTGGTGTGATGGACGACGTCGACGCCGCGCTCCGATCCGACATCCGCCGCCTGGGCGACGAGCTCGGGCGGGCGCTCGTCCGCCAGGGCGGACAGGACCTCCTCGATGCCGTGGAGGAGATCCGCCAGCTCTCCCGGCGAGCCGACGAGGGCGACGCCGCCGCGGGCCGCGAGCTGGCCGACCGCCTGGCCGCCGCAGGGGCGCTCGACGCGATCCTCTACGCCCGGGCGTTCACCACGTACTTCCACCTGGCGACCGTCGCCGAGCAGGCGCACCGCGTCAGCCTCACCAACCGGCCCGAGGACGGCGGGCGGGGCTGGATGCGCGCCACGTTCGAGCGCATCGCCGACGCCGGCCTCCCCGCCGACGAGCTGGCCGACGCGGTGGCGAGCCTCGAGGTCCGACCGGTGCTCACCGCCCATCCCACCGAGTCGTCGCGCCGCTCGGTGCTCACCAAGCTCGCCGACCTCGCCGAGCTGCTCGACCGCCGCCACGACCCGCGGCTCGGCGACGACGAGCACGAGCGGCTCGACCGGCGCGCCGCCGAGCTCATCGACCTGCTGTGGGTCACCGACGAGCTGCGGGTCAACGCGCCCCGTCCGACCGACGAGGCCCAGTCGGCCCTGTACTACGCGGAGTCCGTCCTCTGGAACGTGCTCCCCGACCTGCTCGTCGACCTCGAGGCGCACCTCGCCCGGGCCGGGGTCGAGCTGCCCCTCGACGCGCAGCCGCTGCGGTTCGGCACGTGGGTGGGCGGCGACCGCGACGGCAACCCCAACGTGACGCCGGAGGTCACCTCCGCGGTCCTCGCGTGGATGCACGACCGCGGGCTGCTCCTCATCGAGCGGGCCCTCGCCGACCTCATCACCGAGCTGTCGCCGTCGTCGCTCATCGTCGGGGACGACCCGGAGCTGGTCGCCAGCCTGGAGGCCGACCGGGCCGCGCTGCCCGAGGTCTGGGAGCGGCTCGCCCACCTCAACGCCGAGGAGCCCTACCGGCTCAAGCTGTCCTACTGCCGCGAGCGCGTGCTCAACACCAGGGAGCGACACCGGACGGGCACGCCGCACCGGCCGGGGGTCGACTACCGCGACGCCACCGAGCTACTCGCCGAGCTCGACCTCGTCCGTCGCTCGCTGCGCGAGCGAGCTGGCCACCTCGCGGTCGGCCGGCTCGACGGCGTCCGACGGGTCGTCGCGGCGTCGGGGTTCCACCTGGCGGAGATGGACGTGCGCGACCACAGCCGCAACCTCCACACGCTGGTGGAGGAGCTGTGCCAGCTCAACGGCATCGACTACCCGAGCGACGACGAGGGCCGCAGCGACCTGCTCGACGGCGAGCTCGCCGGGGCCCGCCCGCTCAGCAGCCTCACGACCGAGGTCTCCCCGACCGCCACCAGGGTCGCCCGCACCTTCAGCGTGATCCGCGACGCCCTCGACCGCTACGGCGACGACGTCATCCGCACGTTCATCGTGTCGATGACCCGGGGGCCGAGCGACGTCCTCGCCGCGGTCGTCGCGGCGCGCGAGTCCGGACTGGTCGACGTCCCTCGCGGCGTCGCCCGTCTGTCGTTCGTGCCGCTGCTCGAGACGATCGACGAGCTCCTCGACGCCGACCGCATCGTCGGCGACCTCCTGTCGACCCCGAGCTACCGGGAGGTCGTGCGGGCCCGCGGCGACGTCCAGGAGGTCATGCTCGGCTACTCGGACTCCAACAAGGACGGCGGCATCGTCACCTCGCAGTGGTCGATCCAGCGGGCGATCCGGATGCTGCGCGACGTGGCGCAGGAGCACGGCGTGCGGCTCCGCCTCTTCCACGGCCGCGGCGGTTCGGTGGGCCGCGGCGGCGGTCCCGCCCACCAGGCGATCCTCGCCCAGCCCTACGGGGCGGTCGAGGGGGCGGTGAAGCTCACCGAGCAGGGCGAGGTCATCAGCGACAAGTACCTGCTGCCGCACCTCGCCCGGCACAACGCCGAGCTGCTCGTCGCCGCGACGCTCGAGGCCACCGTGCTCCACACCACCTCGCGCCAGGAGGAGAGCACCCTCGCCGGCTACGACGAGGTCATGGACGTCACCTCCGACGCGGCGCGCGCCGCCTACCGGCGCCTGGTCGACGACCCGTCGCTCGTCGACTACTTCCTCACGTCCACACCGGTGCAGGAGCTGGGGCGGCTGAACATCGGCTCCCGGCCGGCGTCACGGCCCGAGGCGAACGCCGGGCTCGACGCGCTGCGCGCCATCCCGTGGGTGTTCGGCTGGACCCAGAGCCGCCAGATCGTGCCCGGCTGGTTCGGCGTCGGGACCGGGCTGGCCGCAGCGCGCGACGCGGGCCACGGCGACCGGCTGCGGCAGATGGCACGGGACTGGTGGTTCCTACGGGCCCTGCTCAGCAACGTCGAGATGACGCTGGCCAAGACCGACCTCGGCATCGCCCGCCGCTACGTCGAGGCGTTGGTGCCCACCGAGCATCGCCACCTGCTCGACGTGATCGAGGACGAGCACGCCAGGACGGTCGAGCAGCTCGCGTGGGTCACCGAGGGGCGCGGTCCGCTGTCGGAGCACCCGGTGCTGCAACGGACGCTCGACGTGCGCGACCGCTACCTGCACCCGATGCACGCCCTCCAGGTCGAGCTGCTGTCGCGCACCCGCCGGACCACCGAGACCGACCCCGTCACCGACCGGGCGCTCCTGCTGACGATCGACGGCATCGCCGCCGGCCTGCGCAACACCGGCTGACGGGATGCGCCGGCGTCAGCCGCCCCAGTGGACGCCGACGCGGTCGGCCACCTGGTCGGCGAGGGCGAGGCCGAGCTCGTAGGCCTGCGGGCCGCGGTGCAGATCCATCAGGTGGGCGCCCATGCCGGCGAGCTCGAGGAACGCCTCGTCGGGCTCGACGACCTCGACCGTCGTGCCGCTGCCGCGCAGCGCGGCCAGCTCGCCGCCGACGTCGGCGAACCCGGCCATGGACGTGGGCATGACCGACACGACGACGGCCCGATCCGCCCCCGCGACCAGGTCGGCGTTGAGCGCCGAGCGCATGCCGCCGTCGATGTAGCGCTCTCCGTCGATCGTGATCGGCGGGAAGATGCCCGGGACCGAGCAGCTCGACGACACGGCCAGGTGCAGGTCGACACCGGCGTCGGCGTCCCAGACGACGAGCTCGCCGGTGAGGGCGCGGATGGCGGTGCAGGCGAACGCCGCGGGCCACGGCTGGTCGGCGAGGTCGGCGAACACGCCGGTGAACCGCTCCTCCGGCATCGGATCGGCGTCGAGGGCGAAGCGGCCGATGAGCGCGCGTGCCTCCTCGGGCGTGCCCTCGTGGCCCATCGCCTGGGCCATGACCTCCATCAGCCCGGCGAGGCGGTCCCCCATCGGCCCGCCGACGGCGTCGGACTCGGACCGCTGCGGCGTCGACCGGGCCTGGGCGACCGTCGACAGGTCGTGGCCCAGCGCGAGCCGTGCCCCGACGTTCGAGCCGGCCGAGGTCCCGAGGATGCGGTCGGCGACCGACAGGTCGATCCCCCGCTCGGCCAGACCCACGACGAGTCCCGACTCCCAGGCGATCCCGACGGGGCCGCCACCGCCCAGCACCAGCGCACGTGTCATGGGCGGAGACCGTACAGGGCGGTCAGAGAGCGGTGGCCTGGAGGCGGTCGAGCGCGTCGCTCACCCGGCGGCGGGCGTCGTCGGCGATGGGGCGCATCCCCTCGTGCCCCGTCACCGTCGCCATGACCCCCGGGTCCATCGCCTCGACGAGCACGCCGTCGGGCGACTCGCGCACGACCACGTTGCAGGGCAGGAGCACGCCGATCTGGGGCACCTCGTCGAGCGCCTGCGACGCCAGCTCCGGGTTGCAGGCCCCGACGATGACGTAGCGGCCCATCTCCTTGCCGATCTTCGTCCGCAGGACCTGCTGGACGTCGATCTCGGTCAGCGTGCCGAAGCCCTGCTCGGCGAACGCCTCCTTCACCTGGGCCAGGGCCTCGTCGAAGCCCACCCTCAGGACGACCGTCTCCTCGTAGACCACCAGCGCACCTCCTCGGCGGGCCCGCGAGGTGACCGTACCCCCGACGTCAGGGGGTGTGACGGGCGAGGAACTCCTTGATCGTCGCGTCGGTGGCCGGGAGGCTCTCGTCGTCCTTCCACCGCTCGACGTAGGTGACGTCGGGCAGCGTGGCGGCCAGGGCGTCCGAGGTCGACGCCGGGTGGTACAGGTCGTTCCCCTTCAGCAGGAGGATCGGCGTGCGGATCGCCGCCGCCTGCTCGGGCGACGCCGTGAGCACGAACTCGCCGTCCCACATGTGCGAGCGGTACGAGGCCCACGCCGCGTCGTCGGCCTCGGGGTGCCGGTCGGCGATGTCGGCCCGCCAGGCGTCGAACATCTCCTCGAGCGCCGCGCGGTTGTCGTCGATGCCGACCGGCTGGAGCAGCACCGCGCTGTCGAACCGGTCGGGAGCGGCCTGGAGCAGCCCCAGGATGTACGGGCCGCCGATGCACATGCCGAGGACGTGGCAGCGCTCGATCCCCAGGTGGTCGAGCAGCGCCAGCTGGTCGGCGGCGTAGGTGGCCCAACCCTCGTCACCGGTGACGGGGGCCGTCGAGCGGCCGGCGTTGCGCTGGTCCATGCCGATGAGCCGGTAGCCGTCGGCGAGGGCCGTCCGCGGGTTCCACGGCATGTTCCCCCAGACCTCGTTGGCGGAGCGCATCCCGCCGGGCGCGATGAGCAGCACGGGGTGGCCGCGGCCCTCGTCGTCGTAGTGGATCGTGGCACCGTCACGGTCGAAGCTCGCCATGCGCCCTCTCTAGCCGACGTTTGGGCGGGCGTGCGAGGGGTGAGGGACCTCGTCATGAGCGAACACCACCCGGTGCGCGTCGCCATCGTCGACGACTACGACGTCGTGATCGCCGGCCTGGCGCACATGTTCGACCACTACCGCGACCGCATCGAGGTGGTCGAGATGACGACCGGCGAGCTCGGGGAGGGCGACGTCGACGTCGTCCTGCTCGACACCTTCGCCCAGCCGGAGGCGGGCGACGGCGACCTCCAGGTGCTCGTCGAGAACCCTGCGGCACGTCACGTCGCCGTCTACACCTGGGTGTTCGACGAGGTCGTGGTGAAGGAGGCGCTCCACGTCGGCGCCTCGGGCTACCTGGCGAAGACGCTCCCCGCCGGCGAGCTCGTCGAGGCGATCGAGCGCGTCGCCGCCGGCGAGATCGTCGTGAGCGACCCACCGCCCGCCCGCACGCCCGTCGGTCAGGACTGGCCGGGGCGCGAGGAGGGCCTGAGCGAGCGCGAGGCGGAGGTCGTCGCCCTGATCGCCCAGGGCCTCAGCAACGCCCAGATCGCCGAGCGCACGTACCTCAGCGTCAACTCGATCAAGACCTACATCCGGACGGCCTACGCCAAGATGGGCGTCACGAGCCGCACGCAGGCCGTGCTGTGGGCGATCGACCACGGCTTCGAGCTCCAGGGCCGCCGCATCGACCTCTGGCGCTGACGCCGCCGGGCGGCCTCAGGCCAGCACGTCGAGGAGGAGGGCGTTCAGCCGCTCGGGTGCCTCGAGCGGGATCCAGTGACCGATGCCGTCGAAGCGCTCGTAGCGGAAGCCGTTCGCGCAGTGCTCGCCGGAGCGCACCATCTGCTGCTCGGTGAGGGCCATGTCGTCGCTCGACCACACGCCGGTGGTGGGTGCCTGCACGGGCGGCAGGGCCGGCGGCGGCTCGAGCATCGAGCGGGGGTGGACGTTGGCCCGGTACCAGTTCAGCGCCGGCGTCAACGAGCCGGTCGCCACGAGCCGGTCGACGACCTCTGCGCCCTCCGGGTGGCTGCTCCAGTCGAGGAAGCGGGCGCCGCCGTCGTCGGTCATCCAGCGCTCGGCGACGTCCTCGAACTGGAAGAGGAGCATGTACCAGGACCAGCGGCGCTGCTCCCACCCCGGGTCGGACATCACCGTGGGGTGCCCGACGGAGAGCGCGACCAACCGGTCGACCCGCTCGGAGGCCATCGACGCGAGCGACCACGCGACCGGCGCGCCCCAGTCGTGGCCGACCACCGACGCCGTGGTGGCGCCGACGTCGTCGAGCACCGCCAGCGCGTCGCCGGCGAGGAACAGGAGGTTGTAGGCGTCGACCTCGGCGGGCTTGTCGGAGCGCCCGTAGCCCCGCTGGTCGGGCACGACGACGCGGAAGCCGGCGTCGACCAGCGGGCCGACCTGGTGGCGCCAGAGGCTGCGATCGTCGGGGAAGCCGTGGAGCAGCAGCACCACCCGGCCGTCCTCCGGACCGTGCACGTCGTAGTCGATCCGGACCCCACCGCTGTCGACGTTCGCCATGAGGCGGCACCCTACGAGCGGCCGGCGCCGAGCGGCCAACCGGCCGTTTCGGCGGACGGCCCACGGGGCAGGTGCGCCGTCTCGTCGACGACACAGGAGGCCTCCGATGGCCACGACCCCACGCTCCACGCGCCGCGCCCGCACGACGGCGCCGGAGGCCTTCGAGGTCGGTCCGGGCGGTGAGACGCACCAGGCGGTCGGGCGGGGCGAGGCCCGCCTGACGACGCAGCAGGGCGTCCCGATCGCCGACGACCAGAGCTCGCTCACCGTCGGTGAGCGCGGGCCGACCCTCCTCGAGGACTTCATCTTCCGGGAGAAGATGTTCCACTTCGACCACGAGCGGATCCCCGAGCGGATCGTGCACGCCCGCGGCTACGGCGCCCACGGCCACTTCGAGACCTACGAGTCGCTCACCGACATCACCACCGCCGACCTGTTCCAGCGGCCCGGCGAGCGGACGCCGGTGTTCGTGCGCTTCTCGACCGTGGCCGGCAACAAGGGCTCGTTCGACCTGGCCCGCGACGCCCGGGGCTTCGCGGTGAAGTTCTACACACAGGAGGGCAACTGGGACCTCGTCAGCAACAACATCCCGGTCTTCTTCATCCAGGACGCCATGAAGTTCCCCGACCTCGTCCACTCGGTGAAGCAGGAGCCCGACCGTGGCTTCCCCCAGGCCACCGCGGCCCACGACAACTTCTGGGACTTCGTGTCGCTGATGCCCGAGTCGACCCACATGGTCCTCTGGGCGATGTCCGACCGGGCGATCCCCCGCTCGTTGCGCTTCATGGAGGGCTTCGCGGTCCACACCTTCCGGTTCATCGACGCCGACGGCCGGTCCACCTTCGTCAAGTTCCACTGGAAGCCGCTCGGCGGCATGCAGTCGGTCGTGTGGAACGAGGCCGTCAAGATCAACGGCGCCGACCCCGACCACCACCGCCGCGACCTCTGGGACGCCATCGGCCGAGGCGACCTCCCAGAGTGGGAGCTCGGCATCCAGGCCTTCGACGACGAGTTCGCCGACAGCTTCGACTTCGACGTCCTCGACCCCACCAAGATCATCCCCGAGGAGCTCGTCCCCGTCCGCCGGGTCGGGAAGATGGTGCTCGACCGCGTCGTCGACAACTTCTTCGCCGAGACCGAGCAGGTGGCCTTCTGCCCGGCCAACGTCGTCCCTGGCATCGGCTTCACCAACGACCCGCTCCTCCAGGGCCGGCTCTTCTCCTACCTCGACACCCAGCTCAAGCGCCTCGGCAGCCCCAACTTCACCCAGCTGCCGATCAACGCGCCGAAGTGCCCGTTCTCGCACTTCCAGCAGGACGGCCACATGGCGTTCACCAACCCCAAGGGGCGGGCGAACTACGAGCCGAACTCGTGGTCCGGCGATGAGCGGGGGCCGCGGGAGGACCCGATCTCCGGCTACCGCAGCGCTGCCGTCCAGGAGTCGGGGACGACCCGTCGCACCCGGCCTGCGTCGTTCGCCGACCACTACAGCCAGGCCCGGCAGTTCTTCCTCAGCCAGACGCCGCCCGAGCAGCGCCACATCGTGGGCGCCTTCGTGTTCGAGCTGTCGAAGGTCGAGACCGAGGCCATCCGGGCCCGCATGGTCGCCAACCTCCGCAACGTCGACGAGGACCTCGCAGAGATGGTCGCCGAAGGACTGGGGCTCCCCCTCCCCGAGCGCGCCACGCCGGCCGTCGAACCGATCGACCTTCCCGAGTCGCCGGCGCTCTCCATCCTCCTCAACGGGCCCGGGTCGTTCGCCGGGCGGACGCTCGGCATCCTCGTCACCGACGGGGCCGATGCCAAGACCCTCGCCAACCTGCGCGACGCGGCCGAGGCCGAGGGGGCGCGGGTCCAGCTCGTCGCCCCGAAGGTCGGGGGCGTCACCACCTCCGACACGACGCACCACCCCGCCGACCACAAGGTCGACGGCGGGCCGTCCGTCCTCTTCGACGCCGTCGCCATCGTGACCTCCGAGCAGGGTGCCACCGTGCTCGCCGGCCACGCGCCGGCCCGTGACTGGGTCACCGACGCCCATGCCCACTGCAAGTTCGTCGCCTTCGTCCCCTCCGCACGCACGCTGCTCGACGCGGCGGGCATCAGCGACGAGATCGACGAGGGCTACGTCGAGCTCGACCGTCGCAAGACGACGGCCGCCCGCTTCCTCAAGATGTGCCGGGACCTGCGCCTGTGGGATCGCGAGCCGGAGGTCGCCGCGGTCTGAGCTCGCCACGCCAGGAGCTGCCGGTCCGCATGCTGGCAGACTCCTGGCGTGGCACCCATAACCGGGCACTGCGACCCACGGTTCGCCGCCGTCGAGGAGGCGTTCCGCGCCAACTTCGACGAGCGGGGCGAGGTCGGCGCCGCGGTCTGCGTCCGCCTCCGTGGCGAGACGGTCGTCGACCTCGCCGGAGGCTGGGCCGACGCCGCGTTCCGGACGCCCTGGACCCTCGACACCGTCGTCGACGTGTACTCGGTGGGCAAGGCCGTCATCGGCACCCTCGCCCTCCAGCTGGTCGACGAGGGCCTCCTCGACCTCGACGCACCGCTCGGCGAGGTCTGGCCCGAGCTGGCGGCCGGCGGCACCGAACGGGCGACGCTGCGCCACGCGCTGTCCCACCGCGCCGGCCTCCCGGCCATCGCCGAGCCGCTCACCGACGACGACCTGTGGGACTGGGACCGCATGTGCGCGGCGCTGGCGGCGACGCCGGCGTGGTTCGCACCCGGCTCACGGCACGTGTACCACGTCAACACCTACGGCCACCTGCTCGGCGAGGTCGTGCGCCGAGCCACCGGTGCCACACCCTCCGAGCGCCTGGCGGCGGTCACCGAGCCACTCGGGCTCGACCTCTGGTTCGGGGTGCCCGACCACGCCCTCGACCGCTGCGCCGACGTCCTGTGGGCCAGCCCGTCGGGAGGCCCACGACCCGACCCCGAGACGCTCGACCACGAGTCGCGCATGAACCTCCTCGCGCACTTCAACCCGCCGGGCTACTCCTCGATCGGCGTCGTCAACTCACCGCAGTGGCGTGCGGCGGTCGTCCCGTCGACGAACTCCCACGCCAGCGCGCGGGCGATCGCCGGCCTCTACGCCGCGCTCCTCGAACCCGGTCGGGTGCTGTCCGGCGAGGTGCTCGCCGAGGCCACGACGCCGCAGTCGGTCGGTCCGTGCCCGATCCTCGGCGAGGACGTGTCCTTCGGGCTCGGCTTCCAGCCGACGACGGCACGCCGGCCGCTCGGCCCGAACCCCCGCAGCTTCGGTCACTTCGGCTCCGGCGGGGCGCTCGGCTACGCCGACCCGGACAGCGGCGTCGCGTTCGGGTACGTGATGAACCACCTGATCCCTCGGTGGCAGAGCAGTCGCAACCGGGCGCTCATCGACGCGCTCCACGGTTGCCTCGCCTGACGCGACGACTGATCAGTCGTGCCCGTGGCCGCGGTCGACCGGCAGGTCGGTGTCGGCGACGGCGTCCCACTCGTCGTCGATGTGCACGACGGTGCGGCCGCCGGCCCGGTCGACGAGCGACGCGCCGATCGACGCCCGGTAGCCGGACTGGCAGTGCACCCACACCTCGCCCGCCGGCACCTCGTCCATCCGATGCTCCAGCTCCCAGAACGGGATGAGCGTGGCACCGGCGATGTGACCGTCGGTCCACTCGTCGGGCCGGCGCACGTCGAGCACCGCGATGTCGTCGCCACGCCGCGGCAGCTCGTCGGCGAGGTCGGCGAAGGTCGCGCGCCGGTACGACGCCGGACGTCCGTCCGGCGAGAGGACTTCGGGCGCGTCGACCGAGGCGCCGGCCAGCTGGTCGATGCCGATGCGCACCAGGTGGCGGCGAGCCTCGAGGACCTGGTCCTCGTCGTCGCCCACCAGCGTGAGCGGCGTGCCCCAGGGGATCGCCCACCCGAGGTGGGTGGCGAACGGATCGGCCAGCTCCACCGAGATCGTGCCGGGCGCGTGGCCGGCGGCGAAGGCCCGTCGGGCCCGCAGGTCGACGACCCACTCCCCCGCGTCGATGCGGGCGCGCAGCACGACCGGGTCGACGAGCGCGGGCAGGGACAGGTCCGGCCCGGAGGGGCCCTCCAGGTTCAGGGGTCCCATGTGGGCGTAGTACCGGGGATACGCGGTGAGGCCGGACAGCAGCTCGTCGACGAAGTCGTCCTCGTCGGAGGTCAGCGCGTTGTTCTGCTGCTTCTCCTTGCCGATCGTGGAGGCGTCGCCCTTGGTCTCGGTCGCCGAGCAGAAGCTCCCGAACCCGTGGGTGGGGAACACCTCGGTGTCATCGGGCAGCGACGCGGCCAACCGGCGCGCCGACCGGAACTGCTGGCGGGTGAGCTCCTCGGCGATCGCCGGGTCGATCAGGTCCGTGCGGCCGACGGCGCCGAACAGCATCGATCCGCCGGTGAAGACGGCGATCGGGTGGTCGTCGACCGACAGGACGTAGGAGAGGTGGGTCGGGGTGTGGCCCGGCGTGGACACCGCGGTGATCGCCATGCTCCCCGACGTCACCGTCTCGCCGTCGCGGATCGGCGTGCGCTCGAAGGCGACCTCGTCGTCGGCGTTGAGCACGTAGGCCGCGCCGGTGCGGCGGGCCAGGGCGAACCCGCCGGTGACGTAGTCGTTGTGGACGTGGGTCTCGAACACGTGGGTGATCCGTGCATCGCCGACGACGTCGAGCACGCGGTCGACGTCGCGCTGCGGGTCGACCACGACGGCGACGTCCCCGTCGGTGGCCACGTAGCTGCGGTCGCCCAGTCCGGGCGTCTCGATCACGTGCACGTCGACCATGCACGTAGCGTAGGAGCCGTGACCGAGCGCAAGCCGCCCGGGATGACCTGGGAGACCTGGATCGACCGCCAGATCCGCGAGGCGCAGGACCGCGGGGAGTTCGACGGCCTGGCCCTCGAGGGTCGACCCATCCCCGGGCTCGACCGCCCACGCGACCCCGACTGGTGGCACAAGAGCCTCCTGCGCCGCGAGGGCGTCCAACAGCTCCCCACCACCCTGCGGGTGCGCAAGGAGCTCGAGGACTCCCTCGCCGCCATCGCCGCGAGCGAGGACGAGCTCGAGGTGCGCGAGATCATCACCGCCATCAACCGGCGCATCCGGGACGTGAACCGCCTGGCCAGCAGCGGCCCGCCCTCGAACCTCGTGCCGCTCGACGAGGAGCGGGTGGTGCGCACCTGGGCCGAGGGTCGAGCGAGCTAGAGCTCCCCGACGCACGCCCCGGCGCCGAGCCGGGCCAGCCCGGCCAGGTCGCCGTCCTGGAACGTCGTGATCTGGTACTGCCCCACCGGGTGCATCAGCTGGCCGGGATCGTCGACGTGTCCCAGCCCGACGAGGTGCCCGAGCTCGTGGAGCACGACGCCGAGCGCCTGGGCCCGGCCGTCGACCCCGTCGATGATGCTCGCGAGCTGCGGACCGTCGAGGGCGACGATGCCCGAGACGTAGACCGCCGGTCCGCCGCGTGCGGCGTCGATCCACGAGCTGCCACCGATCCCCGCCACGTCGCCGCCGAGCTCGGGCACCTCGGCGGGGTCGGTCCACGCGATGAGCACAGGGGCCCAACGATCGCCGTAGCGGTCCTCCTGGAAGGCCGACCGCTGCGCGACCGGGGGCTCGTCGGTGATGCCCTCGAGCTCGAACCGCAGGCCGGTGGCCTCCGAGGTGATCTGCAGCGCCTCGGCGACGAGCCCCTCGGCCGACGGCGGTGCGGTGCGACCGTTGATGACGACGCTGATCGGCCGGCACGGGTCGTAGGCCACCGGATCGAGCCCGCCCGGCTGGACGCTCATGAACACGTGGGCGCCGGTGCCGGTGGCGACCGGTGGCACACCGAGGGGGGCGTCGCTCGGCGCGGCGCGCGGGGTGGGACGACCGCCGGCGACGGGCGCGCCGACCTCCGGGCCCGCGAGCCACAGCGTCCCGGTGGTCGACCCCTCCCGGTTCAGCTGCCACGCCGCGAGGGCGAGGACGACGAGGAACGCCACCGCCGGCACGAGGCGCAGGTGGCGACGCATGACCGCGCCGGGCCGTCGGCGGCGTCGCCGGGCGGCCCTCTCCAGCCGCCGCCGCTCGGCCTCCAGCTCGATCACCTCGCGCTCTCGGGCTGCCCGCTCGAGCCGCTCGGCCGCCGACGGCTCCCGTCGCCCGCCGCGCACGAAGCCCTCGTCGAAGCTGACGCCGTCGAAGGGGTCGTCGTCGTCCATCAACCCCGGCCCCGCATGAGGGCGGAGCGGCGGGCGACGGCGACGAGCTCGTCGCGCTGGTTGTGACCCCGGTGCTCGAGCTCGACGATGCCCTGGCCAGGTCGGCTGCGTGACGGTCGCACCGCCAGCACCTCGGTCTCGACGTGGATCGTGTCGCCGTGGAACACGGGGGCGGGGAACTCGATCGACGTGAAGCCGAGGTTGGCGACCGTGGTGCCGAGCGTCGTCTCGTGGACGCTGATGCCGACGACGAGGCCGAGGGTGAACAGGCTGTTGACGAGGGGCTGGCCGAACTCGGTGCCCTTGGCGAACTCGGCGTCGAGGTGGAGCGGCTGGGGGTTCATCGTCATCGTCGTGAACAGGACGTTGTCGGCCTCGGTGACGGTCCGGGTCAGCGCGTGCTGCACGACCTGGCCGACCTCGAACTCCTCGAACCACATGCCGGGCACCGTCAGCTCCCCTCTCCGGCGGCGGACAGGACGGATCGGGCGTGGCGCAGCATCGGCTGGTCGACCATCTGCCCGTCGAAGGTGACGACGCCGACGCCGGCGTCGAGGGCCTCCTCGTAGTGCGCGACGAGGCGCCGGGCCCGGTCGAGCGCGTCGGCCGACGGCGTGAACGCCTCGAGCGCCAGCGCGACCTGGCGGGGGTGGATGCAGAGCTTCCCGCCGTAGCCGAGCGACCGGCCCTCGGCCGCGTCGGCGCGGAAGCGGTCGTCGTCGTCGTAGGCGGGGACGATCTGGTCGAGCACCGGGACGCCGTGGACCCGAGCGACGAGCGCGACGTGCGAGCGGGCGTAGAGGACCTCGCGTCCCTCGGCCGTGCGCTCGCCGCCGAGGTCGCTGACGTAGTCCTCGGCGCCGAAGTAGGCCGCCGACGCGAGCCCTGGCGCGAGCACGTCGTCGAGGCGCAGCACCCCGAGGGCGGACTCGATGCCGGCGAGCAGCGCGACGTCCGCCAGGCCGGCGTCGTCGCACAGCTGCCGCACCCGGGCCAGGTCGTCGGCGCTCTCGACCTTCGGCACGACGACCGCGGCGAGACCGGGCACCAGGGCCTCGGCGACGTCGGCCTCGACGTGCTCCGAGAGCGGGGCGTTGACGCGCACCGCGAGCCGGAACGCCGGTTCGGCCGCGAGGAGCGCGCGGCAGGCCTCGCGCGCCTGGGCGCGTGCGGCACCCTTGGCCGTCGGGGCGACGGCGTCCTCGAGGTCGACGACGCCGAGGTCGGTGCCCGTGCCCGGCAGCTTGCCCACCCGCTCGGGGCGGGTGGCCGGCGTGAACAGCGCCGAGCGCAGCGGCACCTGCCGGAGGTCCATGGCGGGACCCTAGACCCCGTCGTCGTCGGCGACCGGCTCGATCACCGACTTCCGCCGGTAGTCGTAGACGAGCAGCGTGTGGGTGTCGGTCACGTGCGGCTGGTTGGTGATGTGCTCGAACAGGAAGCTGCGGAGGTGGTCGACGTCGGCGACCGCGACCTCGACGATGAAGTCGTCGTTGCCGGCGACGGTGGCGACGCTCAGCGTCTCGTCGGCGGCGAGGACCTCCTGCTGGAACCGGTTCACGGCCTCGGTGGTCTTCGGCTGCAGCCGGACGCTGATGAGCACGCGGATCGGCCGCCCGATCGCCGCCAGGTCGACCTCCGCGTGCCAGCCGCGGATCACCCCCCGCTGCTGGAGGGACCGCACCTTCTCGAGGCACGTGGACTCGGCGATGCCCGCGGCCTTCGCCAGGTCCTTGTTCGTCATCCGAGCGTTCTTCTGGAGGAGGCGGACGAGGGTCATCTCGACCGGCGAGAGCTTCGGCTGGACCATGGCTCAGAGAATAATCTTCGGATCGCTTCCCTTCCCAGCGCAGGTGGTTCACCATTGGTGGTGTCACAGGTCACACACTCCCGAGGGGAGAGGGGAGCACGATGGCCGATCTCATCATCGACGAGGTGGCGCTCGAGCCGATCCAGCTGATCGCACCCGACGGCCACCCCACGCCCCACCACGGTCTCGATCCCACGAGCGTCGTCGACCGGCTGCCCGCGATGTACCGGGCCATGGTCGCCACGCGCGGCGTCGACGAGGAGATGGTGAACCTCCAGCGCCAGGGCCAGCTGGCGCTCTACCCGCCCTGCGCGGGGCAGGAGGCGGCCCAGGTGGGGTGCGCCACGGCGCTCCGGGACACCGACTGGCTGTTCCCCCAGTACCGCGAGCTCGGCGCCTTCCTCGTGCGCGGCATCGACCCCGGCGGGGTCGGCCTGTCGTGGCGTGGCACCTGGAACGGCGGGCTCGGCTTCGTCGAGCGCTGCGTCGCCCCCATCTGCATCGCCATCGGCACGAACACCCTCCACGCCGTCGGCGCCGCCATGGCGTCCACCTGGCTCGGCGACGGCGGGGTCACGGTGGCGTTCATCGGCGACGGCGGCACCAGCGAGGGCGACGTCCACGAGGCGCTCAACCTGGCGGCGGTGCAGCAGGCGCCCTGCATCGTGTTCGTGCAGAACAACGGCTGGGCCATCTCCACCCCCACCCACGACCAGTACCGCGCCCCCAGCCTCGCCCACCGGGCGATCGGCTACGGCATGCCGGGCGTGCGCGTCGACGGCAACGACGTCGCCGCCTGCCACATGGTCGTCGCGGAGGCCGCGGAGCGGGCCCGGCGCGGTGACGGCCCCACGCTCGTCGAGGCCGTCACCTACCGCATGGGCCCCCACACCACCTCCGACGACCCGACCCGCTACCGCAGCGAGGGCGAGGTCGCCACGTGGCGGGCGCTCGACCCGATCACCCGGTGCGAGGCGTTCCTGCGCCACGTCGGGGCCTGGGACGACACCCTCGCCGAGGAGGCCGCCTCGCACGCCGCGGACCTGCGCCGGTCGCTGCGCGACGCCGTCTACGACGCCCCGGACGGCCCGGCCACCGAGGTGTTCGAGCACGTCTTCGCCGAGCCGACGCCGGAGCTCCTCCGCCAGCGCGACGAGCTCGCCGCCGAGCTCGAGCGGGAGGGGTGACGGACGTGGGCGCCACCGCCGAGATGACGATGGTCCAGGCCATCGGCGCCGCGCTGCACGACGCCATGGCCGCCGACGACCGGGTGGTCGTGTTCGGCGAGGACGTCGGCCGCCAGGGCGGGGTCTTCCGGGTCACCGACGGCCTCCAGGGCACCTACGGCGAGCAGCGGTGCTTCGACACGCCGCTCGCCGAGTCGGGCATCGTCGGTGCCGCCATCGGCATGGCGCTGCGGGGCTTCCGCCCGGTGCCCGAGATCCAGTTCGACGGCTTCACCTACCCGGCGTTCGACCAGGTCGCGACGCACCTCGCCAAGTACCGGAGCCGCACCCGGGGCCTCGTGCGCATGCCGGTCACCATCCGCGTGCCCTCGTTCGGTGCCATCGGCTCGCCCGAGCACCACTCCGAGTCCACCGAGACCTACTGGGCCCACACCGCGGGGCTGAAGGTCGTGGTGCCCTCGACGCCGGCCGACGCCTACTCGCTCCTGCGGGACAGCATCGAGTGCGACGACCCGGTGATGTTCCTCGAGCCGAAGCGGCGCTACTGGGCCAAGGAGGACGTCGACCGGGCGGCGCGCCGCGAACCGATCGGCACCGCCGTCGTGCGCCGACCGGGCGACACCGTCACCGTCGTCACCTACGGCGGGCTCGTCGGCGTGGCCCTCGAAGCCGCCACCCTCGCCGCCGAGGAGCACGGGTGGGACGTCGAGGTCGTCGACCTGCGCTCGCTGGTGCCCCTCGACATCGACACCGTCGCCGCGTCGGTCGCCCGCACCGGCCGGTGCGTCGTCCTCCACGAGGGGCCCCGCACGCTCGGCATGGGCGCCGAGATCGCCGCCCGCCTCCAGGAGGAGGTCTTCTGGGACCTCGAGGCACCGATCCTGCGAGCGACGGGATTCGACACGCCCTACCCGCCGACCCGGCTCGAGGGCGACTGGCTGCCCGGCGTCGACCGCCTCCTCGACACCGTCGAGCGCTCCCTCTCCTACGACCATGCCTGACACCGCGACCCGCGACTTCCTGCTCGCCGACCTGGGCGAGGGCCTCGAGGAGGCCACGATCGTCGAGTGGCAGGTCGCGGTCGGCGACGTCGTCGAGCTCAACCAGGTGCTGTGCCTGGTCGAGACGGCCAAGGCCGAGGTCGAGGTGCCGTCGCCGTGGGCCGGTCGGGTGGTGGCGCTCGGCGCCGAACCCGGCGACACGGTGCAGGTCGGCGAGGTGCTGGCCACGATCGACCTCGAAGGCGGCGATTCCGAGCCCCGGTCCGAGCCCGATCCCCCGGCCGAGCCCGACCCCCCGTCCGAGCCGCAGGCCCGGCAGAGCACGCTCGTCGGCTACGGCCACGATCCGTCGTCCGACCGCAGCCGGCGGCGCCGCGGCACCCGCGGGCGCGCCACCCGTCCACGCGCCAAGCCGCCGGTGCGCAAGCTCGCCCGTGAGCTCGGGGTCGCGCTGACCGACGTCGCCCCCGGCTCCGGGCCCGACGGCATCGTCACCCGCGCCGACGTCGAGGCCGCAGCCGCGGGAACGACGATCCCGGTCACCGGTGTGCGGGCCCGCATCGCCGAGAAGATGACCCGCAGCCACGACGAGATCCCGACGGCATCGGCCTCGGTCCTCGTCGACTGCACGCGCCTGCTCGAGGTCCGCCGGCGCATGGTCGACCACCTCGCCCGCGTGGGCGAGGACCCGGTCGTCACCCCGTTCGCCCTGATCTGCCGGGTCGTCGTCCAGCAGCTGGCCGCCAACCCGCACCTGAACGCCTCCTTCGACGAGACGGGTCCGGTCATCCGGTTGCACGAGGACGTGCACCTCGGCATCGGCACCGCCACCGAACGGGGTCTCGTGGTCACGGTCGTCCAGGACGCACAACGGCGTGCGCTCCTCGACCTGGCCCACGAGATGGCCCGTCTCGCCGAGGGGGCCCGGTCGGGTTCGCTCTCCCCGTCCGACCTGACCGGGTCCACCTTCACCATCTCCAACTTCGGTGCCCTCGGCATCGACGAGGGCACCCCGATCATCAACCACCCCGAGGCCGCCATCCTCGGCGTGGGCGCCATCCGCCGCCGGCCCCACGTCGTCGACGACCAGGTCGTCGCCCGCGACACGGCGACGTTCACCCTCGTGTTCGACCACCGCGTCGTGGACGGCGCCGAGGTCGGACGCTTCCTGTCGGGTCTCCGCACCGTCATCGAGGAACCGGAACTGGCACTGTTGCACCCATGACCGACTTCGGTGAGGTCCACGACCGGGTCCGCACACCCGAGCCGCGGGCCCTCGACAAGCTGCGCGGCCAGGGGAAGCTGACCGCTCGCGAGCGCCTCGACGTGCTGCTCGACGACGGGTCGTTCGTCGAGGACGGCGCGCTGGCCCACGCCGCGGCCGAGGGGTTCCCCGCCGACGGCGTCGTCACCGGACGGGGGCGCATCGACGGACGGCCGGTGGTCGTCGTCGCCAACGACCCGATGGTGAAGGCCGGCTCGTGGGGCGCCCGCACGGTCGAGAAGATGATCCGCGCCGTCGAGGCCGCCCGCCACGAGCAGGTGCCGATCGTCTGGCTCGTCGACTCCGCCGGCGCCCGCATCACCGATCAGGTGCAGCTCTTCCCCGGGCGCCGGGGCGCGGGCCGCATCTTCTACGAGCAGGTGCGCCTCTCGGGCCAGGTCCCCCAGATCTGCTGCCTGTTCGGACCCTCGGCGGCCGGCGGCGCCTACATCCCGTCGTTCTGCGACGTGGTGTTCATGGTCGACGGCAACGCCTCGATGTACCTCGGGTCGCCCCGCATGGTCGAGGTCGTCGTCGGGGAGACGACCACGCTCGAGGAGCTCGGCGGCGCCCGCATGCACACGTCGGTGTCGGGCTGCGCCGACAACCTCGCCGCCGACGACGTCGACGCCCTCGACCAGGCACGCGCCTACCTCACCTACTTCCCCCAGAGCTGGCGGGAGGCGCCGCCCACCTACCGGCCCGAACCGCCCACCCGCTCGCTGCACGCCGACGACGTCCCCGAGCGCGAGAGCGTGGCGTTCGACGTCCACCGGGTCATCGAGGGCATCGTCGACGCCGACAGCTTCTTCGAGGTGAAGCCCGATTTCGCCCGCGAGCTCGTGTGCGGCCTGGCCCTGCTCGACGGGCACCCGGTCGGCATCGTCGCCAACAACCCGTCGCACCTCGGCGGCGTGCTCTTCGGCGACTCCGCCGACAAGGGCGCCCGCTTCATCTGGTGCTGCGACGCGTTCAACATCCCGCTCGTGTTCCTCGCCGACGTCCCCGGCTTCATGGTCGGCACCCAGGTCGAGCGGGCGGGCATCATCCGCCACGGCGCCAAGATGATCACCGCGGTCAGCGAGGCGACGGTGCCGAAGATCTCCGTCGTGCTGCGCAAGGCGTACGGCGCCGGCCTCTACGCCATGGCCGGCCCGGCGTTCGGCAGCGACGCCACCCTCGCCCTGCCCACCGCCCGCATCGCGGTGATGGGCCCCGACGCCGCGGTCAACGCGGTGTTCGCCAACCGCATCGCGGCGATCGAGGACGAGGACGAGCGGGCGGCGTTCGTCGCCGAGCAGCGCCGGCTCTACGAGGAGGACGTCGACCTCCTGCGCCTGGCCTCCGAGCTCGTCATCGACGCCGTCGTCCCGCCCGAGGACCTGCGCCGGGAGCTGATCGCCCGCATCGACGGGGCCCGGGGGAAGGACCGCAGCTTCGCCGTCCGCCGCCACGGCGTCCCGCCCGTCTGACGGCCCGAAGGAGGCCCGTGCACGACCCCTACCTCACCGACGAGCACCAGCAGCTGCGGGCCGTCGTCCGCGACTTCGCCGCGCGCGAGATCGAGCCGTTCGCCGCCGAGTGGGACCGCACCCACACCTTCCCCACCGACACCGTGCTCGCCATGGGAGAGCTCGGCCTGTTCGGCATCCCCTTCCCCGAGCCCTACGGTGCGGGCGGCGACCTCACCGGCCTGTGCGTCGCCATCGAGGAGGTCGCCCGGGTCGACCAGTCGCTGGCGATCACGCTGGAGGCGGGCGTGGGCCTCGGCGCCGGACCGATCGCACGCTTCGGCACCGACGAGCAGAAGGAGCGGTGGTTGCCGGACCTGTGCGCCGGTCGCGCCCTCGGCGGGTTCGGGCTCACCGAGCCCGACGCCGGGAGCGACGCCGGCGGCACCCGCACGACCGCCACGCTCGACGGGTCCGCCGGCGAGTGGGTGATCGACGGCGAGAAGGCGTTCATCACCAACTCCGGCACGCCGATCACGTCGCTCGTCACGGTCACCGCCCGCACCGGCCCCGACGAGATCAGCACGATCGTCGTCCCCGCGGGGACGCCCGGGTTCGAGGTGCTCCCGCCCTACCGGAAGATGGGCTGGCACGCGTCGGACACCCACGGGTTGGCGTTCAGCGGCTGCCGGGTGCCCGAGGACCACCTCCTCGGCCCGCGGGGCCGTGGGTTCGCCCAGTTCCTCGGCATCCTCGACGAGGGCCGCGTGGCGATCAGCGCCCTCGCCGTCGGCGTCATCCAGCGCTGCGTCGACGACGCCGTCGCCTACGCCACGGAGCGCCACACGTTCGGCCGGCCGATCGGCTCGAACCAGGCGGTCGCCTTCGCCATCGCCGACATGGAGGTCGCCCTCCACGCCGCGCGGTCGCTCACGTACCACGCGGCCTGGCTGCGCGACCAGGGGCGCCCGTTCACCCACGCCGCTGCGATCGCCAAGCTCCAGTCGACCGAGGCCGCCGTCGCCGCCACCCGCACCGCGACCCAGGTGTTCGGCGGCAGCGGGTTCATGGACGAGACCCCGGTGGCCCGCCACTACCGCGACGCCAAGATCCTCGAGATCGGCGAGGGCACGAGCGAGGTGCAGCGCCTCATCATCAGCCGCGGCCTCGGCCTTCCGGTCCGATGAGCAGCTTGCCGGTGCGATGAGCGAGCGGGGCGAGGTCCTCTGGACGCCACCGGACGACGTCTGGTCGTCGACAGCTGCGGGACGGTTCGCCAGCGCCCACGGCCACGACACATACGCCGCGCTGCACCACTGGTCGGTCACCGACCTGGACGGGTTCTGGGGCGCGGTCGCCGACGACCTCGACGTGATGTGGCACCGCCGGCCCGACGCCGTGCTCGCCCGTGGGCCCGACGGGATCCCCGGCACGCGCTGGTTCCCCGGCGGCGAGCTGAGCTACGCCGAACACGCGCTGCGCCACGCCGAGGTCGACCCCGACGGCGTCGCCGTGACCGCCCGGAGCCAGACACGCGCCGGGACGACGCTCACGTGGACCGAGCTCGTCGACGCCGTCGCCGCCTGCGCAGCGGGGCTGCGCCGCCTCGGCGTCGGACGCGGCGACCGTGTCGTCGCGTTCGCGCCCAACGTCCCCGAGACGCTCGTCGCCATGCTCGCGACGGCCTCGCTCGGGGCGGTGTGGTCCAGCTGCGCACCGGAGTTCGGCGTGCGGGCGGTGGTCGACCGGTTCGCGCAGCTCGACCCGACGGTGCTCGTCGCCGTCGACGGCTACCGCTACGGGGAGCGGGCGATCGACCGTCGCGAGCACGTCGCCGCCATCCGCGACCAGCTGCCGACGCTCCGCCACGTCGTGGCGATCCCCTACCTCGACGACGGCCTCCCCGACGCCACGCTCTGGGGCGACCTCCTCGCCGGACCGACCGAGCCGCTCTCGTTCACGCCCGTCCCGTTCGACCACCCGCTGTACGTGCTGTTCAGCTCGGGCACCACCGGCCTGCCCAAAGCGATCGTCCACTCCCACGGCGGCATCACCCTCGAGCACCTCAAGGTGCTCACCCTCCACCAGGACCTGACGCCGGCGGACCGCTTCTGCTGGTTCACGACCACCGGGTGGATGATGTGGAACTACTTGGTGTCGGGGCTCCTCACCGGCGCATCGATCGTCCTCTTCGACGGCGACCCCGGCCACCCCGACCTCGGCACGCTGTGGCGCACCGCGGAGGAGACCGGCACGACCGTGTTCGGCACGTCGGCCCCGTTCCTGCTCGCCTGCCGCAAGGCGGGCATCGAACCGCCACGCGGCTCGCTCCGCTGGGTGGGCTCCACCGGCGCGCCGCTGCCGGCCGCGGGGTTCCGCTGGGTCGACGAGGCACTCGGCGTCCCGGTCAGCTCGATCAGCGGCGGCACCGACGTGTGCACCGCGTTCGTCGGCTCGTCACCCCTGGTGCCCGTGCGGGCCGGCGAGATCCCGTGCCGGCTGCTCGGCTGCGCCGTGGAGGCGTTCGACCCCGACGGCCGTCCGTTGCCGCCCGGGGTCACCGGCGAGCTGGTCGTCACCGAGCCGATGCCGTCGATGCCCGTGGGGTTCTGGGGCGACGAGGACGGCGCGCGGTACCGGGACGCCTACTTCTCGGTGTTCCCCGGCGTCTGGCGACACGGCGACTGGGTGACCTTCACCGACGACGGTGCCTGCACGATCAGCGGACGGTCCGACGCCACCCTCAACCGGGGCGGGGTCCGCCTCGGCACGAGCGACCTCTACACCGTCGTGGAGTCGCTGCCCGAGGTCGACGACAGCCTCGTCGTCCACCTCACCTCCGACGACGACCCCACCGGCATGGGCGAGCTGGTGCTGTTCGTCCGGCCCGTCCCCGACGTGCACGTCGACGACGACCTGCGGGCCCGCATCGCCGGCGCCCTCCGCGCCGAGCTGTCGCCCCGGCACGTCCCCGACCGCATCGAGGAGGTGCCGGCGGTGCCGCGCACGCTGTCGGGCAAGAAGCTCGAGGTCCCGGTCAAGCGGATCCTCGAGGGCGCGCCGGCGGAGCGGGCCGCCAGCCGCGACTCGCTCGTCGATCCTGCGGCCCTCGAGTGGTACGAGGCGCACCGCCACCGCTGAGCGGCGGTCACCACTCGCGCTGGTGCAGCAGCGCCCGGTCACGTCCGGCGCGCTTGGCGTCGTAGAGCGCGGCGTCGGCGGCGTCGAGGAGGGAGGCGACGGTGTCGCCCGGCACGAGCCCGGCGACCCCGATGCTGAACGTGGTGACCGTCCCCGAGAGGGTCCGGGCCCGACGGCACAGGCGGTCGGCGACGTCGAGCGCCTCACGGCCGGACGTCTCGACGAGCAGGGCGGCGAACTCGTCACCGCCCACCCGCCCGACGACGTCGACGTCGCGCACCGACTGACGCAGCAGGTCGCCGACCCGCCGCAGCACTGCGTCGCCCATGCCGTGCCCGCGGGCGTCGTTCACCGCCTTGAACTCGTCGAGGTCGACGAGGAGAAGGGCGAGCGGGCGCCGCAGCCGGTTCGCCCGCTCCACCTCGGACGTGAACGCCTCCTGGAAGCCACGCTGGTTGAGGCACCCGGTCAGCTCGTCCTCCCGGGCCAGCTGCACCTGCTCCTGGAACTGGTCCCACTGGTTGCGCGCGGCGACCGAGCACATCCACGCCGTGAGGGCCAGGCAGCCGGCGACCAGCAGGTTGCCGCCGGGCTCCGCGGCGTCGTTGACGATCAACCCGCCGTAGAGCAGCAGGATGCCCACCGACACCTTCAGGACCGCTCCCGGCGGGTAGGCGGTGGCGGCGTAGACGAGGATGAGGAAGTAGAACGCCGAGAACGGGCTGCGGCTCTGGCCCTCGACGTAGCACCCGGCGGTCACCGCGAGCGACGCGGTGCCCGACCAGCCGTAGAAGAACCACGCGGCGCGCCGGCTGGTGACGATGACGTCGAGCGGGAGCAGCAGGAGGCCGACGGTCGCCCCCATCGTGGCGAACAGCAGCATGGTGAGGGTCACGCGCTCCGCCACCGCGGTGTCGGTCGCGACGTAGACGACACCGCTGCTGCACGCGAGGACGGTCAGCACGACGCCGGCGCGCACGTGTGCGAGCCAGAAGTCAGGCCGTTCGGCCCCGTCGAACCCGCGCTGGTCCATCACCGATCGATCGGAACGGGCCGGATCGTCGTGAGGACCCGAACGGCGTCGGGCCGATCGGCCCAGTGTGCTCCACTGGCTTCGTGGGAACCCCCCGGGAGTGGATCCTCCACGTCGACCTGGACCAGTTCCTCGCTGCGGTCGAGGTCCGGCGGCGCCCGGAGCTGGCCGGGCGGCCCGTCGTCGTCGGCGGCGACGGCGACCCAACCCGTCCCCGGCAGGTGGTCGCCACCGCGTCCTACGAGGCGCGCGCCCACGGCGTGCGGTCCGGCATGCCGCTGCGGACCGCTCAGCGGCGCTGCCCCGACGCCGTCTTCCTCCCGTCGGACCGGCCGGCGTACGACGCGGCGTCGGCCGAGGTGATGTCGGTGCTGCGGTCCTTCGACGTGCCCGTCGAGGTGCTCGGGTGGGACGAGGCGTTCCTCGGCGTGGCCAGCGACGACCCGGAGGCGTTCGCCGAGCAGGTGAAGGCAGCCGTCGTCGAGCGCACCGGGCTCACCTGCGCCGTCGGGATCGGCGACACGAAGCTCCAGGCCAAGACGGCCACCGGTTGGGCCAAGCCCGGAGCGGTGGCCCGCCTCACCCGGGACGAGTGGTTCGAGCGGCTCGGCGACGCGCCGGCGTCGGACATCTGGGGCATCGGACCCCGCACGGCGGAGAAGCTCCGGGCGCTCGGGATCCACACGGTCCTCGACCTCGCACGCACGGACCACGCCGAGCTGGCGGCCACGTTCGGACCGACGATCGGCCCGCACCTGCGGCTGCTCGGTCTCGGCGGCGACGACGACCCGGTCCGCGCCGAGCCACGGGTGGCCAAGGGCCGCAGTCACGAGGAGACGTTCACCACCGACCTGCCCGACCCCGCCGACGTGCGGGACCGGGTCGACCGCATGGCTCGCGGCCTGGTCGACGAGGTCGCGCCCGAGGGTCGCCGCGTCACCCACGTGGCGGTCAAGGTGCGCACCGCGTCGTTCTGGACCCGCACCCGCTCCGGGAAGCTGCCCGCTCCCACCCTCGACCCGGCGGCCGTCGCCGCCCACGCCCTCGTGGTGTTCGATCGCTTCGAGCTCGACCGGCCCGTCCGCCTGCTCGGCGTGCGGGTCACGTTCGAGGAGCCGGCGTCCGGTTCGCCGCCGACCGACCCGGGTACGGCCGCTGGAGGCGAGCACCAGGACGCGATCAGGAGCACGATGGAGCCATGACGACGAACAGCTTCGGAGCCCGCAGCGACCTCACCGTCGGGGGAGCGTCGTACGAGATCCACCGCCTCGACGCCGTCGGGGACGAGGCCGCCGGACTGCCGTACAGCATGAAGGTGCTGCTCGAGAACCTGCTCCGGCAGGAGGACGGCGAGACGGTCACCGCCGAGGACATCGAGGCCCTGGCCCGCTGGGACGGCGGCGCGTCCGACCGCGAGATCTCGTTCATGCCGGCGCGCATCCTCATGCAGGACTTCACCGGCGTGCCCGCCGTGGTCGACCTCGCCGCCATGCGCGACGCCGTCGAGCAGCTCGGCGGTCGGGCTGGCGCCATCAACCCGCTCATCCCGACCGACCTGGTCATCGACCACTCGGTCAGCGTCGACACCTTCGCCCGGCCCGACGCCTTCGCCCGCAACGTCGAGATCGAGTTCGAGCGCAACGGCGAGCGTTACCAGTTCCTCAAGTGGGGCCAGCAGGCCTTCGACGGCTTCCGGGTCGTGCCGCCCGGCACCGGCATCTGCCACCAGGTCAACCTCGAGCACCTCGCCCGCGTCGTGTTCGTCGACGAGGCCACCGGCCGTGCCTACCCCGACACCCTCGTCGGCACCGACAGCCACACGCCGATGGTCAACGGCCTCGGCGTGCTCGGCTGGGGCGTCGGCGGCATCGAGGCCGAGGCCGCCATGCTCGGCCAGCCCATCTCGATGCTGCTCCCCCGCGTGGTCGGCGTCCGCCTCGAGGGCGAGCTGCCCGAAGGCGCCACCGCCACCGACCTCGTCCTCACCGTCACCGAGCTCCTCCGCGAGCACGGCGTGGTCGGCAAGTTCGTCGAGTTCTACGGGCCCGGCGTCGGCAACGTGCCCGTGGAGAACCGGGCGACGATCGGCAACATGTCGCCGGAGTACGGCTCGACGGTCACGATCTTCCCGATCGACGAGGAGACGCTCCGCTACCTGCGCTTCACCGGGCGGCCGGACAGCCTGGTCGAGCTGGTCGAGCGCTACGCCAAGGAGCAGGGCCTCTGGTTCGACCCCCAGGCCGTCCCCCGCTTCTCCGAGACGATCGAGCTCGACCTCAGCAGCGTCGTCCCGAGCATCGCCGGCCCGTCCCGCCCGCAGGATCGGGTGGCGCTGAGCGAGGCCAAGGCACGGTTCGCCACTGCGCTGCTCACCTCGCTCCCCGAGCAGGCGCTCACCGGCACCGACGAGGCGTCGGCCGAGTCGTTCCCCGCCAGCGACCCCCCGGCGGCGTCCGAGGGCGTCACCGGCGAGGGCGGGGCCGAGCCCGAGGCAGCCGAGACCCGCGTCGCCGGCCCGCGCTCGGCAGGCGCGGCGCCGGAGCGGGTGCGCAAGGAGGTCCCGGTCACCCTGGCCGACGGCACCGAGGTCACCCTCGACCACGGCCACGTCGTCATCGCCGCCATCACCAGCTGCACCAACACGTCCAACCCGTCGGTGATGCTCGCCGCCGGTCTCCTCGCCAAGAAGGCCGTCGAGCGGGGCCTCACCCGCCAACCGTGGGTGAAGACGTCGCTGGCACCGGGGTCGAAGGCGGTCATGGACTACTACGAGCGGGCCGGGCTCACGCCCTACCTGGAGAAGCTCGGGTTCCACCTGGCGGCGTTCGGCTGCACGACCTGCATCGGCAACTCGGGGCCGCTGCCGCCGGAGATCTCCACCGCCGTCAACGACGAGGGCCTGGCCGTGGTGTCGGTCCTCTCCGGCAACCGGAACTTCGAGGGCCGCATCAACGGCGACGTGCGCATGAACTACCTGGCGTCGCCGCCCCTCGTCGTCGCCTACGCGCTGGCCGGGACGATGGACCGCGACCTGGTGAACGAGCCGCTCGGCACGGGCAGCGACGGCGAACCCGTCTACCTGCGCGACATCTGGCCCACCGACGCCGAGGTCACCGAGACGCTGCGGGACGCCGTGCGGTCCGAGATGTTCGACCGGGCCTACGCCGACGTGTTCGCCGGCGACGAGCGGTGGACGTCGCTCGAGTCGTCCACCGGTGAGCGCTACGAGTGGTCCGACGAGTCGACCTACGTGCGGAACCCGCCGCACTTCGACGGCCTCACCCCCGACCCCGCCCCCCTCGCCGACATCACCGGCGCCCGGGCGCTGGCGGTGCTCGGCGACAGCGTCACCACCGACCACATCTCCCCCGCCGGCGCCATCCGGCCCGACTCCCCGGCCGGGCAGTGGCTCCAGGACCACGGGGTCGCTCCCGCCGACTTCAACTCCTACGGCTCCCGCCGCGGCAACCACGAGGTGATGATCCGCGGCACCTTCGCCAACGTCCGCATCCGCAACCGCCTGGCTCCGGGCACCGAGGGCGGCGTCACGCTCCACCTCCCCGACGGCGAGGAGATGACGATCTACGACGCTGCGATGCGCTACCAGGACGAGGGCGTCCCGCTCGTCGTCCTCGCCGGCAAGGAGTACGGCTCGGGCTCGTCGCGGGACTGGGCAGCCAAGGGCACGTTCCTCCTCGGCGTGTCGGCCGTGCTCGCCGAGAGCTACGAGCGCATCCACCGCTCGAACCTCATCGGGATGGGTGTGCTGCCGCTCGAGCTGCCGGCGGGCGAGACCGTCGAGTCGCTCGGCCTCACCGGTCACGAGCAGTTCGACATCGTCGGGCTCGACGGCCAGGAGGTGCCGCCGTCGGAGGTCGAGGTCCGGGCCGGCGACGTCACGTTCACCGCGAAGGTCCGCATCGACACGCCCCGGGAGGCCGACTACTACCGCCACGGCGGGATCCTGCGCTACGTCCTGCGGGACCTCGCTCGTCGCTAGGGCGCTCTACGCCGTACAGTTGAGTGTGGCGCGTGGCGTCCCCTCGTCGCGCACCGTCCCCCACCCCCCTGTCCCCCCCAGACCAGAGGTGCCTCCCATGGCCGAGTTCTCCCTCGAGCTCAACGACGACCAGAAGCAGATCCGCGACTGGGTCCACGAGTTCGCCCGTGACGTCATCCGCCCCGCCGGTGAGGAGTGGGACGAGCGGGAGGAGACGCCCTGGCCGATCATCCAGGAGGCCGCCAAGATCGGGCTGTACGGCACCGACTTCATGGCCCAGGCGATGATGGGCGACCCGACCGGGCTCACCATGCCGGTCGCCATGGAGGAGATGTTCTGGGGGGACGCCGGCATCGCCCTGTCGATCTTCGGCTCGGGCCTCGCCGCCGCCGGCATCGCCGGCTCCGGCACCCCCGAGCAGGTCATGGAGTGGGTGCCGCAGTGCTACGGCGACGCCGACGACGTGAAGCTCGGCGCCTACTGCGTCTCCGAGCCCGACGCCGGCTCCGACGTGTCGTCGCTGCGCACCCGCGCCGTCTACGACGAGGCCACCGACGAGTGGGTCCTCAACGGCACCAAGGCGTGGATCACCAACGGCGGCATCGCCGACGTCCACGTCGTCGTCGCCTCGGTCGACCCCGAGCTGAAGGGCCGGGGCCAGGCGAGCTTCATCGTCCCGCCCGGCACCAAGGGGCTGTCGCAGGGGCAGAAGTACAAGAAGCACGGCATCCGGGCCTCCCACACCGCCGAGGTCGTCCTCGACGACGTGCGCCTGCCCGGGCGGATGCTGCTCGGCGGCAAGGAGAAGCTCGACGCCAAGCTGGCCAAGGCCCGCGAAGGCGCCCGCACCGGCGCCAAGCAGCCGGCGATGTCGACGTTCGAGTCGACCCGCCCCGCCGTCGCCGCGATGGCCGTGGGCATCGCCCGGGCCGCCTACGAGTACGCCCTCGACTACGCCAAGGAGCGCGAGGCGTTCGGCAAGCCGATCATCATGAACCAGGCGATCAGCTTCATGCTCGCCGACATGGCCACCGAGATCGACGCCGCCCGCCTCCTCGTCTGGCGCGCGGCGTGGCTCGCCAACAACGGCGGCTACACCAACGCCGAGGGCTCGATGTCGAAGCTCAAGGCCGGCCGCACCGCGGTGTGGGTCACCGAGCGGGCCATTCAGATCCTCGGCGGCTACGGCTACACCCGCGAGTACCCGGTCGAGCGCTTCCACCGCGACGCCAAGATCATGGACATCTTCGAGGGCACCGAGCAGATCCAGCAGCTCGTCATCGGCCGGGCCATCTCCGGCATGCGCATCGAGTAGCGCTCCCGTCGCGCTCGACCGGCCACCACCCTCGGGGCCGGTCGAGCCGCTGGAGGAGCAGCGACCCGCTGGCGACCAGGGCCAGCCACGTCAGACCGACGATCCAGCCGCTGAGGACATCGGCCGGCCAGTGCACGCCGAGGTAAACGCGGGATGTCCCGACGGCGAGGGCGACGACCGCCACAGCTGCGACGGCGGCGGCGCGTCGACGTGAGCTGCGCGTGGTCAGGACGACGGCCAACGCCAGCCCGCCGTAGCAGGCGACCGCCTGCGACGAGTGCCCCGAGGGGAAGGCGTGGCCGGCGGCCTCGACCAAGCGACCGTCGGCCATCGGCCGCTCCCGTCCGACGACCTCCTTCAGCACCTCGGTGACGAGCATGGCGCCCAGGCTCGAGGCGACGAGGGCGGAAGCCGGACCCCGCCGCCGGGCGGCGACGAGCGCCACGGCAGCGGCCGCCGCCACCGTGCCGGCGATGGCGTAGTCGGCCAGGCGGGTCGTGAGCCGCATCAGCGCCGTGACCCATGGGGTCCGGCGCTCGGCGATCCATCGTGCGACCTCTGCGTCCGGTGACGACGCCCCCTCCTCGGAGGTGACCGCATCGACCAGCTCGACGAACGCCGCACCGGCCGTGAGCGACACCAGCACGGCGAACCCGAGCGTGCCGATGACGAAGGTCAGGGGCGACGCGGCGTCAACGCGGTCGCGCAGGCGGATCAGCAGCTGGCGGATGACCTGGTCCTAGTCGATCCTGCGCTGCTCCTGCTGGCGGGCGAGGTTCGGCTCGCCGCTCTCATCACCGTCGGACCTCCGCCGACCAGGGGGTGGTGCAGGATCTCCACCCCGACCTGGCCGCCTTCGCCGTCGCGCACGCGCCCGATGTCCTCGCCGTCCTCGACCCCGAGTGGCGCCTCGCCTGGCTGGGCGGCGCCACCGCCAAGGTCGGCCCCGAGCTCGACCGCGCCCTCGGCCGGCCGCTCCTCGACTACGTCCACCCCGACGACGTCGTCCAGGCCACGGGCGCCCTGGCCGAGGCGTCCTCCAAGCCCGGGTTCCACCAGGCGACGGTGATCCGGATGCGGCGGGACGACGCCCGGCTCGTGCGCCTGCGGGTCACCGCGACGACTGTCCCCCGACCCGACGGCGACTGGCTCGTCCTGTGCGGTCGGGGTGAGGAGGACGACGTCGCACTGGAGCTCCGCCGCCGGGAGCTCGGCGCAGCCGTCGCCCGCGTCTCGGAGATCTGCGCCGGCGTCCGGTGGTACGAGCTCCACGAGCTGGTCCCGGCCGGCCTCGAGCAGGTGGCGTCGATCGTCGGCGCCGACCGGATCGAGCTGGTGACGGTGGCCCACGACCGCGCGGGCGGACCCGCGGCTGCCGTGGCGCTCGCGTGGGTCGCCGACGACGATGCCACCGTGGGGACGACGCGCCTCGTCGCCGGCATCGACGACCTGCGGGACCAGCCGTGCGTCCGCAGCGACGTCGGCGACGGCGGAGAGAAGGTCGCCGAGGTCTGGTACGACTCGGCCAACGGCGGGTCCGGCGTCGTGCGGCTGCACTTCCCGGACGGGTTCCCACGGTGGGAGGACGCCAACAGCGACCACGTCCGTGTCCTCGGGTCGGTCCTCGCCTCGACCGCGCACCGCTGCGGGGAGGAGGAGCAGTCCCACCACCACGCCACGCGCGACGCGCTGACCGGACTGCTCAACCGTCGAGGCCTCCTCCGCGAGGCCACCACCTGGGACGACCCCCTCCCCCGGGAGCCGGTCGCGGTGGTGTTCGTCGACCTCAACGGGTTCAAGGCCGTGAACGACGCGCTGGGACACGGCACGGGCGACGACGTCCTGCGGGCGACCGGCGATGCCCTGCGCCACGCGGTCCGGGCCGACGACCTCGTCGCGCGGCTCGGTGGCGACGAGTTCGTCGTCGTGGTCCCCGCCACCCGCGAGGACGCCGGCGAGCTGACCGAGCGGATCCGTCGGGCCCTGGACACGGTGGGCGAGCGCTGGCCGGGCATCTCCGCGGCGGTCGGTGTGAGCATCGGGGGATCGGACGAGGACGCCCTCGACGACCTGATCGCCCGGGCTGACGCCGCGATGTACTCCGACAAGCGCAGCAGCGGTCAGCCGGAACGCCGCGCCTGAGCTCAGACGAACGGCTCGAGATCGAAGCGGCCCCACGCCAGGAGCACGAACAGGCCGAGGAAGACGACGTCGCCGACGAGCGAGACGACCTCGCCCCGGCGGAGGCGGGTGGCACCCGCGCCGGCCATGAACAGGGCGAGGCCGCACGCTGCCACCGGGACCAGACCGGGGGCCACGTCGCCCACGGCGGGGAGCAGCAGCCCGAGGCCACCGAGCACCTTGATCACGCCGATCCCCTTCACCTGGCCGGGCGTGAAGTCGTCCACCCAGTGCTGGCTCTCGTGGATGCGGCGGTAGCGCTCCTTCGGCAGGAGGACCAGGGTGGTCCCGGCAAACGTGAAGGCGACGCCGAAGAACCCGGCGATGATCCAGAGCAGAGCGTTGAGGGTCATGAGGTGGCTCCGTGGGTCGGGGGGAGGTGACGACGACCTGACGAGCCGCCACGGGAGATCGTGAGGTCGGGCCGACACCTCACGTCCGCGGCCCCTCACTCGTCGAAGATGCATGGCAAGGAGGGATCCCATGGCCGACACCGACGACGGACCCCGCGAGCCCGAGGACGACGGTGCCGTGGCGCGCGAGCGGCGGCACCTGCTGAACGTCGGCTATCGCCTCCTCGGCTCGCTGACCGAGGCCGAGGACGCCGTCCAGGAGACCTACGCCCGGTGGTACGCCCTGTCCGAGGAGCAGCGTCGGGCGATCGAGTCGCCGGTGGCCTGGTTGACGACCGTCGCCAGCCGCATCTGCCTCGACCAGCTGAAGTCCGCCCGGGCGCGGCGTGAGCGCTACGTCGGTGAGTGGATCCCCGAGCCCCTGCCGCCACTGGGGTTCGACCTGGCAGAGCGCGTGACGCTCGACGAGTCGGTCAACATGGCCCTGCTCGTCGTGCTCGAGGCGATGACGCCGGCCGAGCGGGTGGCGTTCATACTCCACGACGTCTTCCGCTACCCCTTCGCCGACATCGCCACGGTCGTCGGCCGGTCGGCCGAGGCGTGCCGCCAGCTGGCGACGTCCGCGCGGCGCCGCGTCGAGCGCTCGGGGCGTACCGGCGCACCGTCGGCGAAGGACACGGCGATCGTCGACGCGTTCCGCCGGGCGTGGGAGGCCCAGGACGTCGCCGCCCTCGTCGACCTGCTCGACCCCGACGCCACGGTCGTGGCCGACGGGGGCGGGCTGGTCAACGCGGCGCGCCGCCCGATCACCGGTGGCCCGCGCCTGGCTCGCTACCTCGCGAACCTGGCGAGCAAGCGGGACGAGCTCGGCCTCGAGCTGGTCGAGACCACCGTCAACGGGCGTCCGGGCCTCGCCGGCCGCATCGCCGGCGAGACGGTGGTGGTGCTCGCCGTCGGGATCGAGGGCGCGCGCATCCGCAACCTGTGGGTGGTCGTCAACCCGGAGAAGCTGAGCGCGTGGAACGCGTCGACACCGAGCCGCTGACCCACGGCGCGCGAGGCGGCTGCGCTGTACAACGTGTGGATGCCGTCGCTCCACACCTACCGCTCGATGAAGGGGATGGTCTGCTCGGTGGACCACCTCGCCTCGCAGGCCGGCATCGCCGTGCTGCGGGCGGGCGGGAGCGCGGCCGACGCCGCCGTCGCGATGAGCGCGGTGCTCGCCGTCACCACCCAGCACATGTGCGGGATGGGCGGCGACCTGCTCGCGCTCGTCCACCACGCCGACGGGTCCGATCCGGACTGCCTGAACAGCAGCGGTCGAGCCGGCCGCGGGGCCGATCCCGAGCGGTTGCGGGCCGCCGGGCACACCCGCATGCCGCTCGACGAGGAGATCCAGACCGTGACCGTCCCCGGCTGTGTCGACGGGTGGCTGGCGCTCCACGAGCGCCACGGGCGTCTCCCGCTGGCCGAGGTGCTCGAACCGGCCCGGGCGTACGCCGCCGAGGGCTTCCCCGCGTCGCCGCACCTGGCGGCCACCGTGCCCCGCATCCTCCACGTGGACGGCGCCGACGACTACCGGCGGGGACCGATCCGGCCGGGCACGATCATCACCCGGCCGGGCGTGGCGCGCACGCTCGCCGCGATCGCCGATGGCGGGCGGGCGGCGTTCTACGAGGGCGAGTTCGGCGAGGGCCTCCTGCGGGTCGGCGACGGGCTGTTCTCGGCCGAGGACCTCCGGCGCTCCCAGGCCGACTGGGTCGAGGCGCTCGGGCTGGACGTGTGGGGCCACCGCACCTGGACCGTGCCGCCGAACAGCCAGGGCTACCTGTCGCTCGCCGCCGCCCGCATCGCCGAGCTCGCGGGCATGAGCCCGGGCGACGCCCCCGAACCGGGCACGGCCGAGTGGGTGCACCTGCTCGTCGAGGCCAGCCGGCTCGCCGGACATGACCGACCGGCGGTGCTGCACGACGCAGCCGACGGGTGCTCGCTGCTCGCCGACGAGCGGCTCGTGCCGCGTGCGGCGCGGATCGACCCCGACCGGCGAGGCGACCTGCCGCCGCTCGCCGAGGGCGGCGGCACGATCTACCTCTGCGCCGCCGACGGCGAAGGCCAGGCGGTGTCGCTCATCCAGTCCAACGCCAGGGGATGGGGCGCGCACATCGCGGTGCCCGAGGTCGGCATCTTCCTCCACAACCGGGGGCTCGGCTTCTCGCTCGAGCCCGGGCACCCGGCCGAGCTGGCGCCCGGTCGACGGCCGCCGCACACGCTCTCGCCCGCGCTCGTGCAGCGGACCGACGGGTCCCTGCGGGCCGTGCTCGGGACGATGGGCGGCGACACCCAGCCCCAGGTGGTGCTGCAGATGCTCGCCCGGCTGCTGCTGCACGACCAGAGCGCCGGGCGGATCGTGCCCGCACCACGCTGGCGGTTGGGCAGCGGCGGGTTCGACACGTGGGCGGACGGCGGCCCGGGCACCGTGGCGATCGAGGACGACGCGCCGCCGGCGTGGGCCGAGGGGCTGGCGGCACGTGGCCACGTCGTCGAGCGCGACCCGGCGTGGAGCACGGACCACGGCCACGCGCATCTCATCGAGCGCGGCGAGGACGGCGTGCTCGCGGGGATGCACGACCCGCGCGCGCTGACGGGCGGCACCGCCACCTGGTGACGCGCCTGCGGGCGCGTGGGGGCTCGGTCTGTGGGCGGTTCGGTGTCACACCCCCTCGGTAGAGTCGAACGTACGTTCGACCGTAGCGGAGGCGGCACCGTGGACACGAGAGCAAACGCCACCGAGCCGGTGGCGGAGATGGCAGCGGAGCGGCTCGAAGCCGAGATCGTCGCGTTGGCGGGCCGGCTGTCGGCGGGCACCTACGAGCTGTTGGTCCTCGTCGGCGAGCTCGACGCCCGTGGCACCTGGGCGGCGTGGGGTGCCCTGTCGTGTGCGGCGTGGCTCGCCGAGGTCGCCGACATCGACATCGGCACCGCCCGCACCCAGGTCCGCGTCGCCCGCGCCCTGCGCCACCACGACGTGCTGGACGCCGCCATGCGGACCGGTGAGGTCTCCTACGCCAAGGCCCGCGTCCTGGTCCCCCACCTCACCGACCACGACGCGGTCGTCCTGGTGGAGCTCGCCGCGTGCACCCCGGCAGGTCGGTTGGGCGCCGCGATCGCCGCATGGTCACGCCGCCACGAGGACCCCGACGAGATCGACCGACGCCACCACACCCAACGATCCCTCACGTGGCGCACCGACCCCGACGGCATGGTCACCCTCACCGCCCGACTCACCCCCCAACAAGCCGCCACCGTCACCGCCGCGATCGACCACCAGGTCATGACCAACCACGCGCCCGCGGGCGCGTCGCTGCGCCAACAACGCGCCGACGCCCTCGCTGACACCGTCACACACGGCGGGACCGTCACCGCCGAGGTCGTCATCCACGTCCGCGGCGACCAACCCACCCTCCTCGCCGACGGCACCCCCATCTCCGACCACGCCGTCGCCGCGCTCCTCCCCGACGCGTTCGTCTCGCTCCTGCTCTGCGACACCGCCCGCCACCCCATCGACGCCAGCCCCCGCCGACGCACCCCCACCCGCCGCCAACGCCGCGTCCTCGACCAGACCCACCCCGAGTGCGCCCACCCCGGCTGCAGAGCTACGCACTTCCTCCAGTACGACCACATCCAGCCCTACACCGACGACGGCCCCACCACCCTCGACAACCTCCAACGCCTCTGCGGACCCCACAACCGCGCCCGCGCCCGCGGGCGCGGGGCGGGTCAGCCGGCGCCGCAGGCGGAGGGGACGGGCGCCAGGGAGGTGATCTCGTAGTGGAAGAAGTCCGTGTCGCCCCATCCGACGCGGCCGGCCACCGGGACCCGCATGCCGGCGACGTCACCCTCCGCCTCAGCGGTCATGCGGAAGTCGTGCCAGCCGAACGTCCCGGCGCCGTCGGGGTCGCCCCAGCGCCGGTAGGTCATGGCGAGCAGCTCGCCGTCCGCGCCGACGACCAGGTCGGCGTCGACCGGCTCCTGGCCATCGACGGCGAAGGTCACCGTGGCGTGGCGGTCGTCGTCGGCCCGCCACTCCGCGCCGAACCGGGGCAGCAGCACCGTCGGGAGCCACGCCGCCTCACCTGCGGCTCGTCCGGCGGCGCTGCGGCTGACGTCCGCGCCCTCGGCGTGCACGAGCGGGACGCGGCCGAGCAGTCGCCAGTCGAGCGCGCCCTCACCGTCGGCGTAGTGGTCCGAGCCGACGATCACCCCGCCGACCCTGGCCGACCACACGAACCCCTCCAGCGGGGCGAGCACCTCGCGGGCCCGGAACCGGAGCCACCGGCCGATGCGGATCCGGCCGGCCATCTCGATGCGGGCGGCGCGCGCGATCGGCGTCCCTGGGGGCGCGGCGTGGCGCAGGTACCGCGCCGCCGGCTCGGGCAGGCCCGCCAGGTCGTCCTCGCTGACGACGTCCGCCAACGCGGGGACGGCGAGGCGAGCCTCGAGGGCCGGGAGGTCGATCATCGGTCCTCCATGATCGACGTGACGACCAGCCACAGCCCGAGCAGCGATGCCACGAGGAACAGCACCATCGCGATGCCCGGGTACCCGAGGATCGTCCAGTCGGACTCGATGCGCATGAGCATGGCGGCGCCGATGATGAGGGCCGCGACGACAAGGCCGGAGGTCAGGCGGTTGGCCAGGGCGCGTGCGGTCCGCATCAGCTCGGCCTCGTCGATGCCGCGGACGTTCAGGGTCATCTGCCCCTCGGCCAGCGCATCCATCACCTTGTTGACCCGACCGGGGAGCCGCTCGACGAACTCCTTTCCCTCCATGGCCAGGGAGAGGAGCGCCGCCGGGGAGGCGGCCGACATCATCCGTCGCTCCACGATCGAGGCGACGTGGCGCTCGATGAGCTCGTTGGGGTCGAGCTCGGGGTCGAGCAGGCGCACCACGTGGTCGAGGTTCAGCAGCGCCTTGCCGACCAGCGTGAGCGTCGACGGGGGCCGCAGGCCGCAGTCGGCGGCGATCGCCGCCAGCTCGCCCACCACGCGGCCGGCGTCGAGCTCGGCCATCGTGATGGTGCGGTAGGTGTGCACCAGATGGCCGATCCGCTCCCGGAACTCCGTCTCGTCCCACGAATCGAGCGGGGTCGACATCTCGCGCAGCTCGACCGCGACCTTCGGCGCGTCGCCGTCGCTCAGCGCGCCGAGGAGCCGGATCACGTGGTCCTGGGTGGCCTCGTCGAGGTGGGCGACCATGCCGAGGTCGATGAGCCCGAGCCGACCGTCGTCGGTGAGCATCACGTTGCCGGGGTGCGGATCGGCGTGGAGGAAGCCGTGGAGGAGGATCTGCTCCAGGTACGCCCGGAACAGCTGCTCGGCCAGCGCCGCGCCGTCGACGTCGAGGCGCCCGACGGGGGTGAGGGCGGCGACGCTGCGGCCCTCGACCAGCTCCATCGTCAGCACCGCCGAGGTCGTGTAGTCGTCGATGGGTTGGGGCACCCAGATGAGGTCGAGCTCCGCCAGGTGCTCGCCCATCAGTCGGAGGTTCGACGCTTCGCGGCGGTAGTCCAGCTCGGCCATCGTCGTGCGGCGGAACTCGCGGGCCAACGATCGGAAGCCGAGCTGGCGGCCGGTCCTCGTGTGGTCGGCGGCGAAGCCGGCCAGCTCCTCGATGACGTCCATGTCGTCGACGACGCGCTCGCGGATCTCCGGCCGTTGGACCTTCACCGCCACCGGACGCCCGTCGCGCAGCACGGCGCGGTGCACCTGGCCGAGCGACGCGGACGCCAGCGGCTCGTGGTCGAAGGACCGGAACCCCTGGGACATCCGCACACCGAGCTCCCGCTCGACGACCTGCTCGACCTCGGCGAAGGGGATGGGCTCGACCGCGTCGCGCAGGTCGGCGAGGGCGTCGAGGTACACCGGCGGCAGCAGGTCGGCGCGGGTCGAGAGCGCCTGGCCGAGCTTCACGAACGTCGGGCCCATCGACTCGAGCTCGTCCACCAGGGCTCGGGCGTCCTCCTCGGTGGCGAGGTCGTCGTCGGCGTCGACGGGCGGCGGATCGCCCAGCGGACCGAACGTGGCCGAACGGCCGTGCTTCACGAGGAGGGCGGCGATGCGTGCGTAACGTCCGAGGTGGCCCACGCGCAGAGATGTGCTCATGGGCCCCGCCCCTACCCCGTGGGGTGGAGATCCTCCCCTCCCCACGCGTCACAGATCCGCACCCCACCCGTCGTACCTCGTGAGGACGGACCGGCCGTCCCCACCACAGGAGGTACCACCATGGCCCCCCGCATGACGTTGCACGAGATCGCTCCCGCGGGCGTGCGCGCCGTCCACGCGCTCGAGACCGAGGTGCGGGCGCACATCGATCACCGTCTGATGGAGCTCGTGAAGGTCCGGGCCTCGATCATCAACGGCTGCGCCTACTGCGTCGACATGCACGGCACCGACCTGCTCGACGGCGGCGAGGACGTGCGCCGGGTGCTCGCCGTCACCACCTGGCGGGAGTCGCCCTTCTTCACCCCGGCCGAGCGCGCCGCTCTGGCGCTGACCGACGCCGTCACCCGCCTCGGCGAGCACGGCGTGGACGACGACGTCTGGGCGGCGGCGGTCGACGCCCACGGGGAGGAGGGCACCGCCTGGCTGCTCCTCGCCATCGCGACCATCAACGTCTGGAACCGGGTCGCGGTCCCCACCCACGCCCAACCCCCGGGACTGGCCGCGGCATGAACGTCGAGGTGGACGAGGCGCGCCTCCGGGCGGTGGCGGTCGGCGTCGCGTACCGGATGCTCGGCAGCCGGACCGACGCCGAGGACCTCGCGCAGGACGCCCTCGTGCGGTTCCTGCGCGCCACGACGAGGGAGCCGGCGCGCAATGCCGAGGCCCTCGTCACCACGATCACCACCCGCCTCGCCCTCGACCACCTCCGGTCGGCCCGGGTCGCCCGGGAGACCTACATCGGCCCGTGGCTCCCGGAGCCCGTGGTCGACGATCCGCTCCGCGACCCGGATCGCGCTGCGGAGCTCGCCGCCTCGGTCTCGTTCGCGATGCTCGTCGTGCTCGACTCGCTGTCGCCGGCCGAGCGCGCCGCCTTCGTGCTGCACGACGTGTTCGGCTGGGGCTACCGCGAGCTGACCACGACGCTCGACCGCTCCGAGGCGGCCTGTCGACAGCTCGTCTCGCGGGCCCGACGGAGCCTCGCCGCGAACCACGGGCAGGGAGGCGTCCGGGCCGACCCCGAGGAGCACGAGGTGCTCCTCGACCGCTTCCTCCGCGCCGCACGCGGCGGGGACGTCGACGGCCTGCTCGAGCTGCTGGCGCCCGACGCGGTGCTCGTCAGCGACGGCGGCGCCGACGTGCGCGCGGCTCGCCACCCCATCGTGGGCCTGGAGCGCATCGCCCGCTTCCTCCGGCGCGTGGGCCCCGCCGCGCTCGGCGCCGGCACGATCGAACGGGCCCGGCTGAACGGCGAACCGGGGTTCGTGGTGCGCACCCCGACGGGCACGCACCTGGCCGGCACGATCGAGGTGCACGGCGGTCGCATCACCGCGATCCGTTGGGTGCTGAACCGCAGCAAGCTGCGCTGGGTCGACACCTGACGTGGGATCATCGACGCCATGTCCGAGGCCCCCACCCCCGTCCGTCCTGCGGCCACCGTGGTCCTGCTGCGGGACGAGCCGGGCGGGGTCGAGACGCTGATGCTGCGACGCAGCTCCAAGGGCGCGTTCGGTGGCATGTGGGTGTTCCCCGGCGGCCGGGTCGACGACGACGACCGCACGGACGACGACCCCGACGACGAGGTCCCGGCCCGGCGCGCCGCGGTGCGGGAGGCGATCGAGGAGTGCGCGCTGCGGCTCGAGCCCCACGAACTGGTGCCGTTCTCCCACTGGACACCGCCGCCGGAGACGCCCGTGCGCTTCGCCACGTGGTTCTTCGTCGCCCGCGCCTCCGACGGTGACGTCCTCGTCGACGGCCACGAGATCCACGACCACGCCTGGCTGTCACCGCGCGAGGTGATGGCCCGACGGGACCGGGGCGAGGTCGACCTCGCCCCGCCCACCTTCGTCACCCTTCACGACCTGGCCGAGGCCGGCACCGTCGACGAGGTCATCGCCATGGCGGCGGCCCGGCGACCGATCCCCCGCTACGAGACCCGGTTCGGGCGGGGCGGCGACGTCCAGGTGTGCATGTGGCACGGCGACGACGGCTACGACACGGCCGACGCCACGGTGGGCGGGGCCCGCCACCGCCTGTGGATGCGCCCCGACGGCTGGGTCTACGAGCGCAGCTGAGGCCGCGACCGAGCCCACCCGCCCCGTCCGCGAAGCTGTCGGCGTGCCTCCCCCGCCCGAGACCGGAACCTCGCCGCGCGTCCGCGCCCGTCGCCTCCCCCGGATCGCCGTCGGCGTCGGCCTCGCCGTCGTGGTGGCGGTCCTCGCGTGGTCGGTCGTCGAGTCGGGCGACCAGGCGCTGTCGATCCCCGAGGCGCTCCTCCTCGGCGTGGTCGAGGGCATCACCGAGTACCTCCCGGTCAGCTCGACCGGCCACCTGAACGTCGTCAACGACCTCCTCGGCCTCACCGACACCGAGGCGGGCACCGACGCCGCCAACGCCTACGCCATCGTCATCCAGCTCGGCGCCATCCTCGCCGTGCTCGGGCTCTACCGGCAGCGGATCGCCCGGACGCTGCGCGCCGTGCTCGTCCCCCGCAGCGACGACGACGACGGTCGCCGGCTGGCGCTGGCGCTCGTGGCTGCCTTCGTGCCCGCGGGGCTCACGGCGTTCGTGTTCGGCGACCTCATCAAGGACCGCCTCTTCGGCATGTGGCCGACCCTGGTCGCCTGGTTCGTCGGCGGCCTGGTCATCTTGTGGTGGAGCCGCAAGGGACGCAGCGGCGATCGGCCCCTCGACGACATCACGCTGCGCGACGGGCTGATCATCGGCGTCGTCCAGATCCTCGCCCTGTGGCCCGGCGTCAGCCGCAGCCTGGTGACGATCATCGCCGCGATGAGCCGCCGGTTCGGCGCGGTGGCGGCGGTCGAGATCAGCTTCCTGCTCGGCCTCATCACCCTGGGCATCGCCACCGTCTACGAGGGGTGGGACTCGGGCGGCACGATCGTCGACGAGTTCGGGCTCGCCGCCCCCCTGGTCGGCCTCGCGGCCGCGCTGGTGTCCGCAGCGGTCGCCGTGCGGTGGCTCGTCACCTACCTCGAGCGCCGCGGCCTCGAGGTGTTCGGGTGGTACCGGATCGCGATCGCCGTCGTCGGTGCCGGCCTCCTCGCTGCCGGCGTCATCTGAGCGTTCCGGCCGGCGCTCAGTTCGCGAGGCGGGACCGCAGCAGCTCGCGGGTGCGGGCGATCTCGTCGCGGTCGCCGACGCAGGCGGCGACGAAGTCGGTCACGCCGATCTCGGCCAGGTGGTCGATCTGGCGCGCCACCTGCTCCTCGTCGCCGACGAGGGCCACGTCGCCCGGTCCGGCGGCGCCCTCCATGTCAAGCATCGCCCGGTAGGAGGGCAGCTGGCCGTAGATGGTGAGCGTGGCGCTGGTGCGCTCGCGGGCCCCGTCGGGATCGTCGGTGACGCAGATCGGCAGGGTGCACACGACGCGTGGCGCGGGCCGTCCCGCGTCCGAGGCCGCGGCAGTGAGCTTCGGCACGATGTGGCTCTCGATCGTGTCCGGTCCGGTCATCCAGAGGATGGTGCCGTCGGCGACGGCGCCGGCCAGGTGGAGCATCCGCGGTGCGAGCGCGGCGAGCAGCACCGGCGTCTCGTGCTCGCGCGGGCCGGACATGGCGAGCTCGGCCTTCATCGTCTCGCCGGTGAAGCTGGCCCGACCCTCTCGCAGGAGCGGCAGCAGGATCTCGAGGTACTCGCGCATGTGGCGGGCCGGCTTGTCGAACGAGTAGCCGAACATGTTCTCGATGACCATCTGGTGCGACAGGCCGATGCCGAGGGCCAGGCGCCCGTCGAGCGCCGCCTGCACGGTGAGCGCCTGCTGGGCCAGGGTGGCCGCGTGGCGGGGGTAGGTGGGCACGACGGCGGTGCCGAGCTCGATGCCGGGCACCTCGCGACCGGCGACGGCGAGGGCGGTGAGGGCATCGAGCCCGAAGATGTTGGCCATCCACGCCGAGTCGAAGCCGTCGGCCGCCGCGCCGGCGATCTGCTCCCGCAGCCGGTCGAGGGCGTCGGGACCGGAGGCCTCCGTCAACGACAGGCCCATCCGCATGCGGTTCTCGGTCACGTGCTCGTCCCCCGTGGTGCGCGATCTGCTGGTGCGCCGACAGTAGACGGGACGGGGGACCGTCCCGTCACGGCCGTGTCTGCCACCATCGGAGCGTGGACCGACTGCGCCGACCGCCGCCCGACTTCCGACGCGCCGAGGTGGTGGCGGTCGACCGACGCACGCCGCGGCTGGTGCGGCTGACGCTCGCCGGGGACGACCTCGTCGGCTTCGACGCCCCCGAACCGGCGGCCAGCCTGCGGCTGCTCCTGCCGCGCGAGGGTCCGGGCACACCGCTCGAGCTGCCGTCGTGGAACGGCAACGAGTTCCGCTTCGCGGATGACGCGCGCCCGCCGATCCGCACCCTCACCCCGCTGTCGCCCGACCCCGAGCACGGGCGCGTCGAGGTGGAGGTCGTGCTGCACGGCGACGGCGCGCTGTCGCGCTGGGCCGAGGCGGAGCCGCTCGGCGACGAGGTCGCCGTCTCCGGCCCGGGCCGCGGCTTCGTCCCCGACCCCGAGGTCGCCCGGCTGCTGCTGGTGGGCGACGAGTCCGCGGTGCCCGCCGTGGGCCAGCTCCTCGAGTGGCTCCCGCCGGCCGTCCACGTCGACGTCGTCCTCGAGGTGGTCGACGACGACGCCGAGCCGTCGCTCCCGGGACGCGACGGCACCGAGGTGGTGCGGTGCGTCGCGGCACCCGACGACCCACCCGGCGCGGCGATGCTCGCCGCGATGCAGGAGCAGCCCCTCATCGACGACGTCGTGGTGTGGGCCGCCGGCGAGGCGGCGGCGGTGCAGAAGCTGCGCAAGCTGCTCGGCGAGCGGGGCGTGCCACGGAGCCGCACGGTCGTGCGCGGCTACTGGAAGCACGGCCGTGCCGGCGCGGGCAGCTGAGCGCGGCGAGCGCGGTGCTCAGCGGGCCGAGGCGGCGTCGCGCACCATGGCGGCGGCGAGCGGCAGCGACCCGTCCAACGCCGTGGCGACCGCGCCGAGCGTGACGGGGACGACCTGCTCGGGCAGCCCGCGTGCGGACAGCACGGCGTCGAGCCAGGTGACGTACTCGTGGAGCAGGTCGACGTCATCGACGAGCAACGCCGCGGACGTGAAGCCGAGCAGGTAGCCGAGGTCCTCGCGGGTGCGGTGCACCTGCTCCTCGTCGTAGGAGGCGACGGCGGGGAACGCGGCGACGAGCGCCGCCATCGAGGCATCGACGAGGTCGGCGGAGGTCCGCTCGATCGTGCGGTGCTCGCCGTAGCCGGCATGGGTGAGCGGCGGGGCCGGATCGGTGAACCGGGACCAGGTGCCGAGCACCTCGACCGCACCGACGGCGCTGCCGGCCCAGGCGTTGGCGCCGAGGAGGAGCGCCCGGCGGTCGTCGGTGCCGAAGCCGCGCCCACCGGCGAGCACAGGGGTGCCGGTCTCCCGGGTGGCCTCGATGACCCGGCGGGCTCCGCCGAGGTTGAGCGCCACCGAGCAGCTGAGGAGGAGGCCGTCGGGACCGAGGTCGTGCAGGTACCGGGCGAGCTGGGCCGCTGGCACCGACGGACCGAGGAACGTCACGTCCCACCCCGACCGGCCGACGATCTCGGCGATGACGCGCAGGGCCAGGGTGTGCCACTCCCCTTCCACGCACACGGCGACGAGGGACCCCTGCGAGGTCGGTCGCTCGGGCCCGGCCAGGGCACCGAGCGCGGCGAGGACCGCTTCGCTCGCCCCGGTGGCGGCGTGCTCTTGGGCCACCGACCACTCGTTGCGCTCCCAGCGGCGTCCGACCTCCACCTGGGCGCGGCACACCAGCTCCTCGACGACCTGGTCGAGCGAGCGGCCCGCAGCGATGAGCTCGGACGCGACGCCGACCGCGCCGTGCGGGTCGCCGGCCACGAGCCGGGCGAGGTAGCGCTCCATCACGACGTCGGTCACTCGGCCACCAGCTCCCACCGGCGCACACCGGCGGCGCGGGGTGCGGGGTCGTCCGGCATCCGCGCGTGCGACCGGCCGTGGGCGTCGCTGCGCATGTACGCGACCCAGTCCTCACGGGCGTCCCACCACGAGACCATCAGGTACTGGCCAGGGCGCGTGACGTCGCGCCACACCTCGAGGTGGCGGAACCCGGGCCATCCGTCGACCGCGCCGAGGCGGTCACGGAAGGCGCCCTCGAGGCCGTCCGCCCCGTCCACCTCGACGTGCACCTCGCTCGACACGACGAACGCCGGCTCGCGCGGCTCAGGCATCGGACCCTCCCGGCACCCGCACGACGACGACGGCGATGTCGTCGGTCTGGTCGCTGCGCACGAAGTCGGCGACCTCCTGCAGGACGTGCTCGGCGACGGCGTCGGCGCTCAGGCCACGCGACTCGGCCAGCGTCTGGCGCAGCCGGGGCTCGCCGAACTCCCGTCGATCGACCCGGGCCTCGATCACGCCGTCGGTGTAGAGGACGAGCGAGTCGCCGGGGCCGAGGTGCACCGCCACGTCGGTGAGCCGCGGCTCGGGGAGCACCCCGAGGAGCGTGCCGCGCACCGGCACCTCCTCGACCGCGCCGTCGGCGCGGAGGACGAACGGCGGCGGGTGCCCGCCCGACGCGATCGTGACGTCGGCGCCGCCGAGCGTCGGCTCGACGTTGGCGTAGACGACGGTGCAGTGGCGAGACCCGTCCTCGGAGAGGATCGTGTCGTTGAGCGCGGCCAGCACCCCGCTGGGGGCATCGGCCTGGATCGCTGCGGTGCGCACGGAGTGGCGGGCGAGCCCCGTCATCGCCGCGGCGCCGAGGCCCTTGCCGCAGACGTCGCCGACGACGACCGCCCACCGGTCGCCACCGGTCGGGAACACGTCGTAGAAGTCGCCGCCGATCTCGCTCACCATCACGAGCGGGCGGTAGCGGGCACCGACGTCGAGGTGCGGGATGTCGGGCAGCAGCGCCGGCAGCAGCGACTGCTGGAGCATGCGGGCGACGAGGCTGCGGTCGCGGTAGAGCGCGGCGTTGTCGAGGGCGATGGCCGCCCGCCGGGCGAAGGCCTCGGCCAGGCGGAGGTCGGCGGCGCCGAAGGGCTCCCGGCCGGTGCGACGCAGCAGCACCAGCGCGCCGAGCGTCACCCCCCGGGCGCGCAGCGGCACGACCATGGCCGACCCGAGCTCGAGGTCGCGGAGGGTCGACCAGGCCGCACCCTCCGGGACGGCCGCGCCGGGATCGACCACCTGGTGGAGCTCGGCGCTCCCCGTGCGCCACGCCCTCCGGGTGAGGGCCGCCGCGGTCGAGACCGGCACGTCCTCCTCCGCGACGTGGTCGACCCCGCCGTCGTCGGTGACGACCGCCCCCGTGCGGCGCAGGACGCGGCCCTCGACGAACCCGACGGTGCACGCGTCGGCCATCCGGGGCACCACCAGCTCGGCGATCAACGCCATCGTGCGTCCCAGGTGCAGCGACCCCGACAGGCGGTCGCTCGCCTCCCCGAGGAGGGAGGTCTCGGCTGCGGCGCGGTCGTCGCCTCGGAGGAGGAGCACGGAACCGCCGCCGTCCGGGGTCGGGCGTCGGTCGACCTGCACGCCGGCAGCGGCCGCGATCCCTTCGACGAGGTCCGCCGTGGCGCCCACGAGCTCGGTGGCCGGCCGTTCGAGCAGCTCGACGGCGGCAGGGTTGGCCCACGCCACCCGGTCGTCCTCGTCGACGATCACGATGCCCTGGGGCACCGCCGACATGACGATCCACGGATCGGTGCCCGGCGGCGCGGGGAGGAGGGCGTCGTCGAGGGGCATCCGGACACGAGGGTACCGGCGGATGCCCCGGATCCCAGGGGACGTGGGCGGACCTCACCCGAGGGGCGATCGCCGGGCCCTCAGGACGACGTCGTCGACGTGGTGCGACGCCGAGGCCGCACCGGGGGGTCGCGGCCGGGTCTCGTGGACCTCGACCTCCCAGGCGTCGTCGCCGTGGAGCGCAGCCAGGACGTCCTCCACCCGCACGTAGGCGTCGGGGTCGAAGGGGCGGCTCTGGGTGCGCGTGTCGACCGGGACCCGCATCGGTTCGAGGTCGTGGCTGACCACGACGAGCGTGCCCCCGGGAGCGACGGCGTCGAGCAGGTTGCGCACGCCGCGCCCGTCGGGCGTCCGGGGGATCGACGCGTACTGCGCGGACACCAGGTCGAAAGCGCCCGGTGCGAACGCATCCAGGGCGTTGGCGTCGACGTGGCGCAGCTGGACGGGCAGCCCCCGCCGCTCGGCCTCTGCCGCCACCCGCGCCAGCGCACGACTCGAGATGTCGCTCGCCGTCACCCGCCAGCCCTGTTCGGCCAGCCAGATCACGTCACCGCCCTCGCCCGCCCCCACGTCGAGCGCCCGCCCGGGACGCATGCCGGCCACCTCGGCGACGAGCGACCCGTTCGGGTTGCCGCTCCACATCGGCTCGCCGCCGTAGCGGTGGTCCCAGTCGACCTCGTTCGCCGATGGTCGGGCCGCGGCGTGCAGGTCCTCCACGGCGAGGGCGGCGCTGATGATCCCGCCCACCCGGCTGCCGGCGGCGGCGGACGGCAGGACCTGGAGGCTCGGGTCGGTCACGTTGCCGGCGGCGAAGAGGCCGGGCACGGACGTCGCACCCGTCGCGTCCACCTCGACGACCTCGCCGAGACCGCTCGGGTGCGGGACCGCGACGAGGCCGAGCGACGCGAACGGCTCGAGGCGGGGCCGGAACCGGGGGCCGACGGCGACGGCGTCGGCGGCGACCCGTGCGCCGTCGTCGAGCTCGACGGCTGCGACATGACCGTCGTCACCGGCGACGACCCGCCGCGCGCGCACCGACCGCACGTCGACGCCGGCGGCGCGCAACGCGGCCACCTCCGGGGCGTCGGGCTCGACCCCGTCGTGGAGCACCACCACGAGGCGTCGGGTCAGCTGGCGGAACAGCGCAGCGGGGTGCAGGCCGGCGGGGTGGGTCACGAGCTGGACGATGCGTCGGTCGCGCACCTCGTAGCCGTGGCAGAACGGGCAGTGGATCACGTCCCCGCCCCAGTGCTCGGCGAGCCCGTCGATGTCGGGGAGCTCGTCGACGATCCCGGTGGCGGCCAGGACCCGTCGCGCGACCACCACGTGGCCGCCGGTGAGCTCGACCCGGAAGCGGCCGTCGTCGGTGCGGCGCACCTCGACGGCCCGGCCAGGCACCACCTCGACGCCGTAGCTGCGCACCTCCTCGCGACCGATCGCGACCAGCTCCGACGGCGGGAGCCCCTCGTGGCCGAGGTAGCTGTGCATGTGCGAGGCCGGGGCGTTCCGCGGGTCGCCGGCGTCGACGACGATCACGGAGCGACGCTGGCGCCCGAGCTGGAGGGCGGCCGCGAGCCCCGCGGCCGAGCCGCCGACGACGGCGACGTCGCAGTGGCGTTCGACGGTGGTGGGTCGGTGTGCGCTCATGGGATGGACGCTACGGTGCCTCCCGCCAGCTGCAACTGAGCTTGCAGCATTCGCAAGACGACGGAGTGGAGCCCATGACCGACCTCCCGGCGATCGAGCACCTCGTCCGCACCCGGCTGCGCAGCCTGCGCCAGACGATGGGCCTCTCGCTCGACGAGCTCGCCGCCCGGACCAACCTCAGCCCCTCCACTATCAGCCGCATCGAGACGGGCAAGCGCACGATCAGCCTCGACGTCCTCCTGCCTCTCGCCACCGCGCTCCAGGTCGGCCTCGACGCACTGCTCGACGTGCGCGCCGACGACGACGTCGTCATCCGCCCGGTCCCCACGAGCTCGGGCGGTCACACCGTGTGGATGCTCAGCCAGCCGACGAGCAGCACCACGGCCATGAAGATGCGGATCGAGCCGACCACCCGCCGCCCGGAGCAGAAGGTGCACCCCGGGCACGACTGGCTGTTCGTCGTCGACGGGCGGGTCCGCCTGCTGCTCGGCGAGCGGGAGATCCTCGTCGAGACGGGCGAGGCCGCGGAGTTCGCCACGATGACGCCGCACGCGATGGAGGCCGTCGACGGTCCGGCGGAGGTGGTGATGATCGTCGACCGCGACGGCCAGCGGGCCCACGTCCACTCGGGTTGAGGCGCCCTCAGCCGCCGAGCGACGACAGCGCCCGACCGAGCAGGCCCTCCATGTGGCGGAGCACGGCCGGTGGCCGCGGGAACCGCTCCGTCCACCACATGGCGTCCACCAGCATGACGACCTCGATCCAGGGGTCGATCCCGAGCCCCGTCCGCTCGCGCCACACCGCCTCGAGGCGCTCGGCGGCGTCGACGCCGAGCTGCACCAGCACGTTCGTCCGGCAGTGGACCACGTCGACCGAGGGCGGTCCGATGCTCGCCGACGGCCAGTCGACGAGTCCCGAGACCTCGCCCCGGCGCCACAGGACGTTCCCCGGGTGCAGGTCTCGGTGGAGGAACACGTCGGTGGCGCTCTCCGGGCGGGGCTCACGCGCGAGGGCGACCGCGGCGTCCCACGCCCCACGATCCCGGAGCCACGGCGGCGGGTCCCACGACGCTGGCGCGTACGGGCGGAACGGCTGGACCTGAGCGACCGCCACCGGGTGCGCGTGGACGAGCGCCATCAGGTCGACGAGGCGGGTGAGCCACCCGTCGAGGTCCGAGGGCGCCCACTCGACCCGCCCGGCGAGGTGCGACATGGCGACGGCGGGGACGTCGGCGTCCCGACCCTCCTCGTCGACGGCGAGCAGGCGTGGGGCCGGCAGCTCGGAGCCGTCCAGCAGCGCGAGCACCTCGGCCTCCCGACGGACGATGCCCGGGTCCTCCTCGAGGACCCGGGGCACGGCGTAGCGGCGCAGCACCACCGTGCGCCGCTCGCCGTCCGGGGCGACGAGGCGCACGGCGTGGACGTCCGACGTGGTCGCACCGGCCAGGGCCTGCACCCGCGCCACCCGGCCGCCCGTGACCGCCTCGAGCCACCGGAGGGTCGCCGGCGGGGGTCGCTCGCCCATGTCCGGCACGCTAGGAGAGACGCACGTCCCGCTGCGTCCGGGGGCACACTGGCGCCATGAGTGCGACCTCGGCCCCCGAGCCGGTCATGCCGGCAGCGTTCCTCGGCCACGGCAGCCCGATGAACGCCCTCGACGCCAACCGCTACACCGAGGCGTGGCAGACGTTCGGGGCCACGGTGCCCCGCCCCCGGGCGATCCTCGCGGTGTCGGCGCACTGGTACATCAACGCCACCGCCGTCACGGCGATGGCCCGGCCGCGCACGATCCACGACTTCTACGGCTTCCCCGACGAGCTGTTCGCCGTCGACTACCCGGCCCCGGGGGACCCGGAGCTGGCCGCCGAGGTCGCCGACGTCGTGCACCCGACGTGGGTGGGCCAGGACGAGGACAGCTGGGGCCTCGACCACGGCACCTGGTCGGTGCTGACCCACGCCTTCCCCGAGGCCGACATCCCGGTCGTGCAGCTGGCGGTGAACGCCCAGAAGCCGCTCGACGACCACGTCGAGCTCGGCGCCCGGCTCGCGCCGCTGCGCGAGCGCGGCGTGCTCGTCGTCGGCAGCGGCAACGTGGTGCACAACCTGCGGATGGTCGACTGGGGCCGTCCCGACGCGGCCTACGACTGGGCGCGGTCGTTCGACGAGGCGGCGCGCGAGGTCCTACGTGACGACCCGTCCCAGATCGGTCGCCTCCAGGACCACGACGCCTACGACCTGGCCGTCCCGACCCCCGACCACTTCCTGCCCCTCGCCTACCTCGCGGGCCTGGCGGCGTCCGCCGGTCGCCCGACCTCGACCCTGGTCGACGGGTACGCCATGGGATCGATCTCGATGACCGCCTACGGGCTCGACGTGCACGGCGACTGGACCGGAGGCGGCGAACCGGCGACGGGCGAGGGCCACGACCAGCGTGGCGCCGACCGCCCCGCCGACCAGACCAACCTCTAGCCGATGGGACGCCGTCGACTCGCCGGGATCGTCGTCGGCCTCCTCGTGGCGCTGGTCGCAAGCGGCGCGGTGGTCGCCCGCGGCTCGGACGACGGCGCATCCCCGTCGAGCCCCGCCGACGCCGAGACGACGACCACCACCAGCGCACCGCCCACCTCCACGACCGGCGCACCGCCCACCACGACGACGACGGTCGTCGACGAGTCGACCATCCTTCTCGTGTGGACCTCCGGCGGCCTGCCACCGGGCTTCGCCGACGCCGCCGCGGCCCGTCCCGAGGTCGAGCGCACCACCGTCGTGCGCGGCGGCCAGGCCGACCTGACGGCCTCGGCGCAGGCCGACGGCACCGCCGTGGACGCCGCACCACCCGGCTGGGCGTACCCCCTCGACACCGTCGCCGTCGCACCCGGCACCTACGCCGGCTTCGTCAACGACCCCGTCGACCGCGAGCTGATCGACGGCCTCGACGTCGGCGAGGGCCTGCTCACCGCCTCGTCGGCGGAGCTGCGTGGCGTCGACGTCGGCGGGACCTTGGCGCTCGAGGGCGGCACCGTCACCGTCGTCGGGATCGTCGGGGACCGCAGCGGCGCCGAGGCCGAGCTGGTGGTCCACGTCGACGACGCCGACCGGTTCGGCGTGGGCGTCGAGCGGTTCCTGCTCGCCGTCCACGACCCGACCCAGCGACCGACCCTCGACGCCGCGCTCACCGAGCTGGCCGGCACCAACCCGGTGAACATCCGCACCACCGCCGACACGACCCGGCTGCGCCACGGCGACAGCGTCGTACCGACCGTGCAGATCAAGCTGGCCTTCGGCGAGTTCGCCTACCGGGACCTGTCGGGCCGCCAGGTCGAGATCGACCCGGCGTGGGTCGCGGAGAACATCGTGACCGAGCAGGTCCCGATCCTCGGTCCCGTCCGGTGCCACCGGGCGATGATCGAGCCGCTGACGAGCGCGCTCGGCCAGTTGCAGGCCGAGGGCCTCGCCCACACCGTCGACCCTGCGACCTACTCCGGCTGCTGGAACGCACGTCGCATGCTCCCCGGGGCTCCGTTGTCGAAGCACGCGTGGGGGCTGGCGGTCGACGTGAACGTCGACGGCGACCCTCGTGGGGACTTCGCCACCCAGCACCCCCGGTTCACCGAGCTCATGGTCGAGGCCGGCTTCGAGTGGGGCGGGGACTGGCGGTACCCGGACCCCGCCCACTACGAGCTCGACCCCTGACCGGCCGACAGGAGGTCAGGACAGGGCGGCGTCGACGATGGCGCGGGCGTGGAGCGCGGTGGTCGGGAAGACCGGCACGGGGCTGTCGGCGGCGCGCACGAGCAGCTCGATCTCGGTGCAGCCGAGGATGACCCCCTCGGCCCCGTCGGCGACGAGGCGGCCGATCACCTCCGCGTAGGTGCGGCGTGACGCGTCGAGGACGACGCCACGACACAGCTCGTCGTAGATGACCCGATGCACCTGGGCCCGATCGTCGGCCGCAGGCACGACCACGTCGAGGCCGTGTGACGCCACCCGATCCCGGTAGAAGGCCTGCTCCATCGTGAACGCCGTGCCGAGCAGGCCCACGCGGCCGAGGCCGGCGGCGCGCACCGCGTCGGCGGTGACGTCGGCGAGGTGGACGAAGGGCACGTCGACCGCCTCCTCGATCGAGTCGGCGACCTTGTGCATCGTGTTGGTGCACAGCGCGACCAGCTCGGCGCCCGCGCCCACCAGGCGCCGGGCGGAGCCGGCGAGCAGCTCCCCCGCCTCGTCCCAACGGCCATCCACCTGCAGGGCCTCGACGTCGGCGAAGTCGACAGAGTCGAGGACGAGGCGCGCCGAGTGCAGCCCGCCGAGCCGGTCGCGGACGTCCTCGTTGATCAGGCGGTAGTAGGCCGCAGTGCTCTCCCAGGACATGCCGCCGATGAGTCCGATGCGCCGCATGGCTGCATCATCGCGGACCTCAGGAGGCGGCCCGGACGCGCTCCCGCTCGAGGACGGCCGCCGCCGTCGCCGCGTCGTCGATCGTGACGACGAACCGGCGGCCATCGACGAGGTCGATGCGGAGGCCCTCGCCCTTGCGGAGCACCACGGCCGCCTGACGGAACAGCCGGACGCTGCCGCGGTACCCCCAACCGCCCCACTGCGACGGGACGACCTCGATCGCCGCGGCCGAGGCGATCCGGTCGAGGGGGATGCGCGTGCGCGGCCACGCCCACCAGCCGTAGGTGACGGTGAGGCCCCGGTGGTCGGCGAACACCTGGATGCGCGACAGGATGCTCGTCGCCGCACCGGCCACGGCGACCGTGAGGCCGACGCCGATCGATCCCACCGCAGCGGTGACGACGCCGGCGACCACCGTGGCGCCGGACGCCAACGCCGCCCAACCGACCGACAGCCCGCGGGTCCACGCCACCTGGGTGCCCTCGGGCGCGTCCAGCGGCGGGGTCGGCGCCGGGCGTTCGTCGACGGAGGGGAGCGAGGAGGCCGCCCAGGCCGCGACGGCACCGACGGCGAGGGAACCGAGGATCACCAGCGCGATCTCCCACACCGGGGGACCGGCGACCTCGCGCCAGTCCTCGGCGCCCTGGTTGGCGAGGAGGATCGAGACGAGGGGCAGGGCGAGGACGGCGCCCACCGCGGCGGCGCCTCCGGCGAGCACCGGGCCCTGGTTGCTGCGCAGCGGTCGCGGCCACAGCGCGAGGGCCACCAGGGCCACGGCGGCGACGAGGACCGTGGCACCCACCACCGCGACGAGCGCCGTCCGTCCGACCGAGCTCGTCGGCGTGCCGCTGCCGTCCCACCGCGTCGCCAGGGGGTCGGGGAGCTCGCCGATGGCGACGATCGGCAGCACGGTCGCCAGGACGAGCGCCAGGGCGACGACGATCAGCACGGATCGACCCACTGCGGGGCGCGGGGCGAGGGTCACAGCAGCTCCTTCAGGTGGGCGACGACGGCGTCGTCGGTCATGCCCCGGCGGCGCGCCGCGGCGATGTAGGCGGTGGCGAGCTCGACCAGCGGGGCGACGTCGGGGGCCGCGGCCGACACGGTGACGCCGCGGCCCCGGCGCATCTCGACCAGGCCCTCGTCGCGCAGCTCCTGGTAGGCGCGCAGCACCGTGTGCATGTTGACGCCGAGCGACGCGGCGAGCTCCCGCGCCGGCGCCAGGCGGTCGCCGACGCGGAGCGAGCCGTCGGCGATGGCGTGGCGGACCTGGCCGGCGATCTGGGAGAAGAGCGGCAGGCTCGCCGACTCGTCGATCTGGATGAGCACATGTTCGAGTGTAGCTAGAACAAGCCAGCACTCCACATGGCCTCGTCGAGCCCTCAGGTGGCCGTCCCAGAGGCCGATGTACAGCGTATGGATGCGCCCACCTGGAGCCGGGAGGACCTGCGCGCGCACGTCGAGGGCGCGCAGGTGGTCGTGCGCGACCGCAGCGGAGCGGACGTGGACGCCCCCGAGTGGCTCGTCGGGGCGTCGCTCGGCGTCAGCGAGGCCAACTCCACCGAGAGCCTCGAGATCACCCACCCCGACGACCGCGCCGACCTCGTGGCCTCGTTCATGGAGGCGACGTGGAACCCCGGGGTCGTCGTTGAGCGCCGCATCCGGATCTCGTTTGCGGGGATGTGGCTGCACGCCCAGGTCACCTGGTTGGACCTCACCCGCCAGCCCGAGGTGGGTGGCGTCCTCTGCACGGTCCGGCTGGTCGACGGTCCACCGATCGAACCCCCGGAGCCCGGGCGAGGGGCGGCCGTCCACGCCGCCACCAACTGGGTCATCCTCACCCTCAGCCCCCGGGGCCGCATCAGCGCGGTGCGCGGATCGATCGAGGGGGTGCTCGGCTACGGCGTCGACGACGTCGTCGGCCGCTACGCCACCCACTTCGTGCACCCCGAGTCGATCTCCGGCGCGGTCGAGAACTGGATCGAGCTGCGGGAGCACCCGGAGCAGACGCGCACGTCACGCCAGGTCTGGGTGCGCGCCGATGAACGCCCCGTGTGGGTGGAGTCCACGTTCCTCGTCCTGCCCGACGGCGAGGTCGAGATGGTCATCGTCGACGTCGACGAGCGGGTGGCGAACGAGGAGGCGCTCGATCGCAGCCGCCAGGAGCTCGCCGCCCTGGCCGAGGACTTCCGCCTCGTCGCCGACGAGGTGCCGCTGCCGGTCTTCCGCTGCGACGCCGACGGCCGCATCGACTTCCGCAACGCCCAGTGGGACGAGTCGATGCCCGACCTCGGCGACGCCGCGACGTTGCACGCCGTCGCCCACCCGGACTCCCACGCCGACCTCGACGCGTTCCTGGCGATGCCGCCGGGGCGGACGTCGCGCTCGGTCGAGCTGCTCGGCGCCGACGGGCAGCGGATGCTGAGCCTGCGCGGGCGTGCCGTCGGCCGCGACGACGACCGACGCATCGTCGGGTCGATCACCGACATCACCGCGGCCCTGGAGCTGCACCGGCGGGCCACGCACGACCCGCTCACCGCGCTCCCCAACCGCACGCAGATCCTCGCCGACCTCGAGGGAGCTCTCGCCGAGGACCCGGACGGCACGCTCGTCCTGTTCATCGACCTCGACGGGTTCAAGGGGGTCAACGACACCTACGGCCACGACGTGGGCGACGAGGTGCTCGCGGAGGTGGGCCGCCGTCTGGCCGAGGCCGTCCGGCCCGGCGACCAGGTGGGTCGCTACGGCGGCGACGAGTTCGTCGTCGTGTGCCGCGGCGCGTCGGAGACCGCCGGTGACCTCGTCGCCGAGCGCCTGGCCGTGGGCGCGCTCGGGCGCGTCATCGAGCTCGACGGCACGACGTGGGCCCCGTCGGCGAGCATCGGTTGGGCGCGGCGGGAGGAGGGCGACGATCCGATGGCGCTCCTCCGCCGGGCCGACGCAGCGATGTTCGACGTGAAGCGCTCCCGACACGGCCGCGAGGGTGGTGACACACTCGGCCGATGACCGAGGACGCCAGCGGGCTGACCATCGTCGAGACCGGCCGGATCGTGCGTGTCACCCTCGACCGCCCCGAGCGCCTGAACGTGCTCGACGACGAGCTCCGCCGGGCGTTCGCCGACCTCCTCCACGAGCTCGAGGACCGGCCCGAGGTCTCGGTGCTCGTGCTCACGGGAGCCGGACGGGCGTTCTCCGCCGGCGCCGACTTCCGGCGCACGGCCTACCCGCCCATCGACGGCGACTGGGTGCAGCGCCGTCACGCCACCGGGAGCTGGCAGCGGCTGCTCGCCCAGCTCGATCGCATCCCCCAGGCCACGGTCGCCGCCCTGCACGGCCACGTCGTCGGCGGAGGTGCGCTGCTGGCCTCGGCGTTCGACATCCGCCTCGCTGCCGACGACACGCTGCTGCGGATCCCCGAGCTGGCGATCGGCATCCCGCTGACCTGGGCCGGGATCCCGCTGCTCGTCCGCGAGGTCGGGCTGCCGACCGCCCGTGACTGGATCATGACCTGCCGCGCCGTCGACGCCGTGGAGCTGCACCGCAGCGGCTTCGCGTCGAGGCTCGTGCCCGCCGCCGAGCTCGATGCCGCCCTCGACAGGTGCGTGGAGGAGCTGCTCGCCGTGCCACCCGGACCACTGGCGATGACCCGGGCGATGACGGCGGCGATCGGTCGCGCCCACCCGGCGATGCTCGCCGGGTGGGGCGATGCGGACCACCAGCACTGGTCGTTCACCGAGGACGAGTACCGCGACGCCGCTCGGGCCTACGCTCGACGGCTCCGCAGGGACTGAGCGCGCCGGTCGGCGATCACCGCGCCTCGAGCACGAGGTTGAACGGCGTCTCGGCCGCGACCCGCACGTCGGTGAATCCGGCGGCGTGCAGGACCTCGGTCAGCACGGCGGGTCCGGCCTGTGCCCCGAGGGCGTGCGGCCCGTCCTGGGCCAGGGCGCTCGGGGTGCAGAGGAACGTGGACCCCGCGTAGAACATGCGGGCGACGGGGTTGAGGTTGTCGTCGAGGTCATCGGCGGCACGCGGCTCGACCACCATCAGCACCCCGTCCTCGGCCAGCGCGGCACGAGCGGACGCCGCCGCTGCGACGGGGTCGCCCATGTCGTGGAGGGCGTCGAAGATGCAGACGAGGTCGAAGCCCTCGGCCGGCACGTCGCCGGCGTCGCGCACCTCGAAGCGGATGCGGTCGGCGACCCCGGCCGCGACGGCACCGTCGCGAGCCGCCTCGATCGACGGTGCGTGCGCGTCGATGCCGACGAAGGTCGACGCGGGGAAGGCCTGGGCCATGATCGTGGTGGTCAAGCCGTAGCCGCAGCCGACGTCGGCCACGCGGGCGCCGGCGGCGAGCCGGTCGACCACGCCGTCGAGGGCGGGGAGCCACTCCTGGACGAGGCTGCCGCGGTAGGCGGGCCCGTAGAAGCGCTCGACGCCGTGGTAGAGGCGGTGGTCGTGGTCGCCCCAGTCGATCGCGCCGTCGCCGCGGAAGGCCCGCTCGACCTTGGCGGTGTCGGCCCAGACCGAGGCGAGGATCTCGAACGCCCCGCCGAGGAAGACCGGCGACGTGTCGTCGGCGAGGGCGAGGGCCTGCTCGGGCGGCAGCCGGAACCGTCCGTCGCGGTGCTCGACGTAGCCGCCCGCGGTCTGGTTGCGGAGCCACTCGAGCACCAGGCGCTCGTGCGTGCCGGTGGCGGCGGCGAGCTCCGCCGCGGTGGCGCTCGGGACGTCGGCCAGCGCCCGGTAGAGCCCGAGGCGGTCGCCGATGTAGCCGGCGACGGCGCTCTCGGCGGCGGCGAGGTCGGCGACGGCGCGGGACATGAAGTCCTCGAGCCGCTGGGCGTCGACGGCAGGGGCGGGGGGTGCGGTGGTCATGGGGGTCCTCCTGTGGGGGACGGCAGAGTGATGCTCCAAACTGGAGTAGTGCATTCATACTCCAATGTAGAGTATTGTCAAGAGCCATGCGCACGCCCACGACCACCGGACACGTCCTGCTCGGGCTCCTCGCCCTGCGGAGCTGGACCGCCTACGAGCTGACCCAGCAGATGCGGCGAGCCGTGCGGTGGGCCTGGCCGCGGTCGGAGGCGAACCTCTACAACGAGATCAAGCGGCTGGCCGACGCCGGGCTCGCGGTCGCCATCGAGGAGGAGAGCGGCGGCCGGTCGCGCACGCGCTACGAGATCACCGACGCCGGACGGGAGGCGGTGACGGCCTGGCTCGGTCAGCAACCGCCGAGCGAGCCGAAGATGGAGCTCGAGGTGCTGCTGCGGACCTTCCTGGCCGACCTCGGGAGCGCGGACGACCTGCGGGCGTCGCTCGCGGCGACGCGCTCGTGGTGCCTCGACGTCGCCGCCGACGCCGCCACCGTCCTCGAGGACTACGTCGGCGAGCACCCGCCCTTCCCCGAGCGGGCCCACCTCAACGCGGCCTACGCCCACCTGCTCGCCGGCCACGTGCGCAACCTCATGGCGTGGTGCGACGACGTCGAGGCCGAGCTCGATGCCTGGGCCGGCGCCACCGCCGGCGTGGGACCCACCGCCGGCAGCCAGCGCATGTTCGCCGACGCCGTCGCCTTCTACCGGGGCGTGCTCAGCGAGCACGGACACGACGAGGGGGCGACGTGACCGTCCGACGCGACCCGGCCGAGCTCGGCACGGTGCTCGGCGTCTGGGCCCACCCCGACGACGAGAGCTACCTGATGGCCGGCACGGCGATGGCGGCCCTCGCCGCCGGACACCGCGTCGCGTGCGTGACCGCCACCGCCGGCGAGGCCGGCGAGTCCGCCGACCCGCGGCGCTGGCCCCCGGAGCGCCTGGCGACGATCCGTGCCGAGGAGCTGCACGCCGCGCTCGGCATCCTCGGCATCGAGGACCACACGATCCTCGGGCTGCCCGACGGAGGGCTGCCCACGGTCGACGACGCCGACGGCGTCGCGCTGATCACCGAGGTCGTCCGGCGGGTCCGCCCCGACACCATCCTCACCTTCGGCCCCGACGGGATGACCGGCCACCTCGACCACGTCGTCGTCGGTCGTTGGGCCGAGGCGGCGGTCGCCGCCACCGGGGCCCGCTGCCGCGTGCTCCACGCCACGACCACCCCGGACTGGGCCGCCGAGTTCGCCGAGGTGAACGCGCCGATCCACGAGTCGGGTCCGCCGATCACGCCGGAGCACGAGCTCGCCCTCGACGTGCACCTCGACGACGAGCTGCTCGACCGCAAGGTCGGCGCCCTCCGCGCCCAGGCGAGCCAGACGTCGGGGTTGGTCGAGGCGCTCGGCCTCGACACCTACCGGGCGTGGGTGGCGCGCGAGGCGTGGCGGGAGGCGTAGCCGGAGAGGAAGCCGGTGACGACGAGGTCGCAGAAGTCGTCGTCGATCGCCGGTCGGTCCATCAGCATGGCGAACACGAGCGGCCCGATGAGGAGGGCGCCGGCCTGTTCGACGTCGACGTCGGCGGGCAGGCTCCCGGCGTCGATGCCCCGCTGCAGCACGGCACCGAGCGCCTCCTTCTGGCGCTCCTCCAACCGCCGCTCGAGGTCGGCGAGGTCGTGCTGCTGCGAGCGCAACGTGAGCAGCGCGGGGAGGATGCGCGCCCACTCGGGGTCGTTCGACATCCGCCGCACCTGGTCGACGAGGGCCCGCAGGGCGGCCTCGAAGTCGAGCTCGTCGCCGGGAGGGTCGACCTCGGGGGCGCAGGACTCGATGACGTCGAAGAGCACCTCGTCGCGGCTCTCCCAGTGGCGGTAGATCGTGGAGCGGGCCACACCCGAGCGAGCCACGACCGCGTCGATCGTCACCGCGCCCGGTCCGCCCTCCACGAGCAGCTCGGTGGCGGCACGGAGCACGTTGCTGCGGGTGCGCGCGACGCGGACGTCCATGGTGACGCCCGACGTTACCCGTGACCGATGTCGCACCTCCGCACCCTTCCGTCGTCGGCCGAGAAATCGTACAGTACCGTCCTGTTTCACATCACTCCACCGAGGAACCCCGCCCCATGACCGCCACCCCGCCCGCCGAGGCCGAGGCGCACCACGCGCTGGTCACCGACCCCCGACGCCAGCGCCAGATCCTCGTCGCCATGTGCGCCGCCCTCGTCGCCGTCGTGGCGTCGGTGTCGGGCCTCAACGTCGCCCAGCAGGACCTGGCCCTCGACCTCCAGGCGTCGCAGAACGACCTGCTCTGGATCATCAACGGCTACACGATGGCCCTCGCCGCGCTCCTGCTGCCCGTCGGCGCCATCGGCGACCGGTGGGGACGCAAGCCCGTGCTGCTCGCCGGCCTCGGCCTCTTCGCCACCGCCAACCTCATGGGCGGCATGGCGGACTCGACCACGATCCTCCTCGCGGCGCGGGTCCTCGCCGGCGTCGCGGCGGCGATGATCATGCCGGTCACCCTGTCGGTGATCACGTCGAGCTTCCCGCCCGACGAGCGGGCCAAGGCCATCGGCATCTGGGCCGGCTTCGCCGGCGCCGGCGGCATCATCGGCCTGTTCGTCTCGTCGTTCATCGTCGACTACCTGACCTGGCCGTGGCTCTTCGCCATGCCGGCGGTCCTCGCCGTGACGTCGTTCGTGCTCACGGTCCCCGCGGTCGACGACTCGAAGGAGGTGCACGAGGGGCGCTTCGACGCCGTCGGCTCGATCGTGTCGGCGGTCGCCATCGGCGGTCTCGTCCTCGGGATCCACGAGGGCCCCGAGCGCGGCTGGGGTGATCCGCTGACGATGCTCGGCATGACCGCCGGCCTCCTCGGGCTCGCGGCCTTCGTCGTCTGGGAGCTCCGCCAGGACCAGCCGCTCCTCGACGTCCGGCTGTTCTCGCACCGCGGACTCGCGGCCGGGTCGCTGACCCTCCTCGTCGTGTTCGCCGTGATGTTCGGCGTCTTCCTCGTGCTGCCGCAGTTCACCCAGGCGGTGCTCGGCTACTCGGCGCTCAAGGCCGCCACGGCCATGCTCCCGATGGTGCTCGTGATGATGCCCCTCTCGGCGGCGGCCCCCGTGCTCGCGAGCAGGATCGGCTTCCGCACGATCCTCTCGATCGGCGTCGGCCTCTTCGCCCTCGGACTCGCGCTCCTCGCCCTGCTCGTCTCGGCCGAGGGCGGCTACATGTCGGTCCTCCCGGGCCTGCTCGTGCTCTCCGTCGGCATCGGCCTGTGCATGAGCCCGGCGACGACGATCATCACCGAGTCGCTGCCCGTCACCAAGCAGGGGGTGGCCTCGGCGCTCAACGACACCGTGCGGGAGCTCGGCGGCGCCATCGGCATCGCCCTGCTCGGTTCGGTCGTGTCCGCCGGCTACCGGTCGAGCGTGTCGGACGCGACCGTCGGCCTCTCCGCCGAGCTCGCCCACGAGGTCGAGGAGGGCATCGGCGCGGCGTTCGGCGCAGCACCCGCGCTCGGGGGCGACGCACCCCGGATCCTCCAGGCCGCGCAGTCGGCGCTGGTGGACGGGTGGCAGCTCTCGATGTGGTTCGGCGTGGGCGTCGCCGCCGCGACCCTCGGCTACCTCGTGCTGCGCGGCCCACGGCAGGGCGACATCGCGGCGGAGGACGTGCTCGACGCCGACCTCCCGGCCGGGGAGGCGCTGCTGTGAACACCGTCCTCGGGATCCTCGCCCGACTCGCCGAGGCGCGCCCGGGTCGCGTGCTCGTCGGCCTCCTCGCCCTCACCATCGTCCTCGGCGCCTTCGCCGGCGGCGCCCAGAGCGACAGCGAGCTGACCGCCTTCGCGCCCGACTCCGAGGCCGCCGCGGCGCTCGACCGGGTGCAGGAGGAGTTCGGAGCCGGTGGCGCGTCGCTCCAGGTCCTCGTCGACGCCGGCGAGGGCGGCAACGTGCTCGGCCCCGACGGCCTCGAGGCCGCACGCCAGGTGCGCGAGGCGATCGAGGGGTCGGGCGTGGACCTCGGCGACCGCGTCGCCCCGGTGTCGTCGTTCGACCAGGCCGGCGACCGGGCCGGTTCCCTCCTGTCGACCGATGCCGACCTCGAGGCCGGCACCGTGACCGCCGGGCTCGTCGTCGTGGACCTGCCCATCGACCTGACCGAGGAGGAGGCGCTCGAGGCGTCGACGACGCTGGCTGACGCGATCGACGCCCAGGTCGACGTGGACGGGATCGACGTCGACCCCTACAACCAGTACGTCCTCTCCTCGGCGCTCCAGACGGGTTCTGAGGAGGAGATGCCCCGTCTGCTCGGGCTGTCGTTCCTGCTCATCATCGGCATCCTGCTGTTCCAGTTCCGGTCGGTGAGCGACGTGCTGCTCGGCCTCGTCGGCCTCGTCGTGTCGATCACGTGGACGTTCGGGATCGGGGTCATCCTCGGCCCCGACGGTCTCGGGCTCGTCGGCCCGTTCTCGCAGATCTCGCTCATCGTGCCGGTGCTCATCGTCGGCCTCGGCATCGACTACGCCATCCACCTGACGTCGCGGTACCGGGAGGAGCAGCGCCACGGCGAGCGGCCTCCGGCGGCCGCGGCGATGGCCGTGCGCACCGTCGGCGGCGCCCTGGTGCTCGCCACCACCACCTCGGTCGTCGGCTTCCTCACCAACCTGGCGTCGCCCCTGCCGCCGATCGCCGACTTCGGCGTGTTCGTGGCGGTCGGGGTCATCTCCGCCTTCGTCGTCATGGCGATGCTCGTCCCGGCGGCGCGGAACCTCCTCGACGCCCGGCGGTCCCGTCGGGCAGCGACCTCCGCCGAGGCCGTCGCCGAGGCGCACCGCGGGCCGGGCGCGCTCGCGCTGCTGAGCGGCCGCGCCGCGGTCGTGGCCGAGCGCGCACCGAAGGCCGCGCTCGGCGTCGCCCTCGCGGTGAGCCTCCTCGCCACGGTCGCCGCGACCCAGGTGACGACGACGTTCTCCCAGGACGACTTCATCCCCTCGGACTCCGCGATCGGCCGGCTCATCGACCGCATCGCCGATCGCTTCGGCGGCGAGCTGACCGAGACGACCTTCGTCGTCCTCGACGGCGACCTCGCCACCCCCGCGGCGGCCGACGCGATGCTCACCGTCGCCCGCGACCTCTCGGGGACCGACCTGGTCCGCACCACCGGCGACGCCGCGCAGGTCAGCTCCCCCGCCGCGCTCGTGGCCGAGCTGGCCGCCGATCCGGACACCGCCGGGGCGGTGGCCGACCTGGGCTACGCGCCGGAGGCGGGCTTCACCGAGGCCGCCGACGTGGCCGGGCTGTACGAGCTCGTCCGCTCGGAGCTGCCGGCGCGCGCCGTCAGCGTGCTCGGCCCCGACGACGACGCAGGCGTGCTCGTCATCGCCTCCAACGCCGGACAGGACCGCGCCGGTGAGCTCGAGTCCCTGCTCCGGACCGCGGTGGCGCCGCTCGAGGAGGCCGGTCTGACGGCGACGATCACGTCGGAGCCGCTCGTCCTCGAGGAATCGCTCGACGCGCTCACGGCGAGCCAGACCCAGGGCATCGTCATCACGCTCGTCGCCGCCCTGCTGCTGCTCGTCACCTACTACGGCATCAAGGAGCGCAAGCCGCTCCTCGGCGTCATCACGATGATCCCCTCGCTCGCCGTCGTCAGCTGGGTGCTCGGCACGATGTGGGTGCTCGACATCAGCTTCAACGTGCTGACCGCCATGGTCGCGAGCATCGGCATCGGCATCGGCGTGCCGTTCGGCATCCACGTCACGCACCGCTTCCTCGAGGATCGCCGCCGCTACGACACCATCGACGAGGCGATCCGCATGACCGCCACCCACACCGGCGGGGCGATGGCCGGTTCGGCGTTCACGACGGCCGCCGGTTTCGGCGTCCTGGTGTTCGCGTCGCTCGTCCCCATGCGCCAGTTCGGGATGATCGTGGCGATCACGATCCTCTACTCGTTCGTCGCCGCCATCCTCATCCAGCCCGCCTGCCTCAAGCTGTGGGGCGAGTGGCGGGCACGTCGAGGCGACGTGGCCGAGCTGCACGAGCACGAGCGGCGCCGCTCGGGATCCGAGGTCCTCGTCGGGTCGTGAACGTCACGGCCCGCAGGCCGCGTCGGTCGGTTCTCCCTCGAACCGGGCCGCGGTCCACCGGAGGAGGTCGGGCACGAGGGGCGAGGGCTCCTCGACGAGCGCCACGTGGCCGAGTCCCTCGTAGGTGCGCAGCTCGACGTCCTCGCCCTGGGCGCAGAGCCGGGCGACGAAGCGCTCCTGCATGTCGGTGCGCACGAGCAGGTCGACGCCTCCCTGCGCGACGAGCAGCGGCACGTCGTAGGGGCCGTCGGGGACGTTCTCGGCCAGCCGGGCGGCCAGCGTCCCCTCCCCCACGCCGGTGAACGGCGTCATCTCGGTGGCGAGCGACGTGATGGCCGACACGGCGATCTGCGGCTCGGCCAGGCACCGGCCGGCCAGGCCGTCGACGACCAGGCGCCCGGTCGGCACCACGTGGTCGTCGCGGACGACGTCGTCGTAGGCCGCGTCGTACCCGGTCACGACGTAGGCGGCGAAGATGCTCCCGCCAGAGGTCACGTCGAGCACGTCGACCATGTCGCCGACGTCCGACACCGGTGCCAGGGCGGCGATGCCCACGACGCCGAGCTCGTCGGCGTCGCCGGGCCCGTCCTGACCGGTCCACAGCGCCACAGCACCCCCCTGGGAGTGGCCCCACACCACCGTCTCGTCGGCCAGGTCGAGCCCGTCCAGCTCACGCGCGGCACGGACGGCGTCGAGCACGGCCGGGGCGGTGGCCCCGCCCACCAGGTAGGGGTGCGGGCCCTCGGTGCCCAGACCCACGTAGTCCGAGGCGACGAGGACCCAGCCCTGGTCGACGACCTCCTCGTCGAGGAAGAACGCGCCGGCCTCCAGCCCCTCGTCGAGCAGCGACGGGGCGCAGGTCCGGTCCACACCTGTCGACCCGTGCGCCCACGTGACGACGGGTCGGGCACCCTGCCGCTCGATCGGCGCGACGACGACGCCGCTCGAGAGCGCGGGGCGACCGCCGATGCCCGTCGTCGTGTAGAGGATCCGCCACCCCTCGGCGCCGGCCGGCACGTCGAGGTACGGCTCGACGCGCACGAGGCGACCGGCCTCGTCGGGGACGTCGTCGGGCGTGGCGTAGAAGGAGGGGACAGTGGGCTCACCCCGGTGGAGCACGACGGAGGCCCCGGCGAGCGCCACGGCGACGACGAGCGACACGACGGCGCCGACGGGCGCCGCGACCCGGAGCACCCGACGCCCGGGCCGGGGCGGGACGAGCCCGGCCGCCGCCACCAGCTCCCGCACGCCGCCGACGACCAGCAGGATCGCCCCGAGCACCCCGATGCCCACGGCGGTGAGGTCCGGCCAGCGCAGGGCCACGCCACCGAGGAGGATCGCGGCGAGCCCCGCCGCCACCGCCGATGCCCGCACGGGGCGCGTGGTCCCACGCCGGCGGACGATCGCGGCGATCCCGGCGCCGATGACGGCGAGGGGGACGACGACGGCCAGCACGCGGACGGCGTGCTCGGGCCACGCCATGCCCGCACCGCCGACGACGAGGGCGGCCGCGGACGGAGCGGCGAGGGCGGCGTGCGACCGCGCGGCGAGCAGCAGCCGCAGGCCCTGGACCACCAGCGCAGCGGAGAGGAGCCACACGACCACCGCCAAGGCCGCCACCGGCCGCGGGAGGAGCCAGCCGCCGATCAGGACCGCGACGACGCCGAGGACGGCACGGACGCCGAGCGGTAGCCGCCACGCCGACGCTGTGGTCGGGCGACCACCGTGCTCTCCACCCATCGAAGGCCGGACGCTAGCGCCGGCTCGCCATGGCCGTCCCTTTTTTGTAGTGTTTGCTGTAGAAAACCCCAGGAGGATCGATGTCCGACACCCTGCTCACCCCGTCATCGACGCGCTCGCCGGTCGTCAGCACAGCACTGGCCACCGTGTCGGGGCTCGTGCTGGTCACGGTCGCCGTCACGGCGATCGGCGTCGTGCTCGGGGAGGAGGTGGCCGGGGCACTGGGCGTCGGTCTCTTCGTCGGCATCTGGGGAGGCGCCGGCTTCGGCTTCATGGTGGCTGCGGCCCGACTGGCGGCCAAGGCGCAGGAGAGCGCCGGGCACTGAGCGATCAGGAGCGGGGCACCCGGAAGCGCTCGCGGTGCTCCGGGTCGTGGAACCCGATGACCGCCCACGCCTCGCGCTCCCCGGCACGGCGCATGCCCTCCACCCGGTGGTTGCCGTCCTCGAGGACCATCTGGTCGTCGCGCCAGGTGACGACCACCGGGGGCGGCTCCCACCCCTCCTCGACCTTCTCCTCCAGGTCCTCGACGTCGTCGCGCCAGTCCTCGTCCTTCACCGGCACGAGGACCGGATCGCCCGGCGGCCCGGCGAGGCGGTGCAGCTGGTCGATCGGGACCTGCACCGGTCCGAGCCACCAGAGGTCCTGGTCGCTCAGGATCTCCCCGAGCTCGGCGTTGTCGCTCCCGGGGCTCGCGAGGAACTCGGCGACCCACGCGCCGAGCTCGTCCCGCTCGCCGGCGCGACGGGCCGACGCCAGGTCGAACCGCTGGTCAGCGGTCATGTGAGGCCTCCACCTGTGATGACGCACCCTCGAGCAGGTGCACCGACTCGTTGAAGCTGTGGAGCGTCCAGCGCTCCCTGTCCTTCTCCCACTCCCACTCGGTGAGCCCGGTGTTCGTCGGCTGGATCCGCGTCCCCGTGCCGGGGTGCGGGATGCCGAGGAGCACGCGGAGCGAGGCCATGATCACCCCGGCGTGGCACACGGCGACCACGGTGCGACCGACGTACTCGTCGGCGAGGCGATCGAGCACCTGGCCGACGCGGGTGTGGAAGCCGTTCCAGCTCTCGCCCTGCGGCGCGAAGACCCGGTCGGGCTCGGCCTCCATGTCGAACCCGCCGTACTTCACGCCGTACTCGGCCCACTCGAGCCCGTCGGCCTCGCCGGTGTGCACCTCGCAGAGGTCGTGCTCGTGGGGGAAGGTCTCGAACCCGAGGGCCGGGGCGATGATCTCGGCCGTCTCGATGGCCCGGGGGATGGTGCTCGAGAGCAGCACGTCGGCGCGCACCCGACCGGTGCGGGCCAGGTGGTCGCGGAGCGCGGCAGCCTGCTCGCGGCCGACGTCGGTGAGCCCCGCGCAGCCGCGGGGACCGCCGATCACCCCGTGGAAGCCGGCGTGCGCGGCGCCGTGGCGCACGAGGACCAGGTTCACGAGCCCGACCGGGCGACCCGGATGCGATCCACCGGCAGCTGCCCCGAGTCGACGGCGTCGAAGCTCCAGTCGGGCTGCTTGCGGGCGTGGGCGTCGTCGAGGATCGCCTCCCCGTCGACGATGTCGACGATCGGGGCGATGAAGTAGGGATCGACCCGACCCTCCTCGTCGTCGGGGTCCCGATCGAGCGCCCGCTGCACCTGGTCGGGGAACAGCTCGAGCGCGCTGGTGACGACCCGCTGGTGCTGCTCGGCCAGGGTGCACCGGGCGCCTCGGGTGACCGTGTTCAACCGGTCGTCGAGCGCGAGGAGCGCCGTCTCGTCGGCCCGGCCGGTGCGCACCCGCTCGAGGAGCCGGGTGATCGTCGTGCCGTCGAGCTTGCACGGCAGGCACTGGCCGCAGGACTCGATCGACAGGAACCGCGACACGCCCTCGGCGAGGGCGACGAGGTCGGTCCCGTCGTCGAGGACGATGAACCCGGCCGCGCCCAGCCCGGATCCGGCGGCGGCCATGTCCTCGTAGGTGAGGGGTGTGGCGAACAGCTCGGCGGGGAGCACGCTGCTCGCGACCCCGGACAGGGCGGCGGACCAGCGGCGGCCCTTGCGGGGGTCGCCGGCCACGAGCGCGATGACCTCCGACAGCGGGGTGCCCATCGCCACCTCGACCACGCCGCTGCGCTCGACGTCGCCGGAGATGGTGCACACGACCGTCCCGGGGGAGTCCGCGGTGCCGACCTCCCGGAACCAGTCGGGCCCCTCCGCGAGGATCATCGCGACGTGCGCCATCGTCTCGGCGTTGTTGACCAGCGCCGGGTCGCCGGTGCCGGGCCCGGACGGACCGGTGAGCTCGGCCTCGGCGCTGGTGTCGTCGGTCGGATCGATGCCCCGGCGGTACGGCGGCGCCACGCGGGGGAACGGTCCTCGCCCGGCCAGGACCTCGAGCAGCGCGGTCTCCTCCCCGAAGAGGTACTCACCTGGACCGCCGACCACGGAGAGGGCCATGTCCGGAGCCCAGCCCGCGGCCTCGACCTCGCGCATCGCCGCCTCCATCGCATCGCGCTCCCCGGTGAACGACGCCTTCGTCGCGACGACGACGCGGTCGGCGTCGACCACCGACGCTGCGATGAGCGCCCCCTCGAGGACGCGGTAGGGGTTCCGGCGGAGCAGCATCCGATCCTTGAACGAGCCCGGTTCGCCTTCCGCGGCGTTGACCACGACGGTCACGGCGACGGTCGGGTCCCGGTTCTCGACGACCGTGCGCCACTTCGTCCCGGTGGGGAAGCCGGCGCCGCCCCGCCCGCGGAGGCCGGCGGCATCGAGCTCCTCGATGACGGCGAGGCCACCCATCCGCAGCGCCGCCTCGAGCCCTGCGCCGCCTCCGCGCTCGACGTAGGCCTCGAGGGACGTGACCGGTTCGGGATCGAGGACGCGCGTGACAGCAGCCATGGGTGGCCCCCTTCCCCCCGGTCGCGACCGGTAACCCCGCGCGCACCCTCAGCCGGTCGCGCCCTCGTCGCTCGGCGGGACGTAGAAGTCGGTGGTCGCCCGCTCCCAGCCGGCCGCGACGTCGGCGGCGACGCCCGCGGCCTCCGACGCCCGGCCCCACGCGGCGCTGCTCGCCCGCATGGCGGCCTGGATCGCCGGGTCGGCGTCGGCCTGCTCCGGGGAGCCCATGTCGACGCCGTCGAGGTGCCCGGCGAGCCCCAGGAGGGCGAGGTCCCAGCCGACCCCGACGGCGCCAGGACCGAACTGGTCCCACATCTCGGGCGGCACGACGGCGGAGTGCTCGAGCGTCAGGGTCGTCGACGACGTGGCGTCGGACCGGAGCCGCACCTCGACGATCGATGAGTCCTCTGGACCGGGCGCCTCGCCGAAGATCCACGTGACCTGGAGGCGCGTCGGCGCCTCGCACACCCGGATCTCCCCGCCGGCGTTGCCCTCGAGCTGGTAGTGGCCGCCGAGGCGCAGCTCGCCGGTGATCGGCAGGAACCAGCGGGGGATGCGCTCGGGCGAGGTGATGGCGTCCCAGACGTCGTCGATGTCGGCGTCGTAGGTGCGCTCGATCACGACCACCTTCGCGGCCCCGGCCGGCAGCGTGCCGTCCCGCAGCGTGCGCTCGGCGTGCTCGATCTCCTGGATGAGGTCCTTCATCGTCCTGTCGTCCCCTGTCGTGGTGGTCGGTCGGTGGTGCGCCGCTCGCGGCGGCCGCGAGCCAGCTCGGTGGCGAGGGCGTCGAGGTGCTGCTCCCAGAACTGCCGGAGCCCCGCGATCCAGTCCTCGACCTCGGCGAACGCCTCCGGTTGCACGGCGTAGAGGCGACGCTGGCCCTCGGGGCGCACGGTGGCGAAGCCGCTGTCGCGCAGCACGCGCAGGTGCTGGGAGACCGCCGGCTGGCTGATGCCGAACTCCGTGCCGATGCGGGCCGCCACGTCGCCGGCGGACATCTCACCGCCGGCGAGCAGCTCGAGGATCCGCCGTCGGACGGGGTCCCCCAGGACGTCGAACGCCTCCATGTCCGACGGTCTATCAGGAACCGCTTATATACGTCAAGGCTGATGCTGTCCGGGCGATGCGTCTGGGTCCAGCCGCAGCGCCCGCACGGCGGGACCGTCGAGCACCTGGCCGTCGGCCGCGAAGCGGGACCCGTGGCACGGGCAGTCCCAGCTGCCCTCGGCCCCGTTCCAGCGCAGCGCGCACCCCAGGTGCGTGCAGGTGGGGCCGGTCCGTCCACGCGACAGCCGGTCGCCGACGAAGTGCCCGGCGACCTCGAGGTTGCCCTTCACCGTGTCGCCGAGCGTCGCCGCGCCGCCGATCCGCGTGGCATCGAACGCCGCGTGCCACGGCCCCTCCCGTCCCCCCAGCAGGTCGGCGAGGAGGCGTGCCGCTGCGGTGCCGTTGCTGAGGCCCCACTTGCGGAAGCCGGTGGCGACGAACGTGCGCGTCGACATCGGCACACGTCCGACGTAGGGGATCCCGTCGACGGTCGTGTGGTCCTGGGCCGACCAGCGGTGCACGACGGCCTCGACGTCGACGTGCGCCCGGGCCCACCGCTCCAGGTCGTCCCACCGGTCCGGCCCGACGTCGGCCGCGCCGGTGGGGTGCGAGGACCCGACGACGACCAGCCCGGGTCGCCCGCCGTCGTTCCACGGACGGGTCGACATCCCGCCCGGTCCGACGTCGATGTGCATCCCCTGCGGCGCGTCGGACCCCAGCCGCAGCGAGATGCCGTAGGCGCGCGTCGGGCGCATCCGCGCGAAGAACCCGCCGCGGTCCAAGAACGGGATGAGGGTGGCGACGACCACCTGCGCCGCCCGCACGCGCCCGGATGTGGTGTGGACGACGGCGTGGTCGTCGCGCTCGTCGACGCCCGTCGCCCGCGTGCCCTCGACGACGTGCACACCCTCGTCCGCCAGCGCCCGGGCCAGACCCGCCGTGTACCGCGACGGGTGGAGGAGGATCTGCTCGTCGGCCCGTAGGGCCAGCACGACCTCGAACGGCAGGTCGATGTCGGTGGTCGCGGTGTAGGTGCACCCGGCTCGGGTCGCGGCGTCGTGCTCGGCCTCGAGGTCGCCCCTCATCTGCTCGTCACGCACGTAGGCATAGGCCGGCGCCCGTCGGAGGTCGCAGTCGATCCCCAGCTCGGCGACGAGTGCGGCGACCTCCTCGACCGCGGCGCGGTTCGCCGCGGCATAGGCCTGCGCCCGCTCGACGCCGTGCCGCTCGATCAAGGATGCGTACACCATGCCGTGCTGCACGGTGACCTTCCCCGTGGTGCCGCCGGTCGTCCCCGCTCCGATCCGGTCGGCCTCGACGAGGGCGACCCGGTGGCCGTCGCGCCGCAGGAGCAGCGCGGCGGTGAGACCGGTGATGCCGCCGCCGACCACCGCGACGTCGACGTCGAGGTCGCCGTCGAGCGGAGGGAAGTGCGGGTGCTCGGCGGTGGCAAGCCAGGCGGATCGGTGCTCGGACATCCGGCCCGCCTACCCCGCTGCCGTCAACGTACCCCGGGTCGGGGGGATTGCCGCAAGCGGCTCCGGCGGGGTTCGATCACCCAGCTCGGGCGGAGGGTCCGCACTGGCGGGAGGGGGACACGTGCGTGCGTTGCTGTCGACGATCGGGACCCGTGGCGACGTGCAGCCGCTGGTCGCGCTGGCCGAAGCCCTACGGGAGCTCGGGCACGAGTCGCGCCTGTGCGTGCCGCCCGACTTCGCGGGGTGGGTGCGCTCGCTCGGCTTCCGCGTGACGACCGTGGGGCCGCCGCTGCGCACCCCGCCGGCCACCCCGACGCCGGACATCGCCGCACCACCGACGGCGGAGCAGCGGCGGGCGCTGGCCGAGGCGTCGGTCGCCGGGCAGTTCGAGGCGCTGGACGATGCCGTCAGGGGCTGCGACGTCCTCGTCGCCGCGACTGCGCTGCAGATCGGCGCACGGTCGGTGGCGGAGGCCGCCGGGATCCCCTACGTGTTCGTCGCCTACTCGCCCGTGGTCCTCCCCTCGACCGGACACGCGCCGCCCTCGATCCCCGAGGGCACGGTCGAGGACGTCGCCGCGCTGTGGGCGCGCGACGCTGCCCTCTTCGACGCGATGTTCGGAGAGGCCCTCGACGCGCACCGGGCGGCCCCGGGGCCTGCCGTCCGTCGGGGGCGTGCGCGACCACGTCCTCGGTGACGTCCCCTGGCTGGCGGCCGATCCGGTACTCGCCCCCTGGAGCGATCCGGAGACCGTGGTGCACACGACCGGCGCCTGGTTGCGGCAGGGCACCCCGTCGCCCCTGCCTCCGGAGCTGGACGCGTTCCTCGACGCCGGTCCGCCCCCGGTCTACGTGGGCTTCGGGAGCATGGCGGGCGCCGCCGAGGACGGACGCGCCGCGCTGGATGCGGCGAGGGACCTCGGTCGGCGCGCGGTCGTGGACCGGGGGTGGGCGGGCCTCGCTCCCGCGCCGGCCGACGACCTGCTCGTCGTCGACGACGTCGACCACCGGGCGCTCCTGCCGCGCGTCGCCGTCGCCGTCCACCACGGTGGGGCCGGGACCACGACGGCCGCCGCCCTGGCCGGCGTCCCTCAAGTGCTCGTCCCTCAGCAGTACGACCAGTACCACTGGGCCCGGCGCGTGTCCGAGCTGGGCATCGGCACGGAGGTGTCCCGCCACGCCGCGAGCGTGGCGTCCCTCACCGCCGCGCTGGACGCGGCGTCTGACCGGGTGACCGTCGAGCGCGCGGCGGACGTCGCAAGCCGCGTGCGCACCGACGGTGCGCTGGTCGCCGCCGAGGCCGTCGTGGCCACGGCCTCGGCGGCGGGATGATCAGCGGTGCAGGTCGAACCGATCCAGGTTCATCACCTTGTCCCAGGCCTTCACGAAGTCACGGACGAACCGCTCCTTCGCGTCCTCTGCCCCGTAGACCTCGGCGATGGCCCGGAGCTGGGAGTTCGAGCCGAAGACGAGGTCGACGGCCGTGGCGGTCCAGCGGGTCTCCCCGGTGGCCCGGTCCTTGCCGTCGTAGTGGTTCTCCACGTCCTGCGACGTCGACCACTCGACCCCCATGTCGAGGATGTTGGCGAAGAAGTCGTTCGTCAGCACGCCGGGGCGATCGGTGAACACGCCGGCCGTGGAACCGCCGTGGTTGGCACCGAGGGCCCGCATGCCCCCGACGAGGACCGCCATCTCGGGAGCCGACAGCGACAGCAGGTTGGCCCGGTCGAGCAGCAGCGTCTCGGGCGAGAGCTTCTCGCCCGGCCGCAGGTAGTTGCGGAACCCGTCGGCGGTGGGCTCGAGGCAGTCGAACGACTCGGCGTCGGTCATCTCCTCGGTGGCGTCGGTGCGCCCGGGCGTGAAGGGCACGGTGACGTCGAACCCGGCGTCCCGGGCGGCCTTCTCCACCGCGGCGCACCCGCCGAGGACGATGAGGTCGGCCAGCGACACCTTCTTGCCACCCGACTGCGCGCCGTTGAAGTCCTGCTGCACCCGCTCGAGGGTCGACAGGACCGAGGCCAGCTGCTCCGGCTCGTTCGACTCCCAGTCCTTCTGCGGCGAGAAGCGGATGCGAGCGCCGTTGGCACCGCCGCGCTTGTCGGTGTCGCGGTAGCTGGCGGCCGCCGACCACGCGGTGGCGACGAGCTGGTCGGTGGTCAGGCCGCTGTCGAGCAGCGTCTGCTTCAGCTGGGCGACGTCGGCGTCGTCGACGAGCTCGTGGTCGACAGGCGGCACCGGGTCCTGCCAGATCTGCGGCTCCTCGGGCACCCACGGGCCGAGGTACCGCTCGATCGGGCCCATGTCGCGGTGCAGGAGCTTGAACCAGGCCTTGGCGAACGCCTGCTCGAACTCCTCGAAGTTCTCCATGTAGCGGCGCGAGATCTGCTCGTAGATCGGGTCGAACCGCAGGGCGAGGTCGGCGGTGGACATCATCGGCGCGTGGCGGATCGATTCGTCGCCCTCGGCGTCGGGCACGAGGTCGGACCCGGCACCGTTGGCCGGCCGCCACTGCTTGGCGCCGGCCGGGCTCTCGTGGAGCTCCCACTCGAACCCGAACAGCGTCTCGAAGAAGCTGTTGTCCCAGGTGGTCGGCGTGGGCGTCCAGGCACCCTCGAGGCCGCTGGTGATGGCGTCACGGCCCTTGCCGCTGCCGTGGCTGCTGATCCAGCCGAGACCCATGTTGTGGACCGGGCAGCCCTCCGGCTCCGGGCCGACGAGGTCCGGGTTGCCGGCACCGTGGGTCTTGCCGAACGTGTGGCCACCGGCGATGAGCGCGACGGTCTCCTCGTCGTTCATCGCCATGCGGGCGAAGGTCTCGCGGATGTCACGGGCCGACGCCAGCGGGTCGGGGTTGCCGTTGGGTCCCTCGGGGTTGACGTAGATGAGCCCCATCTGCACCGCCCCGAGCGGACCGGTGAGCTCGCGGTCGCCGGCGTAGCGCTCGTCGCCGAGCCAGGTGTCCTCCGGGCCCCAGAAGACCTCCTCGGGCTCGAAGATGTCGTCGCGCCCGAAGGCGAACCCGTAGGTGGGGAAGCCCATCGACTCGAGGGCCACGTTGCCGGCGAGCACGAGCAGGTCGGCCCACGAGATCTTGCTGCCGTACTTCTGCTTGATCGGCCAGAGCAGGCGACGGGCCTTGTCGAGGTTCGCGTTGTCCGGCCAGCTGTTCAGCGGTGCGAACCGCTGCGAGCCGTCACCGGCGCCGCCTCGGCCGTCGGCGATGCGGTAGGTGCCGGCGGCGTGCCACGACATGCGGATGAAGAGGCCGCCGTAGTGGCCGTAGTCGGCGGGCCACCACTCCTGCGAGTCGGTCATGAGCGCCGTGAGGTCGGCCTTCAGGGCGTCGTAGTCGAGCGACTCGAGCTCCTTGGCGTAGTCGAAGTCCTCCCCGAGCGGGTTGCCCCGTGGCGAGTGCTGGTGCAGGACGTTCAGATCGAGCTGGTTGGGCCACCAGTCGCGGTTGGTGTGCGGCCGTCCGCCGGTCTTCGGCTCCGGCGCGTCGATCGCCGGGTTCTCGCTCTCGCTGGTGCTGCGGGTGTTCTCGGCGTTCTCAGCCATGTCCCTCTCCCCTGTGGTCCCTCGTCGTGGACCGACCGTAAACCCGGGCGCAGGGCCGATCCAGGGGTATCCGACGCGATTGTTCCTTCCGTCGCGATAGGCGCACTCGATCGTTCAGCGGCGCAATGGCTCAGCGCTGTGGCGATCCGAGGTAGGGGCCGTCGGGTCCGAAGCCCAACCGGACGAGGGCCAGCGGGCGCGGCGTGGGCGTGCGGAAGCGCTGGGCCCACGGGGCGTAGGCGATCCAGGTCGAGCCGTCCCGGTCGAACCAGATCGACCCCTCCCCCGGCCCCTCACCCTGGAGGTTCGTGCCGAGGAAGCGGCCGGCCCCGTGGCGGGTGCACGGACCGGCCGGCGTGGCGCACTCGGCCCAGCCGAGCCCGTAGTGCGGCTGGTTGAACCACCCACCGGAGTAGAGCAGCCACAGCCGCCCGTCGGGACCACGCACCATGTCGGGCGCCTCGACGATGTGGCCCTCCCACCCGAAGGCGGCGTCGAGGATCACGGAGGGCTCGCCGACGAGCGCGGTGCCGTCGGACGACAGGCGCTGGGACACGATCGACGACGGCGCCTCGCGATCGAGGTCCCAGTTGTCGTCGGTCTTCCAGAGGAGCCACGCCTGCCCGTCGAGGTCGACGAAGCTGCGCGGGTCGATCGCGCCACCCCGCTCGGTGGGGCACACGATCGGCTCGTCGAACGCGGCGTACGGACCGAGCAGCGCATCGCCGACGGCGTGGCCGATGCACTGCAGCTCGGTCCCCTGCAGCCGAGCGGTGAAGAAGAGGACCCACCCGTCCTCGGTCTGGAGCACGTCGGGCGCCCAGGTGACGTCGTGCGCAGCCCAGGGCGGCAGCACCGGCAGCGCGTCGCCGGGGAGGCTCCACGTCACGAGGTCCGTCGACAGGCGGAACGGCACGTTGATGGTGACGCCGTCCCACTCCGTCTGGGTCGCGAACGACACGTAGTGCTCGTCGGTCAGGACGATGAGCGGGTTCGGCATGTCGAAGTCCGGGGTGGTCGGCAGCCAGCCGGGCGCCGACGGATCGGCGGGCGGCGGCGTGTGCACCGCGGGGTCGATCGTGGGCGCAGGCGCGGTCGTCGTGGTGGTCGGCGGTGGTGGAGCCGTCGTGGTCGTGCTGGTGTCGGGGACCGGGCGCGGGGTGGTCGACGCCGAGGTCGGGCCCTCGCCCGATGCGCCGCCCGCGCTCGACGTGCAGGCCGCCACGAGGACCGTCACCACCGCCAGCCACAGCAGCCGCCACCGGGCTCCGACCACGGTGCCACCTCTCCCCTCGCGCCGGGCCCCTGGTGCCGGATGGCCGAAGAGTACCGCCGGACGCCCCGCTCGGACCTGGCAGGCTCGTCCCATGACGGTCGTCGCCCGGGCCCCGGGCCGGGTCAACCTCATCGGCGAGCACACCGACACCACCGGCGGTCTCGTCCTGCCGATGGCGATCGATCGCCGGACGGTCGTCGAGATCGAGCGCGGAGGATCCACCCTCCACCTGGTGTCCGACGACGAGCCCGACGCCGCCGTCGTCGCGCTCGGGTCGAGCGTCCCGCCTGCCGAGGTGCATCCCGTCTGGGCGCGCTACGTCGCCGGCGTCGTCGAGGTGCTGCGGCCGGCCGTGGGCGGGCGGGGCCGGGTGCGCACCGACGTCCCGATCGGTGCCGGCCTGTCCTCGAGCGCCGCCCTCGAGGTCGCGGTGGCGTTGGCGCTCGGGTTCGAGGGGACGCCGATCGAGCTCGCCCGGGCCTGCCAGTCCGCCGAGCAGGTCGCGTCCGGGGTGCCGTGCGGGATCATGGACCAGCTCGCCTCCGCGGCCGGCGTCGAGGGCCACGCGCTGCTCGTCGACTGCCACACCCTCGACGTCGAGCCGGTGCAGATCCCCGACGGGCTCCGGATCGTGGTCGTCGACTCCGGCCAACGACGCGCCCTGGCCACGAGCGAGTACGGCGCACGTCGGGCGCAGTGCGAGGCGGCCGAGGCCGCGATCGGTCCGCTGCGGTCCGCCACCGTGGCCGACGTGGAGCGCATCGCCGACGCGGTGCTGCGCCGGCGCGCCCGGCACGTCGTCACCGAGAACGAGCGCGTGCGCGCGGCCGTGGCCGCCCTCCGGGAGGGTGCGGTCGACGAGCTCGGCTCGCTGCTCGTCGACGGCCACCGCAGCCTGCGCAACGACTTCGAGGTCTCGACCGCGGTGCTCGACGAGCTCGTCGAGGCGCTCTGCCGACGGCCGGGGGTGCACGGCGCCCGGCTGACCGGCGCCGGGTTCGGCGGCTGCTGCGTCGCGCTCCTCGACGCCGATGCCGAGGTGCCGGACCTCGGTGTCCGCTCGTGGGTCGTGCGCCCCTCGGCCGGGGCATCGGTGGTTCAGGCCCCGACGTAGGCGGCGAGGTGCTCCCCGGTGAGGGTCGACCGGGCGGCAACGAGCTCGGCCGGCGGCCCCTCGAACACCACCTTCCCGCCGTCGTGGCCGGCGCCGGGCCCGAGGTCGATGATCCAGTCGGCGTGCGCCATCACGGCCTGGTGGTGCTCGATCACGATGACCGACTTGCCGCCGTCCACCAGCCGGTCGAGCAGCGCGAGCAGCTGCTCGACGTCGGCGAGGTGGAGGCCGGTGGTCGGCTCGTCGAGCACGAACACGCCCCCCTTGTCGCCCAGGTGGGTGGCCAGCTTCAGCCGCTGACGCTCACCGCCGGACAGCGTGGTGAGCGGCTAGCCGAGGCGGAGGTACCCGAGGCCGACGTCGGCGAGGTGGCCGAGCACCTTGTGCGCCGCCGGCGTGCGTGCGTCACCCTCGCCGAAGAACCCGAGCGCCTCCTCGACCGGCATGTCGAGGACCTCGGCGATGTTCCGTCCGCCGAGCCGGTGCTCGAGCACCGCGGCCTGGAAGCGGGTGCCCTCGCACTCCTCGCAGGTGGTGGCGACCCCGGCCATCATCGCCAGGTCGGTGTAGATGACCCCGGCCCCGTTGCAGGCCGGGCAGGCCCCCTCGGAGTTGGCGCTGAAGAGCGCGGGCTTCACCCCGTTGGCCTTCGCGAACGCCTTGCGGATCGGGTCGAGCAGCCCGGTGTAGGTGGCGGGGTTGCTGCGCCGCGACCCCTTGATGGCGGTCTGGTCGACGACGACCACACCCTCCCGTCCCGCGACCGACCCCTGGACGAGCGAGCTCTTGCCCGAGCCGGCGACGCCGGTGAGCGCGACGAGCACGCCAAGCGGGATGTCGACGTCCACGTCCTTCAGGTTGTGGGTGGCGGCCCTCCGCACCTCGAGCGCGCCGCTCGGTGCGCGGACCTCGTCCTTCAGGCGGGCGCGGTCGTCGAGGTGCCGGCCGGTGAGCGTGTCGGCGGCCCGCAGCCCCTCGACCGACCCCTCGTAGACGACCTCGCCGCCGCCCGTGCCCGCCGCCGGGCCGAGGTCGACGACGTGGTCGGCGACCGCGATGACCTCGGGCTTGTGCTCGACCACGAGCACGGTGTTGCCCTTGTCGCGCAGCTGGAGCAGCAGATCGTTCATCCGGGCGATGTCGTGGGGGTGCAGGCCGATCGTCGGCTCGTCGAACACGTAGGTGACGTCGGTGAGCGACGACCCGAGGTGGCGGATCATCTTCGTCCGCTGGGCCTCGCCGCCCGACAGCGTGCCCGAGGGACGGTCGAGGCTGAGGTAGCCGAGGCCGATGCGGACGAACGAGTCGAGCGTGTGCTGCAGGCCCTCGACGACCGGAGCCACCGACGGGTCGTCGACGCCGCGGAGCCACTCGGCGAGGTCGTCGATCTGCATGGCGCAGACGTCGGCGATGCTCCGACCGTCGATCTTCGACGAGCGCGCCACCTCGTTCAGCCGCGTGCCGTCGCAGTCGGGGCAGCTGGTGAAGGTGATGGCCCGGTCGACGAAGGCCCGGATGTGGGGCTGCATCGCCTCTCGGTCCTTCGACAGCATCGACTTCTGGATCTTCGGGATCAGCCCCTCGTAGGTGACGTTGACGCCCTCGACCTTCACCTTCGTCGGTTCCATGTGGAGGAGCGCGTGCAGCTCCTTCTTCGTGAACCGCTTGATCGGCTTGTCGGCGTCGAAGAACCCGCAGCCCCGGTAGATGCGTCCGTACCAGCCGTCCATGCTGTAGCCGGGGACGGTGATGGCCCCGTCGTTGATCGACTTGGTCTCGTCGTACAGCTGGGTGAGGTCGACGTCGCTCGTCCGGCCGAGGCCCTCGCACCGGGGGCACATGCCGCCCGCCCGGGTGAACGTGACCTTCTCGCGGGTGGCCCCGGCCTTCTCGACCGTGATCGACCCCGACGCGCTCACCGACGCGGTGTTGAACGAGAACGCGTTGGGCGGCCCGATGTGCGGGTCGCCGAGCCGGCTGAAGAGGATCCGCAGCATGGCGTTGGCGTCGGTCACCGTGCCGACGGTCGACCGCGGGTTGGCGCCGATGCGCTCCTGGTCGACGATGATCGCCGTCGTCAGGCCCTCGAGCCGGTCGACGTCGGGCCGCGCCAGCGTCGGCATGAAGCCCTGCACGAACGCGCTGTACGTCTCGTTGATCAGCCGCTGGGACTCCGCAGCGATGGTGGCGAACACCAGCGAGCTCTTGCCCGACCCCGAGACGCCGGTGAACACGGTGAGCCGCCGCTTCGGGATCTCGACCGCGACGTCCTTCAGGTTGTTCTCCCGGGCGCCGTGCACCCGGATGAGGTCGTGGGTGTCGGCGGCGTGGACGTCGGTCATGCGGCTCAGTGCCTCTCCTGGATGCGGACCATGTTCCCGGCGGGGTCGCGGACGGCGCAGTCGCGCACGCCGTAGTCCTGCTCGATGGGCTCCTGCACGACCTCGACGTCGTGCGCCTGGATCGCCTCGAACGTGGCGTCGAGGTCAGGCGTGGCGAGGACGATGAACCCGTAGGTGCCCTTCGCCATCATCTCGGCGATCGTGCGGCGCTCCTCGTCGGTGATGCCCGGGTCGGCCGCCGGCGGGCTGAGCACGATGTTGGTCTCGGGCTGGCCCGGCGGGCCGACGGTGATCCACCGCATGGTCTCGTAGCCGACGTCGTTGCGGACCTCGAAGCCGAGGACGTCCCGGTAGAAGCCGAGCGAGGCGTCGGGATCGGTGTGCGGGAGGAGGGTGCTGTGGATGGTGATGTCCATGCGGTCGACCCTAAGGACGCGCCGCCACGGGCGCTTCTCGAATCCTGACCGGTCGCGTCACCTGCTGGGCGACGCAGCCGGGGATGCCCTCGGTGGTGTCGGCCCGCTGCCGGTAGGTGCTCGGCGGCACACCGACGAGCTCGGTGAACCGCGTGCTGAAGGTGCCGAGCGACGAGCAGCCCACCGCGAAGCAGACGTCGGTGACGCTCATGTCGCCGCGCCGCAGGAGCACCATCGCGCGCTCGATGCGGCGCGTCATCAGGTAGCTGTAGGGGGACTCGCCGTAGGCACGCTTGAACGCCCGGCTGAAGTGCCCGGCGGACATGTGGACGCCCCGGGCGAGCGACTCCACGTCGAGCGGCTCGGTGTACTCGCGGTCCATGCGGTCGCGCGCCCTCCGGAGGAGCGCGAGGTCGCGCAGGTGCTGGTCCGTCGCCGTGCTCCCGCTCACGGGGCGATCGTGCCACAGGCGGTCCCCCACCGCCGACGGGTTCACGGGCCCGTCCCGTCGACGCGCCCGCGGGCGCGGGCGCGGTTGTGGGGTCCGCAGAGGCGTTGGAGGTTGTCGAGGGTGGTGGGGCCGTCGTGGGTGTAGGGCTGGATGTGGTCGTACTGGAGGAAGTGGGTAGCTCTGCAGCCGGGGTGGGCGCATTCGGGGTGGGTCTGGTCGAGGACGCGGCGTTGGCGGCGGGTGGGGGTGCGTCGGCGGGGGCTGGCGTCGATGGGGTGGCGGGCGGTGTCGCAGAGCAGGAGGGAGACGAACGCGTCGGGGAGGAGCGCGGCGACGGCGTGGTCGGCGATGGGGGTGCCGTCGGCGAGGAGGGTGGGTTGGTCGCCGCGGATGTGGATGACGACCTCGGCGGTGACGGTCCCGCCGTGTGTGACGGTGTCGGTGAGGGCGTCGGCGCGTTGTTGGCGCAGCGACGCGCCCGCGGGCGCGTGGTTGGTCATGACCTGGTGGTCGATCGCGGCGGTGACGGTGGCGGCTTGTTGGGGGGTGAGTCGGGCGGTGAGGGTGACCATGCCGTCGGGGTCGGTGCGCCACGTGAGGGATCGTTGGGTGTGGTGGCGTCGGTCGATCTCGTCGGGGTCCTCGTGGCGGCGTGACCAGGCGGCGATCGCTGCGCCCAACCGACCTGCCGGGGTGCAGGCGGCGAGCTCCACGAGTGCCTCCTCGTTGTCGTCGCAGACGTGGGGGACCAGGACGCGGGCCTTGGCGTAGGAGACCTCACCGGCGCGCATCGCGGCGTCCAACACGGCGTGGTGTCGCAGGGCGCGGGCGACGCGGACCTGGGTGCGGGCGGTGCCGATGTCGATGTCGGCGACCTCGGCGAGCCACGCCGCACACGACAGGGCACCCCACGCCGCCCAGGTGCCACGGGCGTCGAGCTCGCCGACGAGGACCAACAGCTCGTAGGTGCCCGCCGACAGCCGGCCCGCCAACGCGACGATCTCGGCTTCGAGCCGCTCGACTGCCATCTCCGCCACCGGCTCGGTGACCTTCTCTCTCATCTGCACGGTGCCGCCTCCGCTGTGGTCGAACGTACGTTCGACTCTACCGAGGGGGTGTGACACCAAACCGCCCACAGACCGAGCCCCCACGCGCCCGCGGGCGCGTCAACAGTTCCCTTGACATTGGTAACGAACTAGTTACCATTTGGGCGTGGACGTGTTCGCGGCGCTGGCCGACCCGATCCGGCGCGACATCCTCCGGCGTCTCGCTCGCGGGCCGGCGCGCGTGGTCGACGTCGCCGCCGAGCACCCGGTCTCACGCCCCGCCATCAGTCGCCACCTCCGCGTCCTCGGCGATGCCGGACTGGTGCACGCCACCGACCACGGCCGGGAGCGCCACTACGCCCTCTCCACCGCGCCCCTCACCGCGGTGCGAGATCTGCTCGGCGAGCTCGATGGCCGGCGCCCACCCGTGACCGACCAGGCCCTGGACGCGCTCGCCACGGAGGTGTGGCGCACCGGACGCGACCGACGACGCACGGCACCACCCGACATCGCCACCACCGACGAGGAGATCGCATGAACCTCACCGGCCGAATCACCGACGGGGACCTCGTGCTCCGACGCGAGCTCGCCGCCCCGATCGAGGACGTGTGGGCGAGCGTCACCGAGTCCGAGCGCCTCGCCCGCTGGTTCGGCACCTGGACGGGCGACCCCGCCGAGGGCCACGTCACGGTGACGATGAACGCCGAGGCCGAACCGGGCTCACCGACCCGCTACGACATCCACCGCTGCGACCGCCCGCACCGGCTGTCCGTCAGCGCCACCGACGAGTACGGCACGTGGCTGCTCGACCTCGACCTCTCCCACGCCGACGGTCGGACGACCCTCGTGCTGACCCAGCGTGACGTCGCCCCGTCGGGGGCCCACGAGGTCGGGCCCGGATGGGAGTGGTACCTCGATCGCCTGGAGTCGGCCGTGGAGGACGTGGAGCCGCCGACCCTCGAGGCGTTCGACCAGGACTACCTGCCGCTCGGCGACCTCTACCGGTCGATGCTCAGCGACTGAGGTCGCGGTACGCAGCGACGATCGGCGCGAGCTCGGCGGGCGTGGCGCCGTGCATGATCACCGCGTCCGCACCGAGGTCGAGCTGGCCCTGCACCGCGGACCCGCACTGCTGGGGTGACCCGGTGGCCGACGGCGCCAGCCACTCGTCGGGCAGCAGCTCCGCGACGTGCTCCAGCTGCGCGGTCGTGGCCACCGCGTCGACCGCCCCTCCGATCGACTGCACGAGCGGGTCGGCACGGAACCGTGCCAGCACCGCCGGGTCCCAGCCGTTCGTGCGCACGAGCAGATCGCCGTAGCCCTGGAGGTAGGTGGCCAGCCGGCCGACGGACTTCTTCAGGCGCAGGTCCTCGGGGATGTGGTCGCCGATCGTCGCGAAGCAGGTCCACACGCGCACCGACGCCGGATCCCTGCCGGCCTCCTCGGCGGCACGCTTCACCGTGCGCACGCAGCGCTCGACCGTCTCGTCGGTGAAGAACGTGTGCAGGACGACGTCGTCGAACGCCCGGCCGCCGAGGGCCAGGCTCTGGGGGCCGAAGGCGACGAGACCGAGCGGGATGTCGAGGTCGAACCGGCGGTCGAGGTGCAGCACCGGGTAGGTGCCGAGCGGGCCGTCGTAGCCGACGATGGCCTCGCCCTTCCAGAGGCGTCGCATGACGCTCGCGAACTCCTCCATCTGCGCCGTCGTGATCCGGGGGATGCCGAAGGCGTCGAAGAGGGGGTCGATGCCGCGACCGATGCCGAGCGTGAACCGGGCGCCGGTGAGCAGGTGCATCGTCGAGGCGTACGAGGCGGTGACGACGGGGTGGCGGGTGTTGTGGTTCGTGGCGGCGGTGATGATGCGCATCCGCTCGGAGCACGCGGCCGCCGCTCCCGAGAGCGTCACCGCCTCCTTCGAGTTGAAGCGCTCGGAGATGAACACCGCACCGAGGCCGAGCCGCTCCGCCTCACGGACCTCGTCGAAGAGGTCGGCGGGCGAGTCCGGCGCGCCGGCCAGGGTGTAGAAGCCGATCTCGTCCAAGGTCCGGTCCACGGACGGGGACCGTACAGCGGCGTGGTTCCTCGCGGTCGGCTGCGCACGTAGGCTCCGGCCGTTCGACCGAGAGGAGGAACCGGGATGGCCGGTGGTCTGGTGGCGCTGCTCGACGACGTGGCGGCGCTGGCGAAGCTCGCGGCGTCGTCGATCGACGACGTGAGCGCCGCCGCGGGCCGAGCGAGCATGAAGGCCGCCGGCGTGGTGGTCGACGACACTGCGGTCACTCCGGGCTACGTCAAGAACCTCGCCGCGCACCGCGAGCTGCCGATCATCAAGAAGATCGCCGTCGGCTCCCTGCGCAACAAGCTCCTCTTCATCCTCCCGGTGGCGATCTTCCTGAGCCAGGTCGCGCCCACCGTGGTCGAGATCATCCTGATGCTCGGCGGCACCTACCTCTGCTACGAGGGCGCCCACAAGATCCTCCACACGCTGCGGCCCCACGAGGCGCACGTCGAGGTCCCGGCCGTCGCCGTCGGTCCGGAGGCGGAGAAGGCGACGGTCACCGGCGCGATCCGCACCGACTTCATCCTCTCGGCGGAGATCATGGTGATCGCGCTGAAGGAGGTGATCGACGAGCCGCTCGCGTCACGGGCGATCATCCTCGCGGTCGTCGCCGTGCTCATCACGATCATCGTCTACGGCGTCGTCGCCGCCATCGTGAAGATGGACGACATCGGCCTGTCCCTCGCCGAACGGCCGTCGGAGCGGTCCCAGAGGTTCGGTCAGCTCCTCGTCAGGGCCATGCCGATCGTCTTGGCCTGGCTGTCGCGGATCGGCATCGCCGCGATGCTCTGGGTCGGCGGGCACATCCTCCTCGTCGGCTCGGACGAGCTCGGCTGGCACTGGCCCTACGGGGTCGTGCACGACCTGGAGGACCTCGTCCACGACCTGCCGCTCGCCGACGTGCTCGGGTGGTTGGTGAACACGGCGGCGTCCGCCGTCGTCGGCCTCGCCGTCGGCATGGTCGTCGCCTTCGTCGTGGCCCAGGTCGGGCGCTGGCGAGGAACCGACCGGGCCCCCGCCCACTGAGGCGCATCAGGCGGTCGCGCGTTCGATCCCGAGCGAGGCCAGCAGATCGAGGACCCGTCGGTCGATCTCGTCGCGGATCGGTCGGACCGCCTCGATGCCCTGGCCGGCGGGGTCGTCGAGCTGCCAGTCCTCGTAGCGGGTGCCCGGGTAGAAGGGGCAGGCGTCGCCGCAGCCCATCGTGATGACGACGTCGGAGGCCGCGACGGCGGCGTCCTCCAGGCGCTTCGGGCGTGCGCCGGCAGCCCGCAGGTCGATGCCGACCTCGGCCATGGCCTCGACGACGGCGGGGTTGAGGTCGTCGGCCGGGGCCGAGCCGGCCGAGCGGACGACGACCCGGTCGCCGGCGTGGCGCGCGAGCAGCGCCGCGGCCATCTGGGAGCGACCCGCGTTGTGGACGCAGACGAAGAGGACCTCGGGGACGGTGGTGGTCACAGCGCAGCCTCCGATCGGTGGTGCGGGTAGAGGAACCGGACGAGCGCGTACGCCAGGACGCAGCCGACCAGTTGGGCGGCCACGAACCCGGGCGCCGAGGCCGGCGCGATGCCGGCGAAGCTGTCCGACAGCGTCCGGGCGATGGTGACCGCCGGGTTCGCGAAGCTCGTCGACGACGTGAACCAGTAGGCCCCGCCGATCCAGATGCCGACGGCGAAGGGGACGACCGACGTCCGACCGGTGCGCACGCACCCCTGGATGAGGACGAGCAGGGTGAGGGTGGCGAGGACCTCGGACAGCCACAGCGCGGCGGACGAGCGGTCGGTGGTGGACCAGGCGACGGCGGGCAGCTCGAACATCACGTTGGCGAGGACGGTGCCGACGCATCCCCCCACGACCTGGGCGAGCACGTAGAGACCGGTGTCGCGGGTGGTCATCGTGCCGAGCGCCCGGTCGAGGAGCGTCACGACGGGGTTGAAGTGCGCGCCGGACACCGCACCGAACATGAGGATGAGCCCGATCAGCGCGGCGGTGGTCGCCGCGGCGTTCTCGAGGAGCTGCAGCCCGACGTCGCCGGCCGACAGCCGACTGGCTGCGATGCCGGATCCGACGACGGCGACGATGAGCATCGCGGTGCCGAACCCCTCGGCCACGAGCCGGCGGACGAGGTCGAGGCGCAGCTCCCCGATGCCGGTCTGCGGTTCGTGCGCCAGCTGGGCATCGGTCACGAGACCCCCACCAGCCCGTCGATCCGCGTCCGCAGCTCGGCGACGGCGGCGTCGAAGGCCTTGGCGGAGCCGTCGGGCACGGGGTCGGGTACCGACCAGTGGAGCCACTCCCCTGACGGCGAGAGCTCCTCGTGGGCGCGGTCGCACACGGTGACGACCAGCGCCGGCGCCGCACCGGCCGCCTCCAACGCCTGCGGCACCGCGTCCCCCAGGTCGAGGCCGGCGCGGCGCGCGGCGTGCACCGCACCCGGGTGGACGCGCTCGGCGGGGTGGGTGCCGGCGGACGACGCGTCGTGGCCTGTGCGCGCCCGCCACAACGCTGCGGCCAGCTGCGAGCGGGCGGAGTTGGCGGTGCACACGAACAGCGCGGGCCCGGGGGCGAGGGACGGGCGGAGGACCAGGTCGTCGAGCGACCGACGGACGAGGTGGACGTACCGGCGGCGACCGTCGCCGCTCGACCGGTGGCGCTCGACGACGCCGACCGACTCCAGCACCTCGAGGTGGTGGGCGAGGAGGTTCGACTCGATCCCGAGCCGCTGCCGCAGCTCGACCGGCGCCCGGTCGGAGGTCGCCAGCTCGTCGACGATGCGGAGGCGCACCGGGTCACCCAGCGCGGCGTGACGTCGTGCTCGATGCTCCAGGTCGGGAGGTCCGTCCATGACCGACACGGTAAAAGGTCAACAGAGATTGAGTCAACTCATGCTGAGAGATGGTGCGTCAGATCCACTTGCCTGGGTTGAGGATGCCGTCGGGGTCGAGGGCCGCCTTCACCCGCCGGGAGAGGTCGAGCACGTCGGGCCCCAGCTGGTCGTGCAGGTGCGCGGCCTTCAGGCTGCCGACGCCGTGCTCCCCCGTGATGGTCCCGCCCAGCGCGAGCGCGGCCCGCATGACCTCGTCGAAGGCGACCTGCGCCCGGGCCGCGGCGTCGGCGTCCGCCGGGTCGAAGGTGACGAGGGGGTGGAAGTTGCCGTCACCGGCGTGGCCGATTACCGGGATGCGGGTCTGCGTGCGCGCCGCGACCTGCTCGACCGCGGCGACGAGGTCGGGGATGCGCGGGATGGGCACGCCGACGTCCTCGATGAGCACGGCACCCAGACGCTCGACGCACGGGATCGCCATGCGACGGGCACCGAGGAGGAGCTCGCCCTCGTCGGCGTCCTCGGTCGCCGCGACGTACGCGGCGCCGGCGGACTCGCAGGCGGCGACGACGGCGGCGACGTCCGCGCTCCCCACGTCGCACTGCGCGAGGAGGAGGGCGCCGACCGCGGCGAGCCCCATCGGCTTCACCGCCTCGACCGCGGCCACGGCGGCGGCGTCCATCAGCTCGAGCGTGGCCGGGCGGAGCTGCCCCATGATCGCCGTCACGGCCCGACCGGCGTCGACGACGTCGTCGAACGTCGCGACGATCGTGGCCAGCGGTGGCGGGGCCGGGCGCAGGCGCAGCGTCGCCTCGGTGATGACGCCGAGGGTGCCCTCGGAGCCCACGAACAGGCGCTTCAGGTCGTAGCCGGCGACGTCCTTGATCGTGCGCCCGCCGAGACGGACGGCCCGACCGTCGGCGAGGACGACCTCGATGCCGAGGACGTAGTCGGTGGTGACCCCCTGCCGGACGCAGCACAGGCCGCCGGCGTTGGTGGCGAGGTTGCCGCCGATCGAGCAGATCTCGTAGGACGACGGATCGGGCGGGTACCAGAGCCCGTGCTCGGCAGCCGCCGCCTTCACCTCGGCGTTGAGCGCGCCCGGCTGGACGACGGCGACCATCGCCGCCGGGTCGACGTCGACGGCACGCATGCGATCGGTCGACAGGGTGATCGCCCCGTCGACCGCCGCCGCACCGCCCGACAGGCCGGTGCCCGCGCCGCGCGGCACGACCGGCACCCGGTGCTGCGACGCGATGCGCAGCACGGCCTGCACGTCGGCGGTGCAGGTGGCGCGCACCACGGCGCGAGGACGACCCGGTGTGACCGTCGATGCGCGATCGAACCGGTAGCCCTCGACGACGTCGGGGTCGGAGACGACCGCTCCCTCCGGGAGGGCAGCGACCAGTTCCTCGACGACGCGGTCCATGGTCCGACTGTACGGGCCGCCCGCCGGTCGGGTTCCAGCGGGCGCCCGACGGGGCAGGCACAGGTTCCATGACGATCGACACCCTCATGCTCGTCGCGGCCGCCTCGGATGCCGACGAGCTCAGCGGACTGTCGGGTTGGGTGGTCGACGTGATCGACGCGCTCGGCGTCCTCGGCGTCGGTGCGCTCACCCTCCTCGAGAACCTCTTCCCCCCGATCCCGAGCGAGGTCGTCCTCCCCCTCGCTGGCTACCTCGCCGAGCGGGACCGGATGCACCTGCTCGGCGCTGTGGTCGCGGCCACCATCGGTTCGCTCATCGGCGCCCTGGCCCTCTACGGACTCGGCCGGCGGTGGGGCGAGCAGCGGGTGAACGACCTGCTCGTGCGGGTGCCGCTCGTCGAGCGCGAGGACCTCGATCGGGCACAGGCCTGGTTCAGACGGCACGGCGGCTCGTCGGTGCTCATCGGGCGGTTGGTGCCCGGCGTTCGGAGCATCGTCTCTCTCCCCGCCGGGTTCCAGGCGATGCCGTTCCCGGCGTTCATCGGCCTCACCCTCCTCGGGACGGTGGCGTGGAACTGCCTCCTCGTCGGGGCGGGCTACCTCCTCGGGAGCCAGTGGCAGTCGGTCGGCAGGTACTCCGACTACATCGACGTGGCGGTGATCCTCGCCCTTCTCGTGCTCATCGGACGCGCCGTCTGGCGTCGGCGCGACCGCATCGGCTCACGCAACTGATCCCGTCGTGGCGGTGCCCCAGCGACGAGCTATGGTTCACCCGCTCTAGGACGCTCGTCCTAGAGGGAAACGAACGGGGAGGTGCGATGCGGAACGCAGCGGCGACGAGGGAGCGGATCGTGGCCTGCGCCGACGACGAGTTCTACGAGCACGGCGTGGCCGCCACCTCCTTCTCGTCGCTCGCCGCCCGCACCGGCATCGCGAAGGGGAACTTCCACTACCACTTCCGAGCGAAGGACGACCTGCTCCGGGCGGTGATCGAGCGCCGCACGCAGCGCACCGCTGAGATGCTCGCCGAGTGGGAGCAGGACGAGGACTCCCCGGCCGGACGCATCGGCCGGTTCATCGACATCGTCATCACGAACATGGCCCCGATCATCGAGCACGGGTGCCCGGTCGGCTCCCTCTGCGCCGAGCTGGCCAAGGCCGACCACCCGATGCGCGACGACGCCGCATCGATCCTCGACCAGTTCCGCGCCTGGCTCCGCCAGCAGTTCGCCGCCCTCGGCGACGCGGACCTGGCCGACGAGCGGGCGCTCCACGTCCTGATGCGCAGCCAGGGGATCGCCCTGCTCGCCCAGGTCCACCGCGACGCCTCGTTCGTGCGCCGCGAGGCCCAGCTGCTCCACGCGTGGCTGGCCGAGATCACCACCACCGACGACGGAAGGACGACCCGATGACCGCAGAGACGCCGGACCCCGTGTACCTCGTGACCCTCGAGATCACCGATCCGACACACGCCGGGGCTCACGCACCTGGCCACGCCGCGTGGATCGACCGGGGCGTCGAGGACGGCGTCTTCCTGCTCGTCGGCTCTGTGCCAGGCCGCGGTGGCGCCATCCTCGCCCGCCGGACCTCCGAGGCGACCCTCTCAGCCCGCGTGCACCAGGACCCGTTCGTGGCGCACGGGGTCGCCACGCCGACGATCACCGAGATCGTGCCATCGCGCATCCATCCCGAGCTCGCTGCCGCGGTCGGCCGATGACCACGGCCACCTGGCGGGGGCCGGACGGCGTCGAGCGGTGCCCGTGGGCGGCCGGCGCTCCGGACTTCCTCGCCTACCACGACGACGAGTGGGGCCAGCCCGTCGGCGACGACGACCGGCTCTTCGAGAAGCTCAGCCTGGAGGCGTTCCAGTCCGGCCTGAGCTGGCGGACGATCCTCGCCAAGCGTGAGAACTTCCGCGCCGCGTTCGACGGGTTCGCGATCGAACGGGTCGCGGCCTACGGGGCAGCGGACGTCGAACGGCTGCTCGGCGACGCCGGGATCGTGCGGCACCGGGGCAAGATCGAGGCCGTCCTCGCCAACGCCCGTGCCGCCGTCGAGCTGATCGACGCCGAGGGCTCGCTCGGATCGTTCGTCTGGCGCTTCGAGCCGGACCCGGCGACGCTCCCCGACCCGCAGACGGTCACGACCTCCCCCGAGTCGGTGGCGATGGCCAAGGAGCTGAAGCGGCGAGGCTGGCGCTTCGTCGGGCCGACCACCGTCTTCGCGTTCATGCAGGCGATGGGCCTGGTCAACGACCACGTGCACGGGTGCGCCCAACGGACGACGACCGAAGCGGCACGGGCGGTCTTCACGCGGCCCACGCCCTGACAGGTCACGCAGCGCGGGGCGACGGCGGTCGACAGGTCGGATCGTGCCCCGCGCCCGACGCGTGGAGCCGCGCGTGGGCCACCGCGGCGTCGAGGTCGGTGAAGAGGTGGTGCTCCGACGCGAGGTGGTCGAGCGCGCCGACGTTGCGCAGCAACCGCTCGTGCTCCGGCCGGGGGCCCTTCAGCAGGACGGTGATGTGCCGACGCTCGAGGTCGGCCACGATCTCACCGAGGGCGTGGGCGCCGGTGGCGTCGAGGACCTGCAGGTCGGGCAGCCGGAGGATGACGACCCGCACGTCGGCCACCTGCGACAGGCTGGCCAAGAAGCGTTGGGAGGCGCCGAAGAACAGGGCGCCGTCGATCCGGTAGGCGACGATGTGCTCATGGAGGAGCGACTCCTCGTCCTCGGGGTCGACCTCGGCGGGCACCGGCGTCTCGGCCAGCGCGGTGGTGCGCGCCACCTGACGGAGGGCAAGGACGGCGGCGACGGCGACGCCGACCTCCACCGCGACGACGAGGTCGAACACGATGGTCGCCGCGGCCGTGATCCCGAGGACCGCTGCGTCCGAGCGGGTCGATCGCAGGATCGAACGGATGTTGTGGACCTCGACCATGCGCATCGCGGTCACGACGAGGACGCCGGCGAGCGCGGCGAGCGGGATCTCGGCGACGAGATCGGACCCGGCGAGCACGACGGCGACGAGTGCCAGCGAGTGGACGACCGAGGCCAGCCGCGTGCGGGCACCGGCCCTGACGTTGACCGCGGTGCGGGCGATCGCACCGGTCGCGGGCATGCCGCCGAAGAGCGGCGAGACCACGTTGGCCAGGCCCTGTCCGAAGAGCTCGCGATCGGGGTCGTGGCGCGGGCCGTCGACCATGCCGTCGGCCACCTTGGCGGAGAGCAGCGACTCGATCGCGGCGAGCAGCGCCACGGCGAACGCCGGGCCGATGAAGCCGCCGAGCACACCGAGGTCGACCGCAGGCAGGGAGGGAGCGGGAAGCGTCGACGGCAGGGCGCCGATCGTCGCCACGTCGAGCCCGACCACCTTCACAGCCGACGTGGCAGCGACGACGGCGAGTAGCGACGCCGGGAGCGAGCGGTGCAGCCGCGGCGCCAGCACCATGACCGCGACGACGAGGCCGACGAGCAGCAGAGCCGCGAAGGACCCGTGGTCCAGGGCGTCGAGTGCGGCACGGACCGCCACGATGGCGGTGTTCTCGCCCTCGGGCGTCGCGACGCCGAGGGCAGCAGGCACCTGCTGGAGGAAGATGATGACGGCGATGCCGAGCGTGAAGCCCTCGATGACGGGCCACGGGATGTAGGCGAGGAGCCGCCCGAGGCGCAGTGCGCTGGCGACGACCACGAACAGACCCGCGATCACGCCGACGACAACCACGGCGTCGGCGCCGTGGCGGGCGACCAGCGGGACGAGGACGACGGTCATCGCGCCGGTCGGTCCGGACACCTGGACGTGCGACCCGCCGAAGACGGCCGCCACGAGACCGGCGACGATGGCTGTCGTGAGCCCGGCGGCCGCGCCCAACCCCGTCGTGATGCCGAAGGCGAGGGCGAGCGGCAGGGCCACCACGCCGACGGTGAGCCCGGCCATCACGTCCGCTCGCCACGTCGAGGCGAGCCCGGCGTAGTCCGCCCGGTGCGGCAGCAGCGAGCGCAGCGACGTCCGGGAACGGGTGGGGAGGGTCACCGGGGCTCGACCTCGGCGTGCAGGTCGGCGAGCAGGTCGCGGGTCTCGGTGAGGGATGCGAGGAGGAACCGCTTGGCCACAGCGAGGAGGTCGCCGACGAGCGGGTCCTTCAGCGCGTAGACGACGTTGGAGCCCTCGCGGCGGGTCGTGACGAGCCCGGCGCGGCGGAGGACGCCGAGCTGCTGGGAGAGGTGCGACGACTCGATCCCCACCAGGGGCTGGAGCTCGGACACCGAGCGCTCGCCCTCGGCGAGCACCTCGAGCGCGCGGATGCGCGCCGGGTGGCCCATGGCTTTGAACAGCTCGGCCTTCACCTCGGAGAGAGGTCGGGCGTCGCTGGGTCCCGATGACGGCATGACGGACGGATCCTTCCCTGCTGCGGCAGACGATCTGACGACTTTGTCAGATTATCTACTCCTCAGGCATGCTCCACCACGAGGGCCGGGTCAGTGGAAGGATGCGCCGGTGACCGCCTGGACCTTCGTCGCCCTCGCCGTGGGGCTCGTCTTCCTCGTCGCCGGTGCGGAGCTGCTCGTCCGCGGCGCGGCGTCCATCGCCACCCGGTTCGGCATCGCCCCGGTGGTCATCGGGCTCACCGTGGTGGCCTTCGGGACGAGCGCCCCCGAGCTGGCCGTGAGCGTCAGCGCCGCGATCGGCGGCAACGGCGAGGTGGCGTTCGGCAACGTCGCCGGGTCGAACATCGCCAACATCCTCCTCATACTCGGCGGGTCGGCCGTCATCGGCACGCTCGCCGTGTCCCAGCGCATCATCCGCATCGACATCCCGGTGCTCATCGGTGCCTCGTTCGTGGCGCTGCTCCTCGGCCTCGACAACGAGATCGGGCGCGTCGACGGCGCGATCCTCTTCGCCGGTGTGGTCACCTACACCTGGTGGCTCATCCGCGCCGCGCGGGGCGAGCGGGAGCAGGACGTCATCGACGAGTACGACGAGTCGATCGAGGAGCTCGAGGTCGACGTCGTCGACAAGCCCCTGCCCGTGCAGGTCGGCCTCGTCGTCCTGGGGCTCGCGGTCCTCGTCGGCGGATCGCAGCTGCTCGTCGGCTCGGCCACCGACATCGCCGAGGAGATGGGCGTCAGCGACCTCGTCATCGGGCTCACCGTCGTCGCCATCGGGACGTCGCTCCCGGAGCTGGCCACGTCGTTCCTCGCGGCGTACCGGGGACAGCGCGACATCGCCGTCGGCAACGTGGTCGGGTCGAACCTGTTCAACCTGCTGTGCGTGCTGGGCCTCACCGGGCTCGCGGCGGGCACACCGATCCCCGTGCCCGACAGCGCGCTGCAGGTCGACGTGCCGGTGATGCTGGCGGCGACGATCGTGCTCGTGCCCATCATCTGGAAGGGCTTCGAGATCCGGCGGTGGGAGGGCATCGTCCTCGTCGCGGCGTACACCCTCTACGTCACGTTCCTGGTGCTCGACGCCGGTGACAGCGAGGCCGTCGACGTCGTGCGCCCGGTCGCCCTCGTCGTCGTGCCGCTCGTGCTGCTCGGGTTCACGCTCGCGGCGCTCCAGGCGCGCGCCGCGGCCCGCCGACCCGACGGCGCCTGACTGCGCCGGTCAGCCCACCGCCCGACGGACGATGTCGGCGATGCGCGCCTCGGTCGGTTCGTCGAGCTCGCGCAGGAACCACGCCGATCCGATCAGGCGGTCCGCGGCGCCCTCCTCCGGCTCGAGGTGTGCTTTCTCGGTGAGACCGAACGTGACGAACTGGTCGTCGTCCACCCGGAAGAAGCAGAGCACGGGGCTGCTCTTCGTCCGCGCGTAGCCCGGCATCCCGTACCAGAGGCGAGGCTGCAGGTCCGGTGCGGCCTGCACGATCACGTGGTGCAGGCGCGCAGCGAGCTCCTGGAACGCCGGGAGCTCGCCGATCTTGTCCTTCACCGCCGTCTCGCCGTCGGTGGCTCCCGCCATCGTGCTGCCCCTCTCGTCGACCGTTGGTGCGCCGACGGTACGACCGCGACGCATTCCCGTCAAGGAATGCGTCGCTGTCCCGGTCACGTGCCCACGAGGTCGGCGTACCGGGCCAGGTAGAGCGGCCAGCCGCCCTCGTCCGCGACGCCGTCGCGCACGCTCTCCCACCCCGGCCCGTGACGCTCGAGGTGGCGGTGCTCAAGCTCGACGAGCGTCCGGGTGGGCGTCTCCTCGGTGAAGCGGACCTCAACCTCGCTGGCGTTCGAGGTGTCCGCCTCCAGCTGCCAGGTCGGGCTGATGTCCCAGCTGAACACCAATCGGGCCGGCGGCTCGTAGGCCAGGATGCGGGCCCACCGGCACTCGCTGCCGTCTGCGGCACGGTCGTAGATGTGGCCGCCGACCTGAGGCTCGAACCGCGTCTCGACGATCTCCGCACCGAGCAGGTTGTGCTCGCGCGGCTTGAAGTCGCCGAACCGCTCGACGAACAGGTCGAAGGCCTGCGCCAGCGGTGCGTCGACGGTGACGGAGCGGCGGACGACCGCTTCGGTCGCGTTGGTCATGGTGTCTCCTCCGGTCGGTTCGCCACGTCCTCGTAGCCCGTGAGGGCACGGGCCCAGAACGTGTCGAGCTGGTCCCGGAGGGCGAGCAGGCCGGCCGCGTTGAGGCGGTAGATCCGCCGGGTGCCGGCGGACTCCTCCTCGACCAGGCCCGCGTCCTTCAGGACCCTCAGGTGCTGGGACACGGCCGGGCGACTGATCGGCAGCGATGCGGCGAGCTCGCCGACCGCATGTGGCCGCTCGGCCAGCCGCAGGACGATCGCCCGTCGGCTTCCGTCGCCGAGCGTCGCCCATCCGCTCTCGCTTTCGTTCGTGTCCACGAACGGTAAGTTACGACGAACCGATGAGGGGGTCAACCCCCGCCGTCACCGACAGCCGGCACGATCCGGATGTCGCGGACCGCGCCGTCGCCGAGCACGGCGAGCGCCGCCTGGTACTCGGCGCTCTCGTAGGCCTCCACGGCCCGCTCGACGCTCGGGAACTCGATCACCGTCGTGCGCTCCATCGGCGCCTCCTCGAAGACCGCGGCGGGCATGCCACGGGCGAGGAACCGCCCGCCGTAGGTCTCCATCACCGACCCCGCCGCCTCGGCGTAGGCCGCGAGCCGGGCCGGATCCCGGACCTCGCGGAACGTGTTCACCCAGTACGCGGCTGGCATCGCCGACTCCTCCCCACTCGTCGGTAACCGGATGATCGCGGATCGGCGGGGGCGGCGCCGGAGCTCAGCGCTCGGCGGGGGCGTAGGTGGCGAACGTCGCCGGGCCCTCGACGGCGTAGGTGTGGACCGCGAGGCCGGCATCGGTGCGCTCGAGGTCGAGGAGGCGCAGACCCCGGGCGCTGTCGGCCTCGGTCAGGAGCCGGCGCCCGTCGCCGACGATGACCGGCGCGACGACGAGTCGCAGCTCGTCCACGAGACCGGCGCGGAGGAGGGCGCGGCCGAGCGTGGTGCTGCCGTGGACCTGGACCTCGGCGCCGGGCGCGGCGGTGATCTCGGCGACGGCGGCCTCGACGTCGCCCTGGTGGAGGGTTGCAGGACCCCAGGTGAGATCGGCGTCGGTCAGGTTGGAGGACACGACGTGCTTCGGGCGGCCGTTGAGGCTGGCGGCCACCGGGTCGTCGAGGTCGGGCATGTGTGGCCACGCGTCGGCGAACGCCGTGTAGGTCCGGCGACCGAACAGGTAGGCGTCCGCGGACTCGGCCCACCGGCGGACGATGGGGAGGAACGTCTCGTCGACGTAGGGCGCGAACCAACCACCGCGCGAGAAGCCGTGGCTGGTGTCCTCGTCGGGGCTGCCCGGCCCCTGGGTGACGCCGTCGAGGGAGCAGAACTGCATGAGCACGAGGCGCACGGGCGCCTCCTTTCCGTGTCGGGGCCCGCTATCATACAACAATATGGTTGTATCAGACACCCTCGACCGTCGGCTCCGCGCGCTGTCGGACCCCACCCGGCGCGACATCGTCGCCCGCACGCTCCACCGCGACCACGCCGTGTCCGACCTCGCCGCCGCCTATCCGATGAGCTTCGCCGCCGTGCAGCGGCACGTCGCGGTGCTGGAGGACGCGGGCCTGGTCACCAAGCGTGCGGTCCACCGGCACCGCTACGTGCGCGCCCGGGCCGAGGCGCTCGACGAGGTCGAGGCCGACCTCCTCGCCCTGCGCGACGTGTGGCGCGGCAGGGTGGAGCGCATGCACGACGTGCTCAGCGACGCCAGCGCGCCCGAGGACGACAGGGCGCACGAGGACGAGGAGGACGCCCGATGAGCCGGGACGTCGAGGCGACCGTCGACCACGACCGGCGCACCGCCACCATCACCACCACGTTCGACCACCCGCCGGAGGCGGTGTGGCGGCTCTGGTCGGACCCCGCCGCGGTCGCCCGGTGGTGGGGGCCTCCGGGGCTCCCGATGACCGTCGACCACCACGACCTCCGTCCGGGCGGCACCGTCGAGGTGACGGTCGACGCCCCCGGCGGGACGATCCGCGGCCGGTGGGACGTCATCGCGGTCGAGCCTCCTCGGGCGCTGCGCTTCACCTTCAGCAGCGACGGGCTCGAGCCGACCGAGGTCGACGTGCGGATCGTCCCCGAGGTGGACGGCAGCACGCAGATGGTCGTCACGGCTGGCTTCACCTCCGAGGCGACCTTCGCCCACGCGTTGGCGATCGGCTTCGTCGAGGGCCTCAGCCGCTCGGTCGCCGCGGCGCACGACGCGCTCTGAGCATCGGACCGGCCCCGGGTCAGGCGTCGGCGAGGCGCTCCGGGAAGCCGCCGGTGGCGATGGGACCCCACCGCTCGATCGTGAGGCGCAGCAGGCTCTTGCCCTGGTCGACCATCGCCGTCCGGTACTCGTCCCAGTCGGGGTGCTCGCCCGCGATCGAGCGGTAGTACTCGACGAGCGGCTCGAGCGCGTCGGGCAGGTCGAGAACCTCGAAGCTGCCCCACAGCTGCACCCACTCGCCGTTCCAGTCGTCGGACAGGACGAGCGCGGAGCCGGCCGGGTCCCGACGGGCGTTGTGCGCCTTCGCTCGCTCCGGGTAGGTCGAGACGACGAGGCGACCCTCGCCGTCGACGCCGGCGCTGACCGGCGACGCCTGCGAGGTGCCGTCGCGGCGCGTGGTCATGAGGATCACGCGGTGGCGGCTGCGGACGAACTCGAGGAGCTCGTCTCGGTCGACGGTGCGGTTGGTCGCGATCTTGCGGGCCACGTGCGCACGGTCCCACATCGGCCGTGCGCCCGCCAGGCCCGTGTGACTACCGCGGGTAGGCGACGACCTCGGTGGCCTTCACGCTCACCCACAGCTCGGATCCCTCGGCCAGCGCCAGGTCCGCGGCCGACGCCGGGGTGATCTCGGCGACGAGCCCGACCGGCAGGGCGGCGTGGACCCGCACCCTGTCGCCGAGGCGGTCGAGGTGGGCGACGGTCGTCCGCCACCGGTTGCGGGGGCTGCCCTCGGGTTCGCGGCGGTGGAGGGCGACGGCCGCCGGGGCGATCGTGGCGAAGACCGGCCCCCGGGGTGCCTCGGCCAGGGCGACGACCAGCCCCCGGTCGGTCGTGAGCGACGTCCCGTCGGCGGTGCCGACGAGCAGGTTGGTGCCGATGAGGTCGGCGACGTAGCGGGAGCGGGGCTCGGACGTGACCTCGCCGATCGGGCCGCGCTGGGCGACGCGACCGGCCTCGAGCACGACGACCTCGTCGGCGAGCGCCAGGGCGTCGACCGGGTCGTGGGTGACCAGGATCGCCGGTCCGGCGAACTCGGCGAGGTGGCGCCGCAGGTCCCGCCGCACCTCGATCCGGGTCGCGGCGTCGAGCGCGGCCAGCGGCTCGTCGAGCAGCAGCGCGTCGGGCTCGGTGGCCAGCGCCCGGGCGAGGGCGACCCGCTGGGCCTGACCACCCGACAGCTCCGTCGGGGGCGACGAGGCCACCGATCCCACCCCCAAGCGGTCGAGGAGCTCGCGGGCCCCGTCGCGCGCGGCCGCCCTCCGGACGCCCCGGCTCCGCAGGCCGAACGCCACGTTGTCGAGGGCCGACAGGTGCGGGAACAGGAGGTGGTCCTGGTGGACGACGCCGATCGCGCGGTGCTCCGGCCGGACGAACGTGGTCGGCGGGGCGTCGAGGACGCGACCGCCGAGCGAGATGGTGCCGCGGTCGATGGCGAGGCTGCCGGCGATGCAGCGCAGCAACGTGCTCTTGCCCGCTCCGTTGGGGCCGAGCACCGCGGTGACCGCCCCGCCGGCGGCGCCGAGCGCGACGGCGAGGTCGAAGGTCCCGAGGTCGACCGCGATGTCGAGGTGGAGGTTCATGCGCGCGTCCACCACCGGTCGCGGAGGGACACGAGCACGAGGAGCGAGATCGCGAGGAGGACGACGCTGAGCGCGAGCGCCGCGTCCCGGTCGGACTCGAGGGCGAGGTAGACGGCCAGTGGCAGGGTGCGCGTCCGCCCGGCGACGTTCCCCGCGAAGGTGATCGTGGCGCCGAACTCGCCGAGCGCCCGCGCCCACGCCAGCACCGCCCCGGCCGCGACGGACGGCGCGATCAGCGGCAGCGTGACGCGGCGGAACACCAGGGCCCGCCCCGCGCCGAGCCCCGCGGCCGCGTCCTCGTAGCGCGGGTCCAACCCCCGCAGCGCTCCTTCGACGGTGAGGACGAAGAAGGGCATCGCCACGAAGGTCTGGGCGAGCACGGTGCCCGCCGTCGAGAACGTGAGCTGGAGGCCGAACGTGTCGTGGAGCCAGCCGCCGAGCGGGCTGCGGAGGCTGAACGCCGAGAGGAGGGCGACGCCCCCCACCACCGGCGGGAGCACCATCGGCAGCAGCACGAGCGCTCGCACCACGGAACGACCCGGGAGCTCGGTGCGGGCGAGCAGCCACGCGAGCGGCGTCCCGATGCAGAGGACGAGCCCGACGGCGGCCGACGAGGACACGAGCGACAGGCGGAGCGCCTGGCGCGCCTCGTCGGTGGTCAGGTCCGCCCACAGCCCTCCCCAGTCGACACGTTGGAGGAGCCCGACGAGGGGGATGGCGAAGAACGCGACGCCGACCAGACCGGCCGCCACCACGAGCGCGGGAGGGCGGGGTCGAGCCCGGTTCACGGTGCGGGGAGGAAGCCGAGCTCGTCGAGCACGCGCTGGCCGTCGGCTCCGAGGACGTGCGCCACGAAGGCGTCGGCCAGCTCGGCGTCCGCGGTGGCCGCGACGACGCCGATCGGGTAGCCGGCGACGACGTTGCGGTCCTCGGGGATCGCGACGGTGTCGACGGCGTCGCCGGCCCGCACCGCGTCGCTCGCGTAGACGATCCCGGCGACCGCATCGCCGTCGGACACCGCCGTGAGCGTCGCGGTGACGTTCTGACCCCGGGTGACCTGGCTCTCGGGGAGCGCGACGCCCGCCCGGTCGAGGGCCTGGCCGGCGTAGCGACCGCACGGGACGTCCGACCCGCAGAGGGCCACGACGCCCACGCCGACCAGGTCCCCCAGGCCACGGATGCCCTCGGGGTTGCCCGGTGCGGTCACGACGACCAGCTCGTTGCCCGCGAACACCTCGACGTCGCGGACCAGCCCGTCGCGGCGGAGCCGGTCCAGGTCGGAGGGGTCGGCCGAGGCGTAGACGTCGGCGGGTGCGCCCTCGACGATCTGCGCCGCGAGGGTCGACGACGAGTCGAACGTGAAGGTGACCTCCACGCCGGGGTGGGCGGCTTCGAAGTCCTCCCCGATGCGGGTGAACGCGTCGCTGAGCGAGGCCGCGGCCGCCACGGTCAGCGTCCCGCGCCCTTCCTCGTCGGCATCGTCGCCGCTGCACGACGCGAGGGTGAGCAGGACGAGCGAGAGCACGAACGCCCGCGTCACCGGTCCGGCACCTCGACGACCACGGTCGTCGCCTTGACCGCGGCGACGGCCAGATCTCCCTCCTCGAGGTCGAGCTCGTCGGCGGCGTCACGGGTCATGAGCGACACGATCCGGTGGCGACCGGACTGGATCTCGACGACGGCGCTCAGGGTGTCGCGCTCGACACGGGTGACGACGCCGGTGAACCGGTTGCGCGCCGACTGGGCGGGGAGGCCGTCGGCCTCGAATGCCGCGGCCCGACCTCGGAGGTACCGGGCGAGGCCGGGGCCGGACACGAGCCGGTGACCGCCCTCCGTGCGCACGGTGGGGAGCCGCCCGTCGTCGCACCAGCGACGGACGGTGTCGACGCTGACGCCGAGGAGGTCGGCGACCTGGCCCGGTCGGTAGGCGGAGCTCACCCGGGCAGCCCACCACAGGAGACTGGTACTTGTCGACATCTGGCTGGCTACTGCCTCGCATCTGCGAGGTTCGCCGGCTCGACGGACGTCGCAGCGGGGACCCGACACGGCTCCTCCGCCGGCGGTCCCTACGCTCTCCTCCGCCCGGGTGACACCCCGACCACCGGGCGAGGAGGCGCGACGGTGCTGGATTCCCTGGCCGACTGGGCCGCCGACGTGGTCGACGCCCTGGGCTACGTGGGGGTCGCGGTCCTCGTCGCGGTCGAGAACGTCTTCCCGCCCATCCCCTCGGAGGTGGTGCTCGGCCTCGCCGGGTACGCCGCGGCGCGGGGCGACGCGTGGGTCGTGGGCATGGTCGTGGCCGCGACCATCGGCTCGGTCGTCGGTGCGCTGATCCTCTACGGCCTCTCGGCCGCCATCGGTCCGATCCGACTGCGGGCCATCGTCATCCGCTACGGGTCGTGGATCGGCTTCGGCGAGGAGGACCTCGATCGGGCCGAGCAGTGGTTCGACCGCCGCTCGCGCACCGCGGTGCTCGTCTGTCGCTGCATCCCGCTGCTGCGCTCGATCATCTCGGTGCCCGCGGGGTTCCGCCGGATGCCCCTCGGCGTGTTCACACTCCTCACGCTGGTGGGCAGCCTGGTGTGGAACACCGTGCTCGTCGCGGCCGGGTTCGCGCTGGGCGACCGCTGGGAGCGCATCCTCGACGTGACCGAGCCGTTCCAGGACGTCGTCGTCGTGGGCCTCGCCCTGGCGGCGGTGGGGCTCGTCGTGCGTTCGCTCGTCCGGTCGCGCCGCCAGCGCGCCGCCGAGGAGGCGGCGCACCCGGGCTACGCCGAGGCGACGCTCGAGGAGCTGGTCGAGGAGCTCGAGGACGAGGCCGACCGAAATAGTTGAAGCCTCAACGATGTTGAACGGGGTGAGCACCCACGCAGAGGAGCCCGTCATGTCCTTCTCCCCCGTCCGGCTGAACCACGCCGTGCTGTTCGTCGCCGACCTCGCCCGCAGCGAGCGCTTCTACCGCGACGTGTTCGGCATGGAGGTCATCGCCCGCGAACCCCGCGCCAACGCCGCCTTCCTGCGGTTGCCCCGCTCCGGCAACCACCACGACCTCGGCTTGTTCGGCATCGGCACCGGTACCGGGCCACGGCGGCGTGGCATCGGCCTGTACCACCTGGCCTGGCAGCTCGACACGATCGACGAGCTCGTCGCGGCGCGGGAGTCGCTGCTCGCGAGCGGCGCCTACACCGGCGAGTCGAGCCATGGTGCGACCAAGAGCATCTACGGCGCCGACCCCGACGGCAACGAGTTCGAGGTCATGTGGATGCTGCCCCGGGAGGCCTGGGGCGAGCACGAGCACGCCGCCCCGATCGAGCACCTCGACCTGGCGGGCGACGTCCGTCGGTGGTCGGGCGTGCGCACCGCCGGCGTCGTCGTCCCCGAGGAGGCCGCCGCCCGTCAGTGACCGCGCTGGCCGGTCACCTTGTGCGGCACGACATGGGTGGCCCAGCGCACGGTGCCCGGCGGCTCGACGTCGACGTGGGCGCCCCGGTACTTCTCGGCGACCTTCCGCTCCAGCTCCAGCGCCGGATCCTCGACGAGCGGACCGATGCGGCCCCGCAGCTCGACGTACCAGGTCGGATCGGACGGATCGATCACGACCACCGAGATGCGGGGATCGCGCCGCAGGTTGCGCAGCTTCTGGCGACCCTCGACGAGGCTGAACCGGAGCTGCCCGTCCTCCCACAGGAACCACAGCGGCGTGGTCTGCGGCTCGCCGCCCGCACCCAGCGTCGAGACGAGTGCCACCGCGTCCGACTCCAGGAGGGGCCGGAGGTCCTCGGGCACCTCCGCGAGGTGGTCGCTCTCGGGTGCTGTCGTCATGGGCATGACCTCCGCGGCGTCGTCCGGCGGAGGGTCCAACCCCCACCGACCGCCAGCTGTTCCGTCACCGGCCCTCGACCACCTCGACGGTGCCGCGCGTGCCGTCGAGCCGGACCCACGCGCCATCCGGCACGAGCTCGGTCGCACGGTCCACCCCGACGATGGCGGGCAGCCCGTACTCGCGCGCCACGACCGCCCCGTGGGTCATCAGGCCGCCCACCTCGGTGACCAACCCACCGGCCGACACGAACAGCGGCGACCAGGACGGATCGGTGAAGCGGGTGACGAGGACGTCGCCGGGCTCCACGATGCCGTCCCCGATGTCGAGGAGGACCCGGGCCCTCCCCTCGACGACGCCGGCCGAGACGCCGAGGCCCAGGAGCGCGTCGGCGGGGGCGTCGGTGCGCCGGTGGGACCCGTGGAGCGCCTCGCCGTCGGAGGTGAGGACGCGCGGCGGGGACAGCGTCCGGTGGCCAGCATGGGCCTCCCGCCGGCCGGCGATGACGTCGCGGTCGACGCCACCGGTGCGGAGGGCCTCCTCGAGCTCGTCGAAGGTCAGGAGCCAGGCGTCGTCCCGCGCCGCGAGCGCGCCGTCGCCGACCAGGCGGTCGACCTCCCGCAGCAAGGCGTCCCGGTAGAGGGCGTAGCGGCTCACCATCCCGAACTTGGGGTACTCCCGGTAGCCGGTGAACGTGCGCACCAGCCGGATCCTCGCCTCGGTCTCGGCCGCCTTGACCTCCCCGTCGGGGAGGCCCCGGACCCGCGCGAGGAGGTCGCGCTCCGCGCGTGCCGCCTCCTCGAGCCCCTCGGCCCACCGACGCGCCGACTCACCCGGGGCGAAGGCCGCGACGTGGCCGAGGATCAGCGGGGCCAGCGCGCCTGGCGTCTCGCGCCAGCGCGGGCGGGTGATGTCGATCTCGCCGACGCAGCGCACGCCGTACTCCTCCAGCCAGGACCGCAGCGCCCCGCTCGCCTCGCGGCCACCGGGGACCTCGGCGAGCGCATCGAGGACCTCCTCCCCCTCGTCGCCCCGCAGGGCGCCCAGCAACGCGACCACCGCGGGGTGGGGGCGCACCGCATCGGCGACGTCGAGGAGCGCCAGACCCATGTCGGCGGTGACGTTGTGGGGGACGGAGCGCGTGAGGGCGTCGACGGCGCTTCGCACTCCGAGCCACTCCTCCATGCGATCGTTCAACCACCACGCCGCTTCCATGGCAGCCATCACCACGGCGCTGCTGTCCGGGGCGAAGAGCAGGGCGCGCAGCTCGTCGAGGTCCCGGCGGATGCACGCGCACACCTCGGGCCCGGACAGGGCGGCGATGTCGACGCGCAGCTGATCGACCGAGGCCCGGTTGCGAGCGATCAGCTCCGGCACGACGGCCGGGTCCGGGTCGGGCGGCGTCGGCGGACCGGACGGGAGGGGCGGCCCGCCCGGAGCCTGCTCGGGCGGCGAACCGAGCTCGTCGCGCTCGAGCACGGCCTCCAGCGCGTCGCGGAGCAGCGGATCGGACCGACCGAACATCTCGAGCATCGGCGCCCGCGTCGCGGGTGACGCCAGCTGCGGCGTCACGTCGACGAAGAGCCGGCTGCCGGCGACCTCCATCGGCCGGGGTGTCGTCATCCGCCAGACCGACAACCCGAACGGCGTCATGGCGTCGGTCATCATCTGCTGGTGCCCCACCGACACGTAGACGTGGAACCCGTCGTCACCGGTCTCGGGCACGGGGAAGAGGGTCGTGATCGGGCGGGACTGCACGATCCACAGGCCGTCGTCGTCCAGGCACCACTCGACGTCCTGAGGACCGCCCGCGTGGGCCTCGATGCGTCGACCCGCCCGCTCCAGCTCGTCGAGCTCGGCGTCGGTCAGCAGTGCGGCGCCGGACGGACGGGCGCCCACGACACCGGCGCGCATCGTCCACGCCTGCGGCGCGACGCGGCCGGAGACCAAGGCGTCGCCGAGCCCCTCCACCGCCTCCACGCGGCACGTGCGGCGGTGGCCCGACAGGGGGTCGGCGGTGAACAGCACGCCGGACACCCGGGCGTCGACCATCCGCTGCACGACGACGGCCATCGTGACGCCGAGCTCGTCGACGTCGTGGTTCCTCCGGTAGGCGACGGCGCGCGCCGTCCCGAGCGACGACCAGCAGGCGGCCACGCGGTCGGCGACCGACGCAGCCTCGACCCCGAGGAACGTGTCGTGCTGGCCGGCGAACGACGCCGACGGCTGGTCCTCCGAGGTGGCGCTCGACCGGACGGCGAACCTCGTCGCCGTGCCCCCGAGCCGGTTCAGCGCAGCCGCCAGCTCGTCGGCCACCTCGGGCGGGACGACGGGTTGCCCGCGGTCTGATCCTGCGACCGCTCGACGAAACGCAGCGGTCGTCACGCAGACGCCGTCGGGGACGCGCACCCCCTCGATCCGCCGCAGCTCCCCGAGCTGGGCCCCCTTCCCGCCGACCAGGGCCACGTCCTCCCGGCCCACCTCGTCGAGCGCCACCACGCCGCGCTGGTCCCCCATCGCCTCTCCTCACCTCACCGGCCCGGACCGGACGGCCCAGGAGGACGGTCATCCTCAGCACGGGTCGGCCGCTTGCGGCAAGCCCCCCTCGGCGTGGGACGATGGACCCTGGCGGGGCGGCGGCGACCCGGTGCGGCGTGACGGTTGTCTCACGATGTGAAACGCGCCACGATGGGCTCCATGGCTGAGCTCACCGTCGAGCTGCCGGTCGACCACCCCGGGGTGCACGACCAGGAGTACCTCCGACGCCGCGCCCGCATCGCCGAGGTCGGTGCCCGCCACCAGGCCGGCGAGCCCATCCCCAACGTGCACTACAGCCGCGAGGAGGACGACGTCTGGGCCACCGTGTCGACCGAGCTCGCCGAGCTGCACCAGCGGTACGCGTGCGAGGAGGTGCGGCAGGGCATCGCTCGTCTGGGGCTGCCCACCGAGCGCGTCCCGCAGCTGCGCGAGGTCGACGCCCGGCTCCACGAGCTGACCGGCTTCCGCATCCGACCCGTCCCCGGCCTCGTGCCCACGCGGCAGTTCTACGGCGCCCTCGCCGAGCGGACGTTCCTGTCGACGCAGTACATCCGCCACCACTCGGTGCCCTTCTACACGCCCGAGCCCGACATCGTGCACGAGATCATCGGGCACGCCACGATGCTGGCGTCCCCCCACCTCGCCGACCTCTACGAGGCCGCCGGGCACGCCTCGCTGCGGGCCACGTCCGACGAGGCCCTCGACTTCTTCAGCCGCGTCTTCTGGTTCACGCTCGAGTTCGGCGTCGTCCACGAGGGCGGCGGCGTGCGCGCCTACGGCGCCGGCCTCCTGTCCTCCTACGGCGAGATCCAGGTGTTCGACCAGGCGGAGATCCGACCGTGGGACCTCCGTGCCATGGGCACCACCTCCTACGACATCACGCAGTACCAGCCGCTCCTCTTCGCCGCGCCGAGCACCGACCGGATGGTCGACGAGCTCGGAGCGTTCTTCGACGAGTTCGACGACGACACCCACCGGAGGTTGACCGCATGACCACCCTCGAGGAGGCACCCCGTTCCGAGGTCCCCGCCGCCCACCTGCGGGGCTGGGACTGCATCGAGTGGTGGGTCGGCAACGCGCGCAGCACCGCGGGCTTCCTGATGTCGGCGTTCGGGTTCCGCTGCACCGGCTACGCGGGCCCGGAGTCCGGTGTGGCCGACAAGGTCAGCTACGTGCTCGAGCAGGGCGACATCCGCTTCGTCGTGTCGGGCGCCCTCGACGCCGGCTCCCCCATCGCCGACCACGTGCGTCGCCACGGCGACGGCGTGCACGACCTCGCCTGGATCGTCGACGACGTCGACGCCACCTTCGCCGCGGCGGTGACCCGGGGCGCACGCGCGGTGCGCGAGCCCTGGGAGGAGCAGGACGAGCTCGGCACGCTCCGCCTGGCCCAGATCGCCACCTACGGCGAGACCGTGCACACCTTCGTCGACCGTGGGCGCTACGGCGACGGCAGCGGCATGCGGCGCCTCGAGCCCGGCTTCCACGACGACCGCCTCCCGCCGGCACCGGTCGGGCCCGAGGTCGGCCTCACGGCCGTCGACCACGTGGTCGGCAACGTCGAGAAGGGCTCGCTCGACACCTGGGTCGACTTCTACGGCAAGGTCCTCGGCTTCGAGCAGCTGGTCCACTTCGACGACGACCAGATCGCCACCGAGTACTCGGCGCTGATGTCGACCGTCGTGTGGGACGGGTCGAAGATCGTCATGCCGATCAACGAGCCGGCCGACGGGCTGAAGAAGAGCCAGATCCAGGAGTACCTCGAGTGCTACGACGGCCCGGGCGTGCAGCACATCGCGATGCGCACCGACGACATCGTCGGCACCGTCGACGCACTGCGCCAGCGGGGCGTGCGGTTCATGGAGGTGCCCGACACCTACTACGCCGAGGCGAAGGAGCGGCTGGCCGGGCACGACCTGCCGTGGGACGACCTCCAGCGGCTGAGCATCCTCGCCGACCGCGACCACGACGGCTACCTGCTCCAGATCTTCACCGAGACGGTCACCGACCGGCCCGCGGTGTTCTTCGAGATCATCGAGCGCCACGGGGCCAAGGGGTTCGGCGAGGGCAACTTCAAGGCCCTGTTCGAGGCGATCGAGCGCGACCAGGCCCGTCGCGGGCACCTCTGACCGGCGAGGCCGGCGTGCGCCACGCCTACGGGATCGTCGGCGACGACCCCACGGGCGCGCCGCACCTCGCGGCGCGCGTCGACGATCGTGCGGTCGACCTCCGCGGGGTGCCCGGCGTGCCCGACCACGTCGCGCGCGCGACGACGCTCGACCCGCTGCTCGCCCTCGGCCGCCACGGCTGGGACGACGTGCACGGCGCCGTCCACGAGCACCTCGCCCACCAGCCGCCAGCCGTGCCGGTCGACCGGCTCGCGGTGGAGCTCCCCGTGGTGCCGGGCGACTACGTCGACTTCTACGCGTCGGAGCACCACGCGACCAACCTGGGGCGCATCCTCCGACCGGGCGAGGAGCCACTGCCCGCAGCGTGGCGGCACCTGCCGATCGGCTACCACGGCCGTGCGGGATCGATCGTCGTGTCCGGCACGCCGATCACCCGGCCGGTGGGCCTCGTCGGACCGGGCGCCCGTCGGCCGAGCGAGCGGCTGGACCTCGAACTGGAGCTGGGCTTCGTGGTCGGCACCGCCGTCCCGATGGGTCAGGTCGTCGCTCCCGACGACGCCGACGACCACGTGTTCGGCGTCGTGCTGGTCAACGACTGGTCGGCGCGGGACATCCAGTCCTTCGAGTACCGGCCGCTCGGTCCCTTCGCGGGGAAGAGCTTCGCCACGTCGATCGCCGGCTGGGTCACACCGCTCGCGGCGCTCCCCCGCTGCGCCGGCGTCGTCCAGGACCCACCGCCCGACCCCGTGCTGCGCGCCGAGGGCGACGGGGCGCTCGACCTCGAGCTCGCCTGGTCGCTCAACGGCACGCCGATCGGTCGGGCCGGCACCCGCCACCTGTGGTGGACGTTCGCCCAGATGCTCTGCCACCTCACGGCCAACGGCGCCGGGCTGCGACGGGGCGACCTGTTCGCGTCGGGCACGGTCTCGGGGCCCGACCCGGGCCAGGAGGGCTCGCTCATCGAAGCGGCCCGCGCCGGGGAGCAGCCGATCACCCTGGCCGACGGCTCGACCCGCACCTGGCTCGAGGACGGCGACGTCGTCGAGCTCACCGGCTGCTGGCGCTCAGCCGACGGTGGCGGGTCGCTCGCCCCCGTCACCGGCACGATCGTCCCCGCACCGGAGGTCCGCTGATGCCCCACTACCGCGCCGTCGGCACCATCCCCCGCAAGCGCCACACCAAGGCCCGCGCCGACGACGGGAGCGTGCTGTTCGAGGAGCTGATCGGCACCGAAGGCTTCTCGCGCGAGTCAGCGCTGCTGTACCACCGCTGCTCGCCGTCGGCGATCCTCGGCGTCGAGCCGGTCGATCTCCCCGACCCGGCCGCCGACGACGGCATCGGGCCGCGCCACCTCCGCACCGGCGACCTCGCTCCCGGACCCGACCTCGTCACCGGACGGCACCGCCTGGCCGGCAACGCCGACGTCACCCTGGCGTTCGTGCGCAGCGCTGACCCGTCGCCGCTGCACCGCTCGGTCGTGGGCGACGAGCTCGTCTACGTGCACGACGGCACGGCACGCCTGGAGTCGGTGTTCGGCGCGCTCGACGTGGGAGCCGGCGACTACGTCGTCGTGCCGGCCGGGGTCACGCACCGCTGGGTGCCCGACGGCGAGGTCGCCGCCCTGGTCCTCGAGTCGAGCGGGCACGTGCGGATCCCCGACAAGTACCTCTCCCCCCACGGGCAGCTCCTGGAGGGTGCTCCGTTCAGCGAGCGGGACCTGCGGGCACCGACCGAGCCGCTCCACTCCGACGGCACGGAGGTCCCGGTGCTCGTCCGCACCCGCTCCGGGTGGCTGCGCTACATCCACGCGACCCACCCGTTCGACGTCGTCGGGTGGGACGGCTGCGTCTACCCCCACGCCCTGAGCATTCACGAGTTCGAGCCGATCGTCGGTCGCATCCACCAGCCGCCCCCCGTGCACCAGACCTGGGCCCTACCCGGCGCGGTCGTGTGCTCGTTCGTGCCCCGCCCCTACGACTTCGACCCCGACGCGGTGCGGGTGCCGTACCACCACCACAACGTCGACAGCGACGAGGTGCTCTTCTACGCCGAGGGCGACTTCATGAGCCGGTCCGGGTCGGGCATCGGTCGGGGCTCGATCTCGTTGCACCCGGCGGGCTTCACGCACGGGCCGCAGCCCGGCTCGTCGGACAAGGCCGACGCGGCTGACGGCACGAACGAGGTCGCGGTCATGCTCGACACGTTCCGCCCGCTGCAGGTCTACGCCGCTGCGGCCGCCGTCGAGGACGAGGCCTACTGGGGCTCCTGGTCGGGGCGCTGAGTCCTGCGGCGCAGCCCCGTCTGCCCCGACCCGCACCTACGAACCCGCCGGCCCCGTGCTCCACGGACAGATGTAGGACGGCCGGCACCCTCGCCGCGTCGAGGCGGGGGTGCCGGCCGGCCGCGTCACTCCGCCTGCGTCGCGACGGTCTCGGGCTCGCCGACGGTCACGGTGCCGGTCGGCGTGCCCCCACCACCGCCACCGAACCCGCCACCGATCCATCCGCCGCCGCCGCCTCCGCCGTAGCCGCCACCGCCGCCACCCGAGGACGCCGGCGGCTCGTCACGGATCGGCTCGACTGGTCCGACCTCGACGTGCCCGGTCGGCACCTCGGCCTCCTCGAACGGGGTCGTGCCACCGACGCGGACGCCGAGGTAGTAGAGGTCGGCGAGGGTGAGGCAGGGCGAGCTCCCCACCATCGGGCCGTGGATCGCCGCGCAGCTGAAACGCATGTGGTTCAGGAACTCGCGGTCGCACGCCAGACGACCCGACGACCCGGCACCGTGCGGCTTGATCCCGTAGCAGTGGTCGTGCAGCCGGCACGCCTCGTTGAAGTCGAAGCCGGCCCCGCTGTCGGGCACCCACTCGGTGCCCGCCGATCCGCAGCGGTCCACCGGTTGGGCGTCGGCCGGCGAGGCACCGATCACGGCGGTCGATCCGAGCACGGCGACGAGGGCCAGCAGCCCTCCGGTGAGCCGAGCGCGCAGACGTCCGGTTCGTGGCATCCATCTTCCTCCTGTGTCGTGGCACCCGCGCCGGACACCGATCGTGCCCGACGCCACACCCTGGGTGCGGTCCCTCCTCCGACGTCGACACGGAGGCTCCGGTTCCCGGCCACGAGGTTCGCCACCCCAGCACCTCTCCGATGGGTCATACGGTGGTGCCCCGTGAACCGCCGCGCCGTCGCCCGCACCCTCGCCGCCGCCGCGCTCTTCGGCGCATCAGCGCCCGCCGCGTCTCGACTCGCAGGTGACATGGCCTCGCTCGTGCTCGCGGGCCTCCTCTACTTGGGAGCAGCGCTCGCTGTCGCACCAGCGGTCGCTCGGCGGCCACCGACGCTGGCCGACCTACGGGCGGGGTGGCGGCCGCTCGCCGTCGCAGTCGTGGCCGGCGGTGCGGTCGGGCCGGCACTCCTGGTCGCCGGTCTGGCGCGCGTCGACGCCGCGACTGCGTCGATCCTGCTGAACCTCGAGTTGGTGGCCACCGTCGCCCTCGCCGCCACCGTCTTCCGCGAGCACCTCGGAGGTCGGGTCATCGTCGGCGCGGGTCTCGTCGCCGCCGGCGGCGCAGTGCTCGTGTGGGAGCCCGGGGCCGAGTGGAGCACTGGGGCGCTCCTGATCGCCGCCGCGTGCGTGGCCTGGGGCGTCGACAACGGGGTCACCGCCCAGCTGGACGAGCTCTCGCCCGAGACCGTCGTGGCCGCCAAGGGTCTGGTCGCCGGAGGCGCCAACCTGGCGCTCGGCATGGTGTTCGCCGGAGACGCAGGCACCGGGCTCGGCGTCGGACCGGTGATCGCTGCGCTGCTCATCGGGGCCACCGGCTACGGCCTGTCGATCACGCTGTGGGTGAAGGGGGCACGCGATCTCGGCGCGTCGCGCGGGCAGGTCATCTTCGCTACAGCGCCCTTCATCGGTGCGCTGATCTCGTGGTCTGCGCTCTCGACACCCGTCACGGCAGCCCAGGTGGCCGCCGCCCTCCTCGCAGCCATCGGCGTGGGGCTCTCACTGCGGTCCGACCACGACCACGTCCACGACCACATGGCGCAGGTGCACGAGCACGAGCACACGCACCCCGACGAGCACCACGCACACGACCATGGGCCTGCATTCGTCGGCCGCCACAGCCACCGGCACGCCCACGAGCCGTTCCGCCATCGCCACCCCCACGTGCCCGACCTCCACCACCACCACACCCACGACCGGTCCTGACCGCCGGCGGGCGTCGCTGGGCAACATCGCCATCGTCGTGGTGAGCCTCCTGCTCCTCGGTGGCGGCATCGTTCTCGACCGCAGTCAGGCGACCGTGGGCGACACGTCGTTCATGCGGGCGATGATCCCCCACCACTCCCTGGCCATCACTCGCTCCGAGCGCTTCGGGAACGACGACGTGCGGGTCTGCGAGCTCGCGGTCGCGATCAGCGAGGCCCAGCGCCGGGAGATCATGGAGATGGACTGGCTGATCGAGGACATCGAGGAGAACGGGGCGGCGACGACCCCGGAGGAGGCCGAGGCACGGCCGGTGCCGCAGTACGAGGTGTCCGCCGAGCGCGAGTGCCCGGGCGGCTGACGGCCGGGCGGGCGCGGCTAGGTTCGACGACGATGACTGACCCACCGTACGTGCCGCGGCGACGCGGGCGCCGCGCTGCTGCGTCGGCGCTCGTGCTGGCGGCCCTCGTCCTCGGCGCCTGCGCCGGCGACGACGACGCGGCCGGTGGCTCGGCGGAGGCGTCGACCGGCGCCGAGCTGTACGAGGAGTCGTGCGCGTCGTGCCACGGCAGCGACCTGCGCGGGACCGACGCCGGCCCCTCCCATCTCTCCCAGGTGTACGCGCCCGACCACCACCCCGATGCGTCGTTCCGCGCCGCCATCACCCAGGGCTCCCGCGCTCACCACTGGAACTTCGGTGACATGCCGCCGGTCGAGGGGTTGGACGAGGAGGAGATCGACCAGATCATCGCCTACGTGCGCGAACAGCAGGTGCTCCACGGGTTCGAGCCGTACCCGCCGTCCTGAATCGAGGCGGGTCGCTCGGGGAGCGGCGAAGCTCAGCCGCTCGAGCGCGTCCTCGGGGGAGTACGGCTCCCAGGTCGGCGAGCATCCCTTCGACGCCGGCAGTCTGCCCACCGGACCCCGCGCCCACCGAGGGCCCGGCGGTGCCGACCTACGAGACGACGGACCGCTCCTCCATCAGCCAGCACGTTCCGCAGCCACTCGGTCTGATCGCCGTGCGGCAAGGCGACGAGGAACCCTCCCTCGACCGGGATCGGGTCGACCGGCGTGCGGTGGGCCCGCCCGGTGACCCGGCCTCGGTGCTCGATGGCGCCGGCGCGGCCCGGCTCGCCGGCGTGGCGTCACCCCTGGGCGATCGGCCTCACCGACTCCCGTACGGCCCCTGGGCCCGCCACCCTCCGTCACCACGACGCGGTGCTCGGCTGCCTGCGCGCCGCGGGCTTCTCCGTCGAGATGACCGCCCACGCCATCTCCCTCATCGACAGCTACCTCTACGGGTTCGCCGTCCAGGAGCGCAGCCTGCCCTTCACCACCGGCGAGGAGGCCGCGCAGGTGGCCGACGCCATCCTCGGTGAGGCCGAGGCGTATCCGCACCTGGCGGAGCTGGCGACCGAGCACGTGCTGTCGGGCAGCTACGACTACGGCGAGGAGTTCGCCTACGGGTTGGACCTGGTCCTCGACGCTCTCGAGCGCCGGCTCGAGCGATGAACGGCCCTCCTCGCCGCGTCGGTCGGCCGCGGGGTCGCCGAGACCCGCCCGTAGCCTGAGCGGGTGACCACCACGACCTCTTGGCCGTTCGCCGCCGACGCGACCTTCGCCGACCAGCTCGACGGGCTCTACGTGCCGTGGGAACCGGACCAGGTCCCGGCGCCGCGGCTGCTGGCGCTCAACGAGGACCTGGCCACCGAGCTCAGGCTCGACCCGACGTCGCTGTTGGAGCGGGAGGGCGTCGATGTTCTCGTCGGCAACGCGATCCCCGCCGGGGCCGTCCCCGTCGCCCAGGCCTACGCCGGCCACCAGTTCGGCGGCTACTCGCCGCGACTCGGCGACGGCCGGGCGGTGCTGCTCGGCGAGGTCATCGACCGCGAGGGTCGCCGGCGCGACCTGCACCTGAAGGGCTCGGGACGCACCCCGTTCGCCCGAGGTGGCGACGGCAAGGCCGCGGTGGGACCGATGCTGCGGGAGCTGGTGATGGGAGAGGCGATGCACCGCCTCGGCATCCCCACCACCCGGGCGCTCGCGGTCGTGGCCACCGGCGAGCAGGTGGCGCGGGAGACGGCGCTGCCCGGCGCCGTGCTGTGCCGGGTCGCCGCGAGCCACCTGCGCGTGGGCACCTTCCAGTTCGCCGCGGCCACCGGCGACGAGGCGCTCCTCCGGCGCCTCCTCACCTACGCCATCGAGCGGCACCACCCCCACGCCGCCGACACCGACCGGCCGGCCCTCGCCCTGTTCGAGGCGGTCGTCGCCGTGCAGGCGTCCCTCGTGGCGCGCTGGATGGCCGTCGGGTTCATCCACGGGGTGATGAACACCGACAACACGACGATCTCCGGCGAGACGATCGACTACGGCCCCTGCGCGTTCATGGAGGCCCACGACCCCGCCACGGTCTTCAGCTCGATCGACCACGGCGGGCGCTACGCCTACGGCAACCAGCCGGCGATCACGGCGTGGAACCTCGCCCGGCTCGCCGAGACGCTCCTCCCGCTCATCGACGACGACCAGGACACCGCCGTCGCGGCCGCCACCGCCGCCCTCGAGGGCTTCGCCGAGCGCTTCCGCGCCGAGCACCGGTCCCTGATGCGGGCCAAGCTCGGCCTCGACGCCGCCGACGCATCCGTCGACGACGACGCGGTGGACGAGCTCGCTGCCGAGCTGGTCGCCCTGATGCAGGAGCACCGAGCGGACCACACGTCGGCGTTCCGTTCTCTGTCGGACGCGGCGCGGGGCGACGTGGCGAGGACGCTCGCGCTGCTCGACGAGGCGCCCGAGGCCCAGCAGTGGCTCGACCGGTGGAGCGCCCACCTCGGCGACGACCGCGCGTCCGTCGGCGCGGCGATGGACGCGACCAACCCCGTCTACATCCCACGGAACCACCTGGTCGAGGAGGCGCTCGACGCCGCCACGTCCGGCGACCTCGCCCCCACCGGCCAGCTCCTGGCCGTGCTCGCCGACCCCTTCACGGCGCGGCCGGGCCTCGAGCGCTACGCCGAGCCCGCCCCTGACGACTTCGGTCCCTACCGCACCTTCTGCGGCACCTGACTGCGCCGGCTGACCGGCCTCACGCGCCGGGCAGCTCGATGAGATCCCGATCCAGGTCAGCGATCGTCCCGGCGCCGAGCAGGCTCATCGTGCGCACGACGTCGTCGCGGAACCACCCGAGCAGGCGGTCGACCCCGCGCTCGCCCGCGGCGCCGAGCGCGTAGAGGTATGCCCGACCCGCCATCGCGGCGTTCGCCCCAGCGGCGACGGCCTTGACGATGTCGCTCCCCCGCCGAACCCCGCCGTCGCAGATGACGGTGACGTCGTCCCCCACGGCGTCACGGACCGGAGCGACGAGCGGGAAGGTCGCCGGCGCGCCGTCGAGCTGGCGACCGCCGTGGTTCGACAGGCACACGACATCGACGCCGCGCTCGGCGGCGAGGGCGGCGTCGTCGACCGTCTGCACGCCCTTGAGCACGATGGGGCCGTCCCAGATCGACCGCAGCCAGTCGACGTCGTCCCACGACAGGGCGGGATCGAACTGGGTGTTGATGTAGTCCGAGAGCGTGACCGGCGACGCGCCGTCTCCCACGTCACGACCGACGACGTTGGCGAACCGGATCGGCTCGGATCTGAGGAAGGCCAGCGTCCAGGCGGGGTGCAGGGCGCCGTCGAGGATCGTGCCCGGCCCGATCGCCGGCGGGAGCGAGAACCCGCGGCGGACGTCGCGCTCGCGGCGGCCGAGAACCGCGGTGTCGACGGTGAGCACCAGCGCCTCGTACCGGGCGTCGGCCGCACGCCGGACCATCTCGGCGACCAGGCCGCGGTCCCGCCACGCGTACACCTGGAACCAGAGCCGACCCGCGCTGACCGCACGGACCTCCTCGATCGAGCGAGTGCTGAGCGTCGACAGGGTGTAGGGCAGGCCGGCCCTCGCCGCGGCGCGAGCCACAGCCAGCTCACCCTCCGGGTCGGCGATGCGCGTGAAGCCCGTCGGCGCGAGCACCAACGGGTAGGCGACCGGGCCGCCCAGCAGTGTCCCCGTCGGGTCGACCGCGTCGAGTCCGCGCAGCACGCGGGGCCGGAAGGTCGTCGCCGCGAAGGCACCCGAGTTGGCGGCGAGCGTGCGCTCGTCCTCCGCGGCGCCGTCGATGTAGTCGAAGACGCCGCCCGGCAGGCGTCGACGGGCGATCCGACGCAGGTCGGCCACCGACGCCGCACGACGCAACCGACGCTCGATCGGATCGGACTCGATGCGGTCGAGCCGCACCACCGACCGCAGCGTGCGCAGCACGTCGATCATCTCTGGGCCTCCCTCCACCGCCACGGCGCCGGCGCGGTGCCGGGCGGCTCCCACTCTCCCACCTCGTGCGTGCCGTTGATCGTCCGTCGTTCGGGGAAAGGTCACGGGAACAGACCGACAGAGGGAGCGGCAGATGGCCAGGTTCGATGGACGCGTGGCGTTGGTGACCGGCGGGGCGAGCGGGATCGGCAAGGCGACAGCGTCGCGCCTCGCCGCCGAAGGAGCTTCGGTGGTCGTCGCCGACGTCCAGGACGACGCCGGCGCGCAGGTCGTCGCCGACATCGAGGGTTCGGAGGGCGCCGCCATGTTCGTGCACCTCGACGTCACCGACGAGTCCGGGTGGGCCGCCGCTGTCGACGCCGTGCTCGAGCGGTTCGGGCGGCTGGACGTCCTCGTCAACAACGCCGGCATCGGCGACACCGAGCCACTCGAGGTCACGACGACGGCGACGTGGGACAAGGTCGTCGCCGTCACCCAGACGAGCGTCTTCCTCGGCATGAAGGCGGCGGCCGAGGCGCTCAAGGCGAGCGGGAACGGGTCGGTCGTCAACATCAGCTCGATGTACGGGATCGTCGGCTCCGGGGTGAGCCCCGCGTACCACGCGGCCAAGGGCGCGGTGCGGCTGCTCACCAAGACGACTGCGCTCGGATGGGCCAAGGAGGGCGTGCGCGTCAACTCCGTGCACCCGGGCTACATCGACACGCCGATCCTCGGCGACACCGACCGCGACATGTTGGTCGGCGCCACGCCGATGGGGCGCCTCGGCCAGCCCGAGGAGATCGCGGCGATGATCGCCTTCCTCGCGAGCGACGAGGCCAGCTTCGTCACCGGCGCGGAGATGGTCGTCGACGGTGGCTACACCGCCGGCTGATCCGCCCCGGGACCGCTGTCAGCTGTCGGCGAAGAGAGGGAGGTCGAGCGGCGCCCGGCTGCTGCGCTTGAGCTCGGAGAACTCCGGGACGTCGACGAAGACACGCAGGGCGTCGTAGAACGCGAGGGACGTCTCGTCGTCGGGCACGCTGCTGATGACCGGACCGAACAGCGAGCTCCCGTGGGGCGGGTCGTAGGTGATGATCGGCGTGCCGACGTCGGAGCCGGCCCGACGGAACGCCTCGTCGCTCTCGGCGACGAGGACGGCGTCGTAGGACTCGTCGTCCGCCGCTGCGATCAGGTCCGCGGGCAGGCCCAGGTCGGCGAGGATCTTCTCCGGGTCGGTCCGCTCCGCGGCGGCGGCCAGTCGCTCCACGAGGTCGCCCTCCTCGGTGGTGTACCAGTAGCGCTCACCCCACGCCTGGTAGAGGTCGCCGACCGCCTCGTTCCCCAGCCGCTCCCTCGCCGCGACGCAGATCCGGTGGTAGCGACGGCTGCGGCGATGGCCCTCCCGCATCCGCTCGGGCAGGTCGCGCTCACGGTTGATGTGCGCCAGCGAGATGAAGCGCCAGCCGACGGAGATGCCCCGCAGCTCGACGACGCGCCGGATCCAGACCGAGGTCTGCCAGGCGAACGGGCAGCCCGGATCGAAGAAGAACTCGATGTCGTGGGGTCCGCCGTCCAGCTCGGTCAGCTCGGAGCTCTGGTCGCGGTCGTCGGTCTCTGCGGTGGTCACGGTTGCTCTCCTGTCGGCGTGCTCCCTCCTCCCTATCCCCGCCGAGCGCGCGTTCCTCACCACCACGAGTGACATCCGTCGGCCTGGCCGACCGGCGGCGGCCTCGTCCGCCCGGCAGACGTCGGGGCTAGGTTCGCCGCATGGGTGCAGACCTCTTCCTCGGCGAGCTCATCGACCCCGCGGCGCACGAGCGGACCGGCGAGCGCCTCGACCACGACGCCGACGACCTGACCACCCACGGCGTGATCGTCGGCATGACCGGCTCGGGCAAGACCGGCCTCGGCGTGGTCCTCATCGAGGAGGCGCTGCGCAACGGCATCCCGACGCTGGTGCTCGACCCCAAGGGCGACATGACCAACCTCGCCCTGCGCTTCCCTGGCCTCACCCCCGACGAGTTCGCACCGTGGGTCCCCGAGGGGTCCGATCCGGCCGAGACGGCCACCTCGTGGGCCGACGGGCTCGCCTCCTGGGCGCTCGACGGCTCGCACGTGCAGGGGCTCGCCGACGCCTCCCGCGTGACCGTCTACACGCCCGGGTCGTCGGCAGGCGTGCCGCTCGACCTCATCGGCTCGTTGGCGGCACCCACCACCGACGACGCCGAGTCGATCGCCGCCGAGATCGAGGGGCTGATCAGCAGCCTCCTCTCGCTCGTCGGCATCACCGCCGACCCCCTCTCGTCGCGCGAGCACATCCTGCTCACCAACCTGGTGGCCAAGGCGTGGTCCGACGGGCAGAGCCTCGATCTCGGGATGCTCGTCCACCAGGTCCAGGATCCGCCCCTCCGCAAGCTGGGCGTGCTCGAGCTCGACACGTTCTACCCGGCGGCCGATCGCACCTCCCTGGCGCTGAAGCTGAACGGATTGCTGGCCTCGCCGTCGTTCGCCGCGTGGACCGAGGGCGTGCCCGTCGACATCGGCCGGATGCTGTCGACCGACGGAGGCGCCGTCTGCTCGGTGGTCTACCTCGCCCACCTCAGCGACGAGGAGCGGCAGTTCGTGGTGACGCTGCTGCTCACGAAGCTGGTGACCTGGATGCGCGGCCAGTCGGGGTCCCCCGGGCTGCGGGCGCTCGTCTACATGGACGAGGTGTTCGGGTTCGTCCCGCCGACCGCGATGCCGCCGGCGAAGCAGCCGATCCTCACCATCCTCAAGCAGGCCCGGGCCTACGGGGTGGGCATGGTCCTGTCGACGCAGAACCCCGTCGACCTCGACTACAAGGCGATCTCCAACGCCGGCGCCTGGATGATCGGTCGACTCCAGACCGAACGGGACGTGGGCCGGCTCGAGGAGGGTCTCGCCGCGAGCTCGGGCGAGGTGGACGTCGCCGCCCTGTCGGTCTCGATCGCCGGTCTCGGCAAGCGGGAGTTCGTCCTGCACACCACGAAGGGGTCGGCGCCGCGCACCTTCACCACGCGCTGGGCGCTCGACTACCTGGCCGGCCCGCTCACCAAGGCCCAGGTGTCGCAGCTCCCGGGCCAGCCGACGACGCCGGCGGCGTCGCCATCCCCGGTCACAGCGGCACCCGCCGACGCGCCGCCGGCCGTCGCCGACGCACCGACCGCCGCGTCGCCGTCCACCGCATCCCCGACCGCGGCGCTGGCCGAGGACGAGGTCGCCGTGGTTCCCCGCACCGCCGAGGGCACGCCCGTGCGGTGGGTCGACCCCGCCGCGCCGTGGCTCCCCGAGGTCGGAGGCGCGCCGACCTCGACCACCTACGTCGCCGGGATCGCGGCACGGGTGGAGCTGCTCTTCGACGAGACGAAGGCTGACCTCCGCCACGTCGAGGAGTACGAGCTGGTGACCGTCGGGCTCACCGACCCCTTCGAGGCCGACGAGGCCGTCGCCGTCGACTTCGACGACCGCGACCTGCGCGACGCCGCTCCCGAGGGCGCGACCTACGTCCTGCCCACCGCGCCGATCGACACGAAGCGCTACGTCGACGCCGCCACATCGGCGATCACTGCCCGCATCCACCGCGACAACACCCTGGCCCTGTCGGTCAACAAGGAGTTGAAGCTCTACTCCCGCCCCGGTGAGACGCACGAGGAGTTCCTCGCCCGGTGCCACGCCGCGGCCGACGAGGCCGCCGACGCCGAGACGGCCAAGCTCCGCGCCCGCCTCGAGTCGAAGATGTCGACGGTCCGCACGGCGATCGAGCGCGAGAACATCCGGGTCGAAGAGCTGCGGCAGAAGGCCGGGGACGCCAAGCAGCACGAGTGGATCTCCGGTGCCGGCGACCTGCTCGGCTCGCTCCTCGGTGGCCGCCGCTCCACCCGGTCCATGCTCGGCAAGGTGAAGGGCGCCTCGTCGCGGCGTCGGTCGGCCTCCACGGCCGAGGCGCGGGTCGAGGCTGCGCTCGCCAAGGTCGAGCAGAAGGAGATGGAGCTCGCCGAGCTCGAGTCCGAGCTCACCGACGCCATGGCCGACATCGCCGCGGAGTGGGACGCGACGGCCGAGCAGGTCGAGGAGATCGAGGTGGGTCTCGAGAAGGCCGACATCACGGTTCGCCAGCTCAGCGTGGTGTGGGTGCCGATCGAGCGCTGAGCGCCTCAGCCCGATCGTCGCTCGATACGCTGCTCGACGTGATCCACTCGATCTTCCTCTGATCCTCGGACGATCCCCGGGCCGCTGACGCGCCCCGGGTCGCGCCGCGCCCCGTCGTCGACGGGCCGCTCGTCCCTGGATCTCGTGGCCGCCGTCCGGCGTCGCCACCCCATGAGGAAGGACATCGACGTGATCGATGTGGATGTGCGAGCGCGAGCTCGCGCCCAGCTCGTCGCCACCGCGGTGAGCATCGAACGCGGCGGACGACCGGTGCTGGTGGACCTGAGCGTGTCGGTCACCCCCGGCACCAGACTCGGCGTCGTCGGCGAGAACGGCCGGGGCAAGTCGACGCTGTTGCACATCCTCTCGGGGTCGCTCCAGCCCGACGAGGGGTCGGTCACCCGGGTCGGCAGCCTCGGCCTCGCAGAGCAGGAGCTCGAGGTGAGCTCCTCACGGACGGTCGGCGAGCTGATCGACGTGGAGCTGGCCGACGCGCGCGCTGCGCTTCGGGCCCTGGAGGACGCCACCGTCGCGCTCTCGGAGGGCCGCGACGGGTCCGACGCCGCCTACGCTGCGGCGCTCGACGCGGCCACCGTGCTCGACGCGTGGGATGCCGACCGACGGGTCGATCTCGCCCTGGCCGAGCTCTCCGCGATCAGCGACCGGACGCGTCGGCTCTCGGAGATGTCCGTCGGTGAGCGCTACCGGGTGCGCCTCGCGTGCCTCCTCGGCGCCGACCACGACATCTTGCTGCTCGACGAACCCACGAACCACCTGGACCAGCACGGACTGGAGTTCCTCACCACGGCGCTGCGGGACCACGCCGGTGGTGTCGTCGTGGTGAGCCACGACCGAGCCCTGCTGCGCGACGTGGCGACGAAGATCCTCGACCTCGACCCGACCCGGGACGGGCGGGCCCGGGTCTACGGCGAGGGGTACGACGGCTACGTGACGGGTCGAGCGGCCGAGCTGCTGCGGTGGGAGCAGGAGTTCGAGCAGCACCGCGCCGAGGAGGCCCGCCTGGCCGACGGCCTCTCCGCAGCCCAGAACCGGTTGCGCTCCGGTTGGCGTCCGCCGAAGGGGACGGGGAAGCACCAGCGAGCGACGCGTGCACCCTCACTGGTGCGGGCGGTGAACCGGCGGCTCGACGACCTGGCGGACCACGCCGTCTCCAGACCGGTCGCGCCCCTGCGGTTCCACCTGCCGGAGCTCCCGGCGCTCCCCGGCACCACCGTCGTCCACGCCGATCGGGTCGCCGTGGAGGGCCGCCTCGACGGTCCGGTGACGGTCACCCTGGAGTCCGGCGGGCGGCTGCTCGTCACGGGCCCGAACGGTGCGGGGAAGTCGACGCTGCTCCACGTGCTCGCCGGGCGGCTCCGGCCGGAGGAGGGAACGATCTCGATCGCGCCCGCAGCACGCGTGGGCGTCGTCGCCCAGGAGTCGCCGTCGGTCGACACCCGTCGGGTCCACGACGTCTACGAGGGGCACCTGCACGAGCTGCGGTACCGCGGCATCGACGACACGGTCGCGCTCGCCTCGCTCGGTCTGCTGTCCTCCGCCGACGCGGGTCGACGGCTGGCGGAGCTCTCGATGGGCCAACAACGCCGGCTCGACCTCGCACTCGCCCTCGCGGGTCGCCCGCACCTCCTGCTCCTCGACGAGCCGACGAACCACCTGTCGATCGCCCTGGTCGACGAGCTGACCGAGGCGTTCGACGCCAGCGGCGCGGCGATCGTCGTCGTGACCCACGACCGCCAGCTCCGACGGGACCTGTCCGACTGGCCCGAGCTGGCCCTGGAGCGGCGATCGCCAGGCGCACCCACCCGGGCACAGCCTCACGACCACCGAGCCTCAAGGTCGGCCAGCGCGAGCTGTGGGCACCAGACTGCGTTGGTGGTCCACTCCGACGAGCCCTCCGCGCTCTTCCGCTTCGACGGCGAGCACCTCGTACCCACCGCTCTCTCGAAGGGGCCGTGGTACGAAGGGACGTTGCACGGCAGTCCGATGCTGGCCGCGATGGCGTGGGCGGCCGAGCGACATCCGAGCGACGTACCCCGCGAGGTCGTGCGCCTCACGGTCGACCTGATCCGCGCCGCTCCCCTGTCGCCCTTGCGGGTGGTCACCGAGACGCTGCACGCAGGGAAGAGCCTCGACGTCGTCGACGCACGACTGTTCGCCGGCGACGATCTGTGCGTGCGTGCCACGGCCCAGCGGATGCGCACGACCGAGCTGGAGGTCGAACCGGAACCCTCGGTGTCGGAGCCGCCGACGCCACCCGTCGACGACGACCTCGGCGAGCCGTTCTTCGGTCGCGACGACGGTGGCGAGACGGCGTTCCACCACGCGATCGACCTGTACGGCGACCCCAGCCACCCGGTGCCGCTGGCCTGGTTCCGCCTCAACGTGCCCGTGGTCGAGGGTGAGGTGACGTCGGGCTTCGTCACCATCGCCACGCTCTGCGACTGGACCTACGCCGTCCCGGTGGTCGCAGGACACCGGCACCACGGGGACGACTCGGATGCGGCCGATGGGCGCCGGACCTTCGGCATCGACACCGACACGACCGTGAGCTGCTTCCGGCCCCTCGTCGGCGAGTGGGTCGGCATCCGCACGCGATCGCTCGTCGGCGACCACGGTGCCGGGGTGAGCGGAGCCGAGCTGTTCGACGCGGCGGGGCCGCTGGGGTTCAGCTCCCAGAGCGTGCTCGTCCGAGGCGTCCAAGGTGCGCCGCTCACCATCAAGGAGACGCAGTAGCGGGTGTCGCTGGTGTCAGGCGTCGAGGCCGCCTGAGCGTCCGACGGCGGGCCGCCGCACGTGGGTGAGACGCCGTGCAAGAGTGGCGGCGTGCAGCGACGCACGAGGGTCCTCATCGCGGTGGTCGTCGGTGCTCCCGTCGGGTTCCTCGCCTTCGTGTTCGTGGCGATCCGGACGCGCTCACCGCGCATGCTGCGGCTGGTGCGACGGTTCAACCGCGCGTTCACGAACCGGGTGCAGCGGCGGTTCGCCGGGACGCCCGGCGCGGCCGCCTCCCTGATCCGACACGAGGGTCGCCGCTCCCGACGCGCCTACGCGACCCCGATCGGCGCGTTCGAGATCGAGGACGGCTTCGTCGTGACGCTGCCCTACGGCTCGACCGCCGATTGGGTGCAGAACGTGATGGCCGCCGGCTCCGCCGTGCTCGTCCACGAGGGCCGGACGGTACCGGTCGATCGCCCGGAGCTCATCCGCGTCGCCGAGGCACGAGACTGGTTCCCAGCGAGCGAGCAGCGCATCCACCGGCTCTTCCGGATCGAACACGGGCTGCGGCTGCACCGGGCACCGACCCGCGATGGAGCACCCCAGGGGATCTAGCTCTGCGGGGGAGTCGGTGACGGTCGCACGTTCCGGTTGTCGTCGACCTGGTGGCCCTCGGCTCGCAGGAGCGGGACCTGGATCGGTGCGAGGTTGCGGTAGACGCGGCCGTCGCTCGGCAGCACGCGCCACCACGGCAGGTCCGGGGCGGCACGGAGGACGTTCGCGACGGCCTGCCCGCTGCCGGGACGGCCGATCTGATCGGCGACGTCGCTGAACGTGACCAGCTCACCGGGTTCGAGCGCCTCGACGACGGCGACCACCGCCGCCTGGAACGGGGTCGGGCGGTGGTCGTCGGGCCACGGCCGGGCATCGGGATGCGGCGGTGGTGTCGCGTCGGTTCCCAACTGATCCGGTCCCCCCTCGGCTCCGACGGCATCACACCTCGGACGAGCCCGAGCATCGCAGACCACTGCGCCGGGGTCTCGGCACGCTGCGGACATCATCTGTCCGGAGCGGTTCGTACGTTGCGCCTCTCCTCGGCGACCGCCCAGGAGAGAGAGGCACGCAGTGTTCGATCCGATCGAGTTCCCAACGCCCACCATGGTCGCCCTCGACGACGTCGAGCTCGAGGTGTTCGAGGCCGGACGCGAGAACGCAGGACGACCGGTCGTCCTGTGCCACGGCTGGCCCGAGCACGCGTTCTCGTGGCGCCACCAGGTGCCCGCCCTCGTCGACGCCGGCTACCACGTCATCGTCCCGAACCAGCGGGGATACGGAAGATCCTCGCGTCCGAGCGATGTCACCGCCTACGACATCGAGCACCTGGCAGGCGACCTGGTCGGTCTGCTCGACCACTTCGGCTACGAGGACGCCACCTTCGTCGGTCACGACTGGGGCGCGATGGTCGTCTGGTGGACGGCGATCCTGCATCCGACCCGCGTCGGCCAGGTGGTCGCGCTGAGCATGGCGTACATGGAGCGCGGCGAGCAGCCCTGGGTGGACGCCATGGAGCAGATGCTCGGGAGCGACTTCTACTTCGTGGACTTCAACCGCCGGCCCGGCGTCGCCGATGCGGTGCTCGAGGCCCACACCGCTCGGTTCCTGCGGAACCTGTATCGGAGGAACCAGCCGCCTCCTGCGCCCGAGCCCGGGAACGCCATGGTGCACCTCGCGCTCGCGGACGAACCGCCCGGCGACCCCGTCATGAGCGACGACGAGCTGGCCGTGCTCACGTCCGCGTTCGAGACCTCCGGGTTCACCAGCAGCATCAACTGGTACCGCAACGTCGACCGCAACTGGCACCTGCTCGCCGACGTCGATCCGGTCGTCAGGCAACCCGCGCTGATGATCTACGGCGCTCGCGACGTCGTGGCGAGGAACGAGCGGATCGCCGAGCTCGTGCCGGACCTGACCGAGGTCGAGCTCGACTGCGGCCACTGGGTCATGGACGAGCTGCCGACGGAGACGAACCGGGCGATCCTGTCCTGGCTCGAGCAGCAGAGACTGTGACGACTCGAGCGCTCATGCCACCGGAGATCGGACGGGGACGTCGAACCCCGGCCGGTGCTCACCGTCCGCTGCGCCCATCGATGTCGGGGCCCGTGTGATGCCGAGACCCCAGGAGCGGCCCGCCCGTCGACGACGCCGTCTCCCGGCTGCTGGGTCGCCACCACTCCTCGAACTGGCGGCTGAGCGGACCGCCCGGATCCTCGGCCACGAGAGCCCGCGCGACATCGGCAGCGCTGGCCCCCGCGAAGAGGTCGGTGGTCGCTGCGAGGTGCCCCGCGAAACCGGACAGCTGCTCGGTCGCCGACCCTGCGCAGGGGCCGAGCCAGCGGACAGAGCCGTCAGACCGCAGCTCCATGCCAGCGACCCCGCCGTCCCGGTGCCCGAGGAGCAGCGTGCCGCCGCGTTCGACCACCCGAGGCGCCTCGCGCCCGAGGCTCTCCGTCGCGAGCCCACGTTCGAATCGCTCTCCGCGCAGGACCTGAGCGTCCTCGACGCGCACCATGAGAGCGCCCTCCGAGCGGAACGTCTCGAGGCGCCACTGCTCGACCTCGGAGAGCTCGCTGCCCTCCGGAGCGCCGACCTCGACCTCGGTCGCCTCCGCCCAGTCGTCGTAGTAGCCGATAGCCCCGCCGATCCACTCGTACTCGAGCTCGTCGCATTCGTCGGCGCACGAGCCCGACACCAACGCCACGGCCGTGATGGCCAGCACCATCCGAGCCAACCGCGCTACCCGACGAGATGCTCTCGTCGTGGGGGCCACGCCCCGGGACGAGCGTGAACGGCCACCGCATGCCCGCCGCACCAGACCCATGTCCCACCGCCCGCCTCGCCCTCGGCTGCGCTGTCGGCTCGCGAGAGTAGTGCCGAGATGCGGCGTTGTCGGCCGATCCCAGGACGCTCGGTGATGGCGTCGGCCACACCAACGGCCGAAGGAGTGAACCTGTGACCTTCGGGTTAGGAGGTGCTTGCGGGCCATGTCAGCCTGTGTCGTCCAACGCCGGATTGTGCCGTTGACCTGCGGTTTCGTGTGCCAGCCCGTCTCGCCGGGTCCCGTCAGAACCGCCTCATGACGGCCCGTCCGTTAGAAGATCCGTTAGAAGCCGGCCGTCAGCCGACCTGCTGTTCGAGCTCGTGCTCGACGGCGCGACGGATCCAGCTCGACACCGAGCGGTCGTCGGCTTCGGCGAGTCGGCGAACCTCCTCGAGGGTCTCGGGCGGGAATCGCACCGGCACCATCTCCGTCAGGTTCGAGCGCTTCCGCCGCCGAGCAGGACCCTGGGGCTCCTGGTTCTCGGGCTTGGCGTAGAACTCGTACTCCTCTTCTCGGGTCATCTTCTTCTTGGTCATCGGTCCTCCCGGTATCGGGTGACGAGGTGCGTGGCTGCGACGTAGCAGCCGATCGGTCGGCACTTGGTGGGGTCGTCGGAATCTGGTGGAGCGAGCGGCACGACCAGCACGTCGCCGGCGACCTCCACCACCATCAGCCAGTGCGCTGGCGGCTTCGCCGGGTAGAAGAGCGGGTCGGACTGCCACACCTCGTAGATGTCCTCGACCCCGAGCCTCGGATGTTTGAACAGGTGGGCGGCCTGGTCGTCGATCTCGAACGGGTCCTCGTCGTCGAGAAGATCGAGATCGAACGGTTCAGGCACACGAGCCAGTGTATTACAACCGGATACGTCCGCCTACCCTTCGACACCAGGTCGATCGCCGCCACTCCTGCTCCCCACGCGTTCGATCCAGCGGCCAGTTGCGCGCACCATCGCTGACGTGAAGACCGGCTCCGCCCGCCGCACCATCGACCTCGACGAGCGCACCGTCGACGCGTTGCGCTCATGGCGGCTCGTGCGAGAGCAGGAGGCGACGCTCGCCGGGCTGAAGGTGAGCGAGGACGAGACCGTCTTCGCCTGCCCCGATGGCAGCCTCACGCACCCCGACTACTTCAGCCAGGTCTTCGACCGTCACCTCGCCACGAGCGAGCTGCCGAGGATCCGGTTCCACGACCTCCGCCACACCCTCGCCACGATCCTGCTCAAGGCGGGCGTCCACGTGAAGGTCGTCAGCGAACGCCTCGGCCACAGCAGCCCCGCCTTCACCATGACCGTCTACCAGCACGTCATCCCCGGCATGTAAGCCGACGCCGCCAGGCTCTTCTGCGAGGCCCTCTACGGCGAGCGCGCCACTTGAAATCCACAGGCTCGATTTCAAGCATCCGCGCGCAACCTTGATCGCCGAGTCAGCGCCTGAACGGTTGCGAGAAGTTTCACCCCTGGAATTCAAGGTTCATGGCGCTAAGCTTGAGTCATGCAGATCGAGCGGTTCCGCGAGTCGCCTACCGGGAGGCTGGTGCCGATCACCGTCGAGGAGGCCGGCCACGAGGTCAACCACTTCGCCTTCGTCCCCAGCCCGCTGCCGTCCGATCTCCACCTCGGCCCCAAGACCTGGGGTGCAGCGATCGATGCCGCACACCACCTCGGCCGCTTGGATGCGCTGGCCAAGGAGCTCCTACCGAACCCCATGCTGGTCGCGCGGCCGACCATCCGCCGGGAGGCGGTCAGCACCTCGGCACTCGAGGGAACATTCGCGCCCGCCGCCGACGTCCTCAGCTCGGAGCTCGATGCCGACATCCCCCGGAGCCACGCCGTCACCGAGGTGTTGAACTTCATCCACGCCACCGAGCAAGGCATCGCGCGGATGAAGGTCCTGCCGATCAGCACGCGACTCGCGTGCGAGCTGCAGGAGACCCTGATCAGTGGCACGCCGAGCGAGGACTGGCAGACCGGAAAGGTCCGCCAGACACAGGTGCTCATCGGGCCCTACAAAGGCTGCAGCGTGCTCGAGGCGACCTACATCCCACCTCCGCCCGGAGACGAGCTCTCGAACGGCATGTCCGACTGGGAGAAGTGGATCCACACCGAGACGGATCTCCATCCCGTCATCCGCGTCGCCGCGGCTCACTACCAGTTCGAGGCGCTGCACCCGTTCACGGACGGGAACGGCCGGATCGGGCGCCTCATCGCCATCCTCCAGCTCATGGACTACGGGCTCCTCAGCGAGCCACTGATCAACCTCTCGCCGTACTTCGAGGCACAGTCAGACCGGTATCGCCACCTGCTGCGCGAGGTGAGCACGGTCGGGGCGTTCGACGCTTGGATCACCTACTTCTGCAACGCGCTCAGCGCGCAGGCGATGGATGCCGAGTCCCGCATCCGTGCCCTGCTGGCTTGGCGGGAGGATGCGCTGGCCACGCTGCGGGCCCGAGGGATGAAGGGAGTGGCCCTTGCCGTGACCGAGAAGCTCATCGAGTTCCCATCGCTGACCGTCAAGCACGTCTCGGACACCCACAACGTCAGTGTCCAGGCCGCCAACCACGCCGTCGGCCGGCTCACCGAAGCCGGCATCCTCGAAGAGGTCACCGGCCGCAGCTACAACCGCGTCTTCCAGGCGCCCGCCGTGCTGGACATCCTCTTCCGGCCTGCACCGACGCCCACCCGTTAGAAGATCCGTTAGAAGTCGGGCCCGGACAGCAGAAGGCCCGGTCGCTGGGACCGGGCCTGACCTGCGGTTTCGTTGGTGGCGGGGGCAGGATTTGAACCTGCGACCTTCGGGTTATGAGGTTTCCGATCGGGATCTCAGCCCGTACCAGCCAGTACCCGATAGTGCCCTTGAGCTGGGGTTTCTCCGATCAGTCTACGCCGGTCGTGTCAGTCCGTACACCCCTGTACCGGCCCGCACAGTAGAAGGAACGGTAGAAGCGTGCGGGCTGACTCGGGTACGCCATCGAGTCCAGCGGCCCCGCCGACGAACAGCCCGTCCGGCCGCCTGTCCCGGTTCCACGTGGCGGTCGGCAAGGCCATCTTCGGGTTCTGGATCCGAAGTGCCGGGGGTAGTGGCGCTCGAGGGGGTACCGGCACGCACGACCGTAGCGAGAGGAGCCAACATGCAGACCAAGAAGGACCACGAGGGGACCTCGTCAGCTGACGAGCAGAACACCCATGATCGACACGACGGGGATCAGTCCGACATGGAGCGGAAGATGTACCTGCGGTTCGCGGCGATGATCCTCACGTCGATGGTGCTGATGTACTTCGTGATGTTCGTCGGTTCGTGGGAGCTCAGCCACGTTCGCTTCAGCCAGAGCCGCATCTTCATGGCCGTCACCATGGGCGGGACCATGGGCCTGGTCATGCTCGCCTGGATGTTGAACATGTACCGCAACGTCAGGGGCAACATCGCCATCGTCGTCGTCAGCCTGCTGCTGCTCGGCGGGGGCATCGCTCTGGACCGCAGCCAGGCCACCGTCGACGACGTCTCGTTCATGCAGGCGATGATCCCGCACCACTCCCTCGCCATCACCCGATCCGAGCGCTTCGGCAACGACGATGTGCGGGTGTGCGAGCTGGCGGTCGAGATCAGCGAGGCGCAGCGTCGCGAGATCATGGAGATGGACTGGCTGATCGACGACATCAACGAGAACGGCGCTGCCACGACTCCTGCCGAGGCACAGGAGCGGGAGGTCCCGCAGTTCGACGTGTCGGCCGATCGGGAGTGCCCCACCGGCTGAGCGGGTGCTGACGCTACGGTCGTTACCGTGGTGACCTGGAGACCAATGGGCGGTTCGCTCCGAGCGATGGTGCTGCTGTGCGCAGTGCTCGCAGCGGTGCTCTCGTCGTGTTCGGATGAGACATCGTCGACCGTGGCATCTGGTTCGTCGGGCGAGGCTCTCTACCAGGAGTCGTGTGCGTCGTGTCACGGCAGCGACCTGCGCGGAACCGACCAAGGCCCGCCACACCTGTCGCAGGTGTACGCATCTGACCACCATCCCGATGCGTCGTTCCGTGCGGCGATCAGCCAGGGTTCGCGTGCACACCACTGGAACTTCGGCGACATGCCCCCGGTCGAGGGTCTCGATGATGACGAGATCGACCGGATCATCGCCTACGTGCGCGAGCAGCAGGAGATCCACGGCCTCGAGCCGTACCCGCCGTCCTGACGACGCTCGACCGCCGGGCCGGCTAGCCCCAGTGTCGGCGCGGGCGGGGCGGCGGTTACGTCAGGACCCGTGACGTCGGTGGTGTTGGACCATGACGGCGACGCAGACCCCGGCGGCGACGGCGCCGAGGGTGATCGCCGCCGCGGGACCGAGGGCGAGACCGAGCACCGCGGTCAGCACGATGATGAGCAGCATCGGCCCGACGCAGCACGCGGCGAGCGCAGTGAGGAGCTTTCGGTCGTCGGTGTCGGCGTGGGTGGGGCCGTGTCCGGTCATGACGCCACCGCCTCGGCAGATGGCCGCGGGGTCGCGTCGTCGGCGAGTGCCGGTGGGCGGAGCTCGACGCGGCGGAGGAGCTGGGCGTTGAGGGCCACGACGATGGTGGACACGCTCATCAGGATCGCGGCCACCGCCGGGGGCATGGTGATGCCGGCCCAGCCCAAGGCGCCGGCGGCGATGGGGATGGCGAGCACGTTGTACCCCGCGGCCCACCAGAGGTTCTGGAGGCTCTTGCGGTAGGCGGCCTTGGAGAGACGGATGATGCTGACCACGGCGCGGGGATCGGAGCTGGCGAGGATGAGCCCGGCCGATTCGATGGCGACGTCGGTGCCGGCGCCGATGGCGATGCCGACATCGGCGCGGGCGAGGGCGGGGGCGTCGTTGACGCCGTCGCCGACCATTGCCACCTTGAGGTGGCGGGCTTGGAGCTCGGCGACCTTTGCGTCTTTGTCCTCGGGGAGGACCTCGGCCATGACCTCGTCGATGCCGAGATCGGCGCCGACGGCGTCGGCGACCTGTCGGGCGTCGCCGGTGATCATCACGGTGCGCCGACCCATCGCCTGCAACTCGGCGACGGCGTGACGTGCCTCGGTCCGGATCTCGTCCTCGAGGGCGATGCCGCCGACAATCGCGTCGTCGCGGGTGAGGTAGAGGATCGAGGCGCCGCGGTCGCGCCACCGAGCGGACCACTCGGAGAGCTCGTCGGGCTCGGCGAGGGAACGCTGCCGCAGCAGGGCCGGCCCGCCGACCGCGTACGCGGTTCCGTCGATGGTGGCTTCCACGCCGCGCCCGGTGAGTGAGCGGAACTCGGTGGCGGTAGCGACCGCGCCGCGGTCTCGTGCGGCGGTGACGATGGCGCGGGCGAGGGGGTGTTCGCTGTCGGACTCGACGCCGCCGGCCGCAGCACCTCGTCCTCGGCGATCCCGGCGCCGGCCACGCCGACGACGGTGTGCGCGCCCGGAGCCGCCGCGATCACGGCAGTTGCGGCTGGCGACTGTGGTCGCAGGTGGTCGTGGCGGTGGGTCGCCCGGTGGTGCCGGGCGACCCACGTCGCCTACGGCTCCTCGACCACCAAGGTTCCTTCCATGCCGGCCTCGCGGTGGCCGGCGATGGTGCAGTAGTAGGTGTACTCACCTGGCTCGTCGACGCGGAGGCCGCCTTCGGCCGTCTCGCCGCGGTCCGCGGCCACGTGCACGTCGACGTCGTCGATGGTGAAGTCGTGGAGCAGATCGTCGGAGGTGAGGACGATCGCGACGTCCTCTCCGGCGGTGACAGTGATCTCGTCGGGGTCGAACTCGAAGGAGGTGGCGGCCACCTCGATGCGTCGGGCGCCGTCGGCCACCGGCGTCGACTCGTCGTGGTCGTCGTGGTCGTTCATCATCTCGTCATCCATGCCCCCGTCGGCCATGGACTCCATCGGGCGGTCAGCGCTGGGGTCGTCGTCACCACAGGCGGTGAGGACGAACCCGAGCGCGAGGACGGACAACAGGACAGCAATAAGGGGTCGGCGCATACGTGCGCTCCTTTCAACAGAATCAGATGACGCGGCGCGCGGGGGCGCACCGCCGGTTCAGGTGAAAGGGCGTCTCAACAGCGCATGACTGACAGCCGGACCCACGCCGGGTCGGGTGGCCGGGGCAGTTCGACCAGACCACGGACCCGCGTCGCGGCGGCAACCACAGAAGCCACGAAGCTCGCCTGGCGAAGCAGCCTGCGGGCGATCCCGATGCCGCCGATGGCGGTGACGATGGCGACGCAGGCCGCCATGACATGACCCGCGAGGCATTCGGCGCAGTGGTCGTGTTCGGCGGGGACAGAGTCGCGGTGGGGATGGTCAGGGACCACCAGCTCAGCGGCGGCCACCTCCGGCGAGTGCAGAGCACCGACGTGGGCGTCGAGGCCGTGCATCAACAAGAGCGCGCCGACCAGCAGCGGCAGGACCAGCAGCGGCAGGACCAGCAGCCAGGTCCAGCGGGGCAGGCGGGTCGGCATCACGATCGACCGTACCGCCCGAGCTGGCGCTCGGTCCGGTCACCGCGCCGGCGAGCGGTGGAGCTCATGACCGCAGCAGCCGATCGAAGGCGGTCATGGCCTCGTTGACCATGACATCCGGCGCTTCGGCGCCATCGCGTCCTTCGGCGTTCGTGACGCAGCGGGTCGCCGAGGCGCCGACGATTGGACCCGCGTTCATCGTCACGGTGCCCGACTGGCCCGCCGCACCTCCCCCCGACAGCGCGAGAGCCGGCGCCGTCACAGTGAACGCGACGGTCCCGTTCATCGTGTGGGTGTCATCGAGCGGATCGCCCACGACACGCGGTGGCGTCCCCCGGCGAGTGGGTGGGCAGGGGTGACGATCAGTGTGGAGCCGTCGCCCGCGGGTTCGACCGAGACGAGCGGAACGGCGTTCCCGTCGGGGCCCTCGATGGCGAACTGGTCCAGTGCCGGGTCCGCGTCGTTGGTGAAGGTCAGTCGGATCTGCTCTACGGGCTCCGCAACGGTCGAGACGTTCTGCGGGTCGCTGTCGGCGAGTTCGATGTGTGCCCACACCGGCGAGGAAGTGGCCACTATCACGACCCCTGCGATGACCATCGCTGCGACGGCGGCGACGCACCGCCCGGCGAAGGTGGTCCGCCCCAACGTCAAAGCCACGTCGGCGCGATCAGGAGTACGAAGCGAAGCCGCGCATTGTCGGTGCCCCTGGCTTCACTCCTCAGAGTGATGTCCCTGATGGTGCTTCCCACGGCGGTGGCGCTGGACCATCACTGCCCCACATACCAGGGCGGCAACGAGGCCAAGCGACACCGCAACGGCGGGACCGAGCGCGACCCCGATGACCGAGGTCAAGACGATGATCGCGAGCATCGGCACAACGCAGCAGAACGCGAGGGCGAGCAGCAGCGGTCGGTCGCTGCCTGCGTCTGGCTTCTCCTGTGGTCCGGTCACGGAGCCCGGGCCGCTCGACGGTGCGGGTGAGGTCACGACATCCTCTTTCTACGACAGTCTGTCGTAGACTATCGGGTTTGGGACGGCTCAGGCGCGGCAGGCGTGGACCAGGAACATGGCGAGGTGGTGGGCCTGTACTGATGATCCCGCCATCGTTGTCATGACGGTGGCGAACACCACTGCGGCGGGAAGCTCGACGCGTCGGGGACCAACGGGGTGCAGCAGCGCATCCACCCGGGCGCTGGTCCCCCGGCCGCTGAACGCCAGCGCCGGGCTGAGCTCGTCGTTGCTCGACATGAGCGCGACTCGTGCGATGGCCCGGGCGACGGTGCGCCGCGAGCCGAGGGCGGCCGCGGCGGTCTCGTCGGCCCAGCGTTCGGTCGCGAAGCGGACCTGGCGGGCGAGAGGGATGAGGAGGGGGAACGCAGCGGCGCACAGCTCCACGGTGTGCACGTAGCGGTGGTGGTGGAGCGTGAGGTGGGCGTTCTCATGGGCAAGCACGGCGGATCTCTCGTCGGGATCGAGGTGCCCGAGAAGCGTCGATCCGATCACTACACCCCCTGGCCGACCGGGCACGGCGAAGGCGATCGGCTCATGCGACTCGATGATCTCGAGTCCGTCGACCTTCGCGAACGGCGCGTGCTCGGCCCGGACCCGACCTCGGTAGCGGGACGCCCGCACCACAGCGGCAACCAGGAGGCCGCCGGCGACGGCGCCAGCCCAGGGGGCCGCGCCGTGGTCACCGGGGTACAGAGCCCGACACCAGCCGAAGGCATCAGACACGGCGTGGAGCTCCGAGGATGCCGCCAAGGTGACCAGGAGCAGCGCGGAGCCGACGCTGGCCGCCGCGAGTACGACGGCGGCGGTGAGGGCGCGCGCGCAAGCTGCGGGTGCGACGAACCGGGGGAGGAACCAGCCGGCGACGATCCCGCCGGTCGTGAGCATCAGCGGCGCGACGAGGAGGAGGTTCACCCGCCGGCCTCGCCGAGCAGGTCCCGAAGAGCGGCGGCCTCGCGCTTGTCGAGCCCGTCCACGAACCGGCTCATGGTCGCGGTCCGGTCAGACGCGGTCGCGAGGGCGGCACGCATCCGGCGGGCCGCCAGCTCGGACTCCGACACGACCGCCGAATAGGCGAAGGCACGACCCTGCTTGGTGCGCCCCGCGAGACCCTTGTCCCACAGTCTCACGAGGATCGTCATCACCGTCGTGTACGCCAGGTCCGTGTCCATCGCGGTGCGCACGTCCGCGGGGTCACGGGGCCGTCGGCGTGCCACAGCACGTCGAGTACCTCAGCCTCGAGGGCACCCATCGGTCGGCGCTCAGCCATGACGCGCACGTCTCATGCCCGAAGCCTAATCCGGTCGATCCAACGAGCCACGACAGCATGTCGTAGTCCTGGCAACTGCGTTGCGCCCGACCGACGTCATCCCGTCGAGGCTGGGTCGCCGGCGCGGTCGGACAATGGACCGGCCTCGCCCGGAGGACCTGACGGTAGCCGCAGTCGCTTGAGCATCAGGGCGTTGACCGCGACGAGGAAGCTCGAGCCCGACATCGAGAGGGCGGCGATCTCGGGGCGCAGCACGAGACCGAAAGCAGGTTCGAAGACGCCTGCGGCGATCGGAAGTGCGATCGCGTTGTAGCCGATGGCCCATCCGAGGTTCTGGCGCATCTTGCGGACCGTTCCGCGTCCGATCTGGAGAGCCACCGCCACGTCGAGAGGGTCGCTGCGCATGAGCACCAGGTCAGCGGTCTCGATGGCGACGTCTGTGCCGGCGCCGATGGCGATGCCGACGTCGGCCTGAGCGAGAGCCGGGGCATCGTTGACGCCGTCGCCGACCATGGCCACCTTCCTGCCTTGGGCTTGTAGCTCAGCCACCTTGGCCGACTTGTCGCCAGGGAGCACCTCGGCGATCACCGCCGTCACGCCCAGCAGCGATCCGATGCGCCGAGCGGTGGCCTCGTTGTCGCCGGTGAGCATGACCACCTCGGCACCGAGCCTTTGCAGCTCGGCGACCGCGGCACCTGCGGTCTCTCGGGGCGCGTCCGCCATCCCGACCAGGCCGGCGGCGCGGCCGTCGACCGCGACGACCACCGCTGTGCGGCCGCCTTCGGCGAGCTCCTCGCGGCGGGCGGCGAGCTCGCCGAGGTCGATGCTGTCGCGCTCCATGAGCCGTCGGTTGCCGACGACGACTCGCTGGCCGTCAACGGTGGCGAGGGCGCCGTGGCCGGGAACGCTGTCGAAGTCCTCGGCGCGCAGGACGAGCACACCGCGGCGTTCGGCTTCGGTGACGATCGCCTGGGCGAGAGGATGTTCGGACTCGCGCTCGACGGCGGCGACGAGTGCCAGCAGGCGGTCCTCGTCGATCCCGGTGGCGATGACATCGGTGACTTCGGGTTCGCCCTTGGTGAGGGTGCCGGTCTTGTCCATCACCACGGTGTCGATGTGTGCCGAGGCTTCCAGGGCCATCGCGTTCTTGAACAGCACGCCGCGGCGGGCGCCGAGACCGGTGCCGACCATGATCGCAGTGGGTGTCGCGAGGCCGAGGGCATCGGGGCACGTGATGACGACGACGGTGATGGCGAAGAGCATCGCCTCACTCACCGGTCTGCCCACCAGGACGCTCCACACCAGGAACGTGCCGGTGCCGCCGATCAGGGCGACGAACACCAGCCAGAACGCGGCGCGGTCGGCGAGGCGCTGGCCGGGTGCCTTGGAGTTCTGGGCCTCCTGCACGAGCTTGACGATCTGGGCGAGCGCCGTGTCGCTGCCGACCTTGGTGGCCCGTACTCGAAGCGTGCCAGTGGTGTTGAGCGTGGCACCGATGACGGCGTCACCGGGCGCCTTGTGGACCGGCAGGCTCTCGCCGGTGACCATCGACTCGTCGAGCTCGCTCTCGCCTTCCTCGACCGTGCCATCGACGGCCAGCTTGGCGCCCGGACGCACGAGGAGGAGGTCGCCGGCCTGCACTTCGGCGGTCGGCACATCTACGGTCTCGCCGCCTCGGATCACGGTGGCCATCGGTGGCGCGAGATCGAGCAGAGCTCGGATCGCCTCGTTGGCGCCACCGCGGGCGCGCATCTCGAACCAGTGGCCGAGCAGCACGAACGCGGACAGGACGGTGGCGGCTTCGTAGAAGACCTCGCCCCCGCCCGAGAGGGTGACGCCGAGCGAGTAGAGCCACCCGGCGCCCACCGCGACGGCGACGAGGACCATCATGTCGAGAGTTCGAGCCCGGAGCGCCCGGTAGGCGCCGTCGAAGAAGATCCACGCCGACCAGAACACCACAGGCAGGCTCAACAGGAGCATGAAGACGTCATCGCGCAGCCCGAACGGCGCGGCGACGTCGAAGCCGAGTACGTCGCGGCCGATCGGTGACCACAACAGGATCGGGATCGAGAACGCCGCTGCGACCAGGAAGCGGCGGCGCATGTCGGCGACCATGTCAGCCATCGACATGCCGCCGTGGCCGCCGTGGCCCATGGCGTCGTGGGGCGACCGCACTCCTTCTGCGGCGCCCTGGCCGTCGCCGACAGGCTCCCGGTGCTCGTGGCTGGTGTGGGCCTCCTGCCCAGGATGCGCGGCGGCGGTTCGCAGTGCATCCCCCGGCTCTTCCATCGGGTGGCAGACGTGGCCGGGAACTGAACGCCCGGCACAGTGGTAGCCGCAGTCCTCGATCCAGCGGCGCAGCGCGGCCACGCTGGTGGCGGAGGGATCGTACGTGACCGTCGCCGTTTGCGAGACCGGGTTGGCGTCGATGCGGTAGACCCCGTCGAGCCGGCCGAGGGTGGCTTCGACGACCGACTTCTCCGACGCCCAGTGCAGGCCCTTCACCTCGAGGACGGCCGTCGCCGTCGCGGCGGTGCTGTGGTCGGGGCGGTGATCGTCGTGCTGGCTGGCGGACCTCACTGAGTCCTCCTGAGATGGGTCGCGTGTGTCATGCCGATCGTCGCGCGACTCCGCTGGCGGGGCATCCGGGGCGGACACGGACTGACGCTTGCGGCTTCGCCCCGGTGGCCGTCAACCCCTGGTCGCCGATACGGGGTCCGCTCCGGTCAGACGATGACCGAAGGGCGTAGGTAGCGCGCCGCAGGCCGCTCGGTAGTGCCCGCGGATGACTCCTCGGCGTCAGGCGACCACGATGGCAGAAGAGGAGGCTCTTCATGACTGAGTTGATGACCCTTGACGGCGGTGTGGCAGCCGGGAGCCATCGGTGAGCCGACAAGCGCGCCCCGTCGGCGTCGGACGTACCGGTGGCGAGGAGCGTCCGGGCGCAACGCCCGACCCACGTCCCGCGGCGGCCCGGCTCGAAGCGATCGGCGTCACGAAGTCCTACCGGCGCGGTGTCTGGCCTCGAACCCGAGTCCTGCCCGTCTTGCGGGGCGCTGATCTCGCCGTTCACGCGGGCGAGATCGTGGGTCTTGTCGGAGAGAACGGGTCCGGCAAGAGCACGCTGATGAAGATCCTCGTCGGCGCGCTCGCCGCGGACGCCGGTGAGATCCGCGTTGGCGGCCGGATCGGGTACTGCCCACAGGACCCCGTCCTGTATGACCGGCTCACCTGCGACGAGCACCTCGAGCTGTTCGGTGTCGCCTACGGCATGGACGCCGACACCATCGCCGAATCCGCCGACGGGCTGTACGCCACCCTCGGCTTCGGGAACTGGCGGTCGAGCCGAGTCGAGGAGCTCTCCGGCGGCACCCGAGCCAAGCTCAACCTCAGCGTCGCGCTTCTGGCGGACCCAGAGATCCTGCTGCTCGACGAGCCCTACGCCGGGTTCGACTGGGACACCTACCAGCGGTTCTGGGCACTGGCGGCCGAGCGGCGCTCAGCGGGACGCAGCGTGCTCGTCATCAGCCACTTCGTCACCGACCGGGAGCGGTTCGACCGCATCGTCGAGCTGCGCGACGGACAGACCAGCTCGCCATGACCGGACTCGGAGTGCTCGTCGCCCGCCGGGCGCTCGTCGACTACGCCCGTCGGCCCCTCAACCTCGTGCTCCTCGTCGCCGTACCGGTCGTGCTGGTGTTCGTCTGGGGTGGCTCGCTCGCCGACCTCTCGGCGCTCATGGGCGGCACCGCCGATCCGGTCCAGCTCGAAGCCGCCACCGCCGGGTGGGCCGCGGCGGCACTCGCGGGACTCGGCGGCCTGTTCCAGATCACCGGCGCTCGGACCGCCGATCGCCGCCTCGCCGCCGCCAGTGCCCATCCAGCACCCGTCGTGGCCGGCCGCGTCGCCGCCTGCCTCGCGCTGGCGGGGCTGGCGGCGGCTGGTGGGCTCATCGCGCTGGCGGTCCGCACCGGCATCAACGACCCCGTCCGCGCGGTCGTCGGCACGGTGGTGGTGGCGACCATCTACGTCGCCATCGGCGTCCTGGTCGGCAGCGCGGTCCGCTCCGACATGAACGGCGCCCTGCTCGTCACCCTCGCCTGGATCCTCGACGTGTTCCTCGGCCCCGCCTTCGGCGGCGGCACCTCCGCGCTCACCCGCGTCTTTCCTCTCCACTTCCCCCAGCTGCTGCTCACCAGCCAGGTCACGGGCCACGGCGGGCCCGTTGGCGACCTGGCGTGGTCGTTGCTGTGGGCTGTCGGCCTCGGCGGCTTCGCCGTCCTCCGGCTGCTCGCCGTGACGGCGACGGCGCGGCGACCGGTCGCGGGTGTGCCCGGCCGGACTGCGCGCGCCTCGGACCTGCGTGCGGCGCCGGCCCCGATCGAGGCCGGGGCGCCTGCCGCCCGGAGCGCTCCGGTGGCGTGGCGACCACGGGCGGGGAAGCCGCTGGGGGCCGCGGTGCGCGCGGGTGTCCGTGACTACCGCCGCAACCGGGTGCTCTGGGCGCTCCTGGTCGGCGTCCCCGCCGTCTTCATCGGCTTGGCCATCCTGGTCACCGTCGACACGCCGGGACCAGTGGAGGTCGTCGAGGGGGGGCGCCGCTACACGGCGATGCTGTCCGAGCGTCGCATGCACGCCGCGACCATGGTCCCGGTCACCGCCGCCTTCCTGGCCGGGCTCGCCGGGCTGTTCGTCGCCACCGGCACGACCGACGGTGATCGTCGACTGGTGCTCGCCGGCCTCCGCACGGGCCACGTCCTCGGCGCCCGGTTGGCCGTGATCGCGCTGGCCACGGTCGTCACCACGGGCGCCGCCGTGGCCGTCTCCGGGGCCTGGTACCCGCCCCGGCAGTGGGTCGTCTTCGCGGGCGCCAACCTCCTCATCGCCGCCACCTACGCCATGATCGGCCTCGTCCTCGGTCCGCTCACCGGGCGCCTCGGCGGGCTCTACCTCGTCCTTCTGCTGGCCTTCATCGACGTCGGCCTCGGCCAGACCGTGATGCTCCCTGGTGGCGCCCCCGCCTGGGGCGCCTATCTGCCCGGACGCGGTGCCTCGAGGATGCTCATTGACGGCGCCTTCACCGGACGCTTCGACCAGGCCGAGGGCCTCCTGCTCGGCGCCGCGTGGCTCGCCGTCAGCGCCACGGTGGCGGCCGCCGTGTTCTGGCGGCGCACAGGGAGGGCGGTCGCGGCATGACGCGATCCCCACGCGCATCGGTACCCGACCGCAGCGGGGTTCCGTAGCTGCGCCGGATTCCCCATCGACGCAGGCGGCGCACGATGACGATGTCAGCTTCGACCAGAGAGGTGCACACCATGCACGACCACGGGACCCACACCAAGCTCATCCTCGCCGCAGTTGTCGGCTTCGCCGTTCTCGCTGTGCTCGGCGTCCCCGTCCTCTCCTACCTGCCGTTGCTCGCGATCCTGGCGATCTGCCCGCTCATGATGATGTTCATGATGTGGCGCATGGGCCAGGACAGCGACACCACTCGCGAGGACCGACCCGCGGCGCACCGACACTGACCGCGATGTCAGACCCCAGCACCACAGCCCATGACGACGCCGCCCGCTCGGTGATCCCGACGGGCGGCACGTGCGCGATCCGACAGGTCGCCGTGAGCGGGTTCCGCACCGTCGTCGCAACCGAGCTGCGCCTCGGCGCGGTGACCGCCCTCGTCGGCGAAGCTGCCGCCGGTAAGTCCAACCTTCTCGCCGCCATCGCTCTGCTCGACGAGAGCGGCACCGCGCCGACGCCGGAGGACGCCGACATCAGCGGCGTGATCACCGTCGAGGCCATCACCACCGCAGGCCGGGTCGCCGTCCGTTACGAGGACGGCACCGCGACACGGCACGGCGGCTGGCCGATCGTTGTCCTGCCCAGCGCACAGCGCGCCACCACGATCGTGCCACCCGCGGCGCACGCGGGCGCGGACGTCGCCGCGGTCGCCGACGCCATCCGTGAGCAGGCGGGCTCCGGCGCCTCGCCCAGCAGCGGCGCGGGCAGGTTGGTCACCGCGCTGGAGCGCTGCTGCGAGCGTGACCTGTCCGGCGTGCTGCTGCTCATCGAGGAACCCGAGCTGTACCTGCGACCCCAGGCGCAACGCTACCTGTACCGCCTCCTCCACCAGTTCGCCGCCGGCGGCAACCAGGTCATCTACAGCACGCACGCCCCAGCGTTCCTGAACGTCGCCCGCCTCGAGGAACTCGCTGTTGTCACCCGTGACCTCAGCGTCGGCACGACGGCCCACCAGGCGGGGGCGTTGTCGGCCTCCGACGGCTTTCGGGCCATGAGCGAGTTCGACGCCGAACGCAGTGAGCTGTTCCTCGCCGACGTGGCCGTCCTGGTGGAGGGCCGCACCGAGAAGCTCGCACTCCCCCACGTCTTCCGCGCGCTTGGGATCGACATCGACCGCATCGGGATCTCCATCGTCGAATGCGGCGGGAAGGCGAACCTGCCGGTGTTCGTCAGGCTCTGCCGAGCCACCGGCGTACCGTTCGTTGTCGTCCACGACAGGGATGCGCCGCCCGATCGCCAACCGATCGCGTCGGAGCGTCGGCTCAATGAGCGGATTCGCACCCTGTCCGGCGGTGAGAACGTCGTTGAGCTTGCGCCTGACTTCGAAGCCGTTGTCGGGCTCCGGCGGCACAGCCACAAGCCCGAACAGGCGTGGCAGCACTTTCACGCCCTGACCGCCGAGGACGCCCCGGCGGATCTGCGCCGCGTGGTCGAGTTGACCATCGCGATGCGCGACCTCCTTGGGAGCAGCCATGACGCCGAACCCGCGCACCGCTGACGAAGACCTTCTGCACTGCCTGCACGCGGTCGGATCCGGCGACGGCGACGGCGAGCGCGTCGATCGGATCCGGCACGAGGTCGCCACTGGATTCGCAACCCTTGCGTCGATCGGGAAGGCGGTGTCGGTGTTCGGGTCGGCTCGGGTCGCCCACGACGACCCTCGCTACGAGCTGGCGCGCCGGGTCACCGCTGAGCTCGGACGAGCCGGCTTCGCCGTGATCACCGGCGGTGGGCCTGGACTGATGGAGGCAGCCAACCGAGGGGCGCGAGACGTTGGAGCGACGTCGGTCGGTCTCGGTGTCGAGCTGCCGCACGAACAGCACCTCAACAATCACCTCGACGTGGCCCTGACGTTCCGCTACTTCTTCGCCCGCAAGCTCATGTTCGTCCGATACGCCTCCGCCTTCGTCGTCATGCCTGGCGGATTCGGGACCCTCGACGAGCTCTTCGAGGCGTTGACCCTCGTCCAGACGGGAAAGATCCACGAGTTCCCTGTGGTCCTCGTCGGACATCACCACTGGGGCGGCCTGGTCAACTGGCTGGGCGAGGCGCTGGAGGCCAACGGCTTCACGGGCCCAGGCGATACAGACCTGCTCGTCGTCAGCGACGAGCCCGAGGAGATCGCGGCGCTCGTTCAGCGCTGCCATCTCCGCCAGATTGCTCGAGGTCCCCGATAGGCGACTCGGCGCGACGATGACCTGGAGTGCCCTGAACGCTGACCCAGAGCGACGCAAGCACGAGTACCACCCCGGTGGCCACCCAAGGGTCGGGGGACTCGTTGGTCAGCAGCACGCCGAAGCCGACGCCGAACACGGGCGTCAGGAAGGTCCACGCAGCGAGCGAGCCGAGCGGACAGCGCAGCGTCTCGGTGAACCACGCCCAATACGCCAGCGCCGTCCCGACCAGGGCCAGGAAAGCAAGGGACGCGACGAAGCGAACGGTCCAGTCGATCCGGGGCACGCCCTCAACCGCACCGGCCGCGGCGGCGAGAACGACACCACCGATGAGCAAGTGCCAGCCGGTGGCCTGGACGACGTCGATGCCGGCGAGTCGCCTGGACAGCAACGTCCCGGCCGTGATCGCGACCGCGGCGAGGATCGACAACGATGCACCGGACCCGCCGCCGCCGGGGACGGTGACGACGAGCAGCCCGACGAATCCGACGAAGAGCGCTGCGCCCGACTGGGCGCTCACGCGCTCGCCGTAGAGCCACCACGCCGGCAGCAGGATCAGCAGCGGCTGGGCGTTGGCAAGAACCGCCGCAGCGCCGGTGGCGAGGCCGTCGACGCCGGCGAACATCGCCGCGAAGGCAATGCTGGCGTTCGTGATCGCCAAGAGGGTGATCAGCCTCCAGGCCCGCCAGTCGGAGGGCTGTGGTCGGTGTTGCACCCGCGCGACGACGATGAGCGCCACTCCGGCTACGAGCGCTCGCAGCGCGGCGAACCACAGCACTGGTGCATCCCGCAGGCCCCATCGGATTGCGACGAAGCACGCACCCCACGCAGCGGTGATCCACAGCATCCGTCCAGGGTCCGGACGGCCGACCGGCAGAGCGCTCATGGCATCGGCGTGCCGACACTGGGCGGGCTCACCGGCCGGGCTCGACGGCGAAGCCTCGGGGCAAAGCGTGGCGTGGCGTCGGCGTAGCGGTGCCAATCGTCACCGAAGGCGGTGGCGACGACGTGCTCTTCGCGGATCGCCAATCTTCGGTAGATGCAGACGAGGATCGGGAACATCGCCAGCGTCGGGATCGTCGGCCACTGGAGCAAGAACCCGATCATGATGGCGAGGAATCCCACGTACTGGGGGTGTCGCACCCGGGCGTACAGGCCTGTGCTGGCAACCTCTCCCTGCTTGGTGGCGCGCAGCAGCACCGGCCAGGCCGCGGCGATCGCCCAGAACCCGCCCCCGATGAACACGTAGCTCGCCAAGTGAAACGGGCTGAGGTGCGGATCGCCGGTCCAGCCGATCAGCTCGCTCCACAGGTGGCCGCCGTCGTGGGTGAGGGTCAGGAAATCGAAGCGGCTCCCGAGCCAGCCTGACAGCAGGTAGATCGTGAGCGGAAACCCGTACATCTCCACCATGAGCGCGACCACGAACGCCGAGAAGCCGCCCATGACCTTCCAATCCCGACCCGTTCGGGGCCGAAAGAAGCTGGCTGCGAAGAGGACGAACACCGCAGAGTTCACGACCACCAGCAACCACAGCCCATAGCCGTAACCGGACATCGTCCACCTCCGAGGTCGTGTGCTGCCATCAGGCCACACGCGCCGGCTCGCGCCATCCGGGCCTCCGACGGAGCGCACTACGGGCAGCTACGGAAGAGAGCGCGCTGCCCGTCGGCGCGCGCAATGGACCCGACGTTGGGGGCGCTTCGCGGATGAGCGGGGTGTGAGGGTCCCTGACGCGTAGCAGGGGCCCTGCGAACTTGGCGATGTCTGACGTCGTCGAGTCCGAGGTGCCCCTGCTGTGTTCAACGCTACGCGCGCGTGCGAGCTTCTTGTCGGTCTTGGCGCTGTGAAGGTCCTCGAGGTGGTCGAGCCGCTGGTCGGCCGGCTCGAGATCACCGTCGAGTCGATCGTGGACGCGCCGGTCTGTCCGAACTGCGGGGAGCGGGCGTGGGTCAAGGACCGGCCGGTGGTCGAGCTGGTCGATCTCACCTGCTTCGGCCGCCCGGTGACGTTGCGGTGGCGCAAGCACCGGTTCTGCTGTCCGAGGCGGTGGTGCCGGCAGGGGTCGTGGACCCATGAGGACCCGCGGATCGCCGCGCCGCGGTTGTCGGTGACCGACCGGGCTGGGCGGTGGGCGACCCGCCAGGTCGGCCGCAACGGCCGGGCCGTGTCCGATGTCGCGGCTGAGCTCGGCGCGGACTGGCACGCGATCAACGACGCCGTGATCGCCTACGGGACCGCGCTGCTCGACGCCGACCAGACACGGGTCGGCGCGGTGGCGGCGCTCGGGGTCGATGAGGTGCTGTTCGCCCGGCTGGGTCGATGGCGGACCCAGGCGTGGTCGACCTCGATCACCGATGTCACCTCGGGCCAGCTGCTCGACGTGATCGAAGGGCGCTCCTCGGCGGGGCTGTGCGCGTGGTTGGCGGCCATGCCCGTCACATGGCGTGACGCGATCGCCTGGGCGGTGCTGGACCTGTCGGGGCCGTGGCGCCTCGCGTTCGACACGATGCTGCCCGACGCCGGCCAGGTCGCCGACCCGTTCCATCTCATCAAGCTCGCCAACCAGCGCCTCGACGAGGTCCGCCGCCGCGTCCAGCAGGACACCCTGGGGCATCGGGGCCGCAAGGACGACCCGCTCTACCGATCCAGGCGGCTGTTGACCCGAGCCGACGAACGCCTCGACGACAAGGGCAGAGAGAAGCTGTTGGGACTGCTCGACGCCGGTGACCCCCGAGGCGAGGTCCGCACCGCGTGGCACGCCAAGGAGACCGTGCGCGGCATCTACGACATCGACGACCCCACCGTCGCTGCCGAGTTCATCGATCGGCTCGGCCACGACCTCCAAGACGAGTCCTGCCCGCCCGAGGTCCGCCAGCTCGGCCGCACCATCACCAAGTGGCGCCACCAGATCGCCGCCTGGCACCGGGCTCGCGTGTCCAACGGGCCGACCGAGGCGATCAACAACCTCATCAAGAGGGTCAAGCGGGTGGCCTTCGGGTTCCGCCGCTTCGCCCACTACCGCGTCCGCGCCCTGCTCTACGCCGGCCGCCCCAACTGGGCGCTACTCGCCACCGTCACTCCCCGCTGAAACGCGAAGCGCCACGTTGGGGTGCTCGTCGCCGTCACGTGCGGATCGGCCACACCCACGGCAGTCGTCACTCCGCGCAGGCGAGGGCCCTTCACCACGAGGGTCGTCACTCCACGATGAGAGTGCCCTCCATGCCGGCCTCGCGGTGTCCGGCCACCGTGCAGTAGTAGGTGTAGCGCCCGGGCTCGTCGGCGGTGAAGCCTCCCTCGGCGGTTTCACCCCGGTCGGCGGCCACGTGGGCGTCGAGCTCGTCGATGGTCAGGTCGTGGAGGATGTCGGTCGAGGTCAACACGATGGCGATGTCCTCGCCGGCGGCGACGCGGATCTCAGCCGGGTCGAAGGCAAACGAGTCGGCGGTCACCTCGATGCGCCGCGAGTCGGCGGCGATGTCGCTGGACTCGTTGTGGCCGCCCTCGTCGTGGCCGTCGTCGCCAGTTTCCATCATCTCTTCGTCGGTTTGGTCGCCAGTGTCGCCGCCCTGGTCGGACTGGTCGTCATCGGAGCCGCAGCCGGCTAGGAGCAGACCGAGAGCGAACAGAACAGTGGCAAGTGCTGCGAAGCGCTTCATCAATTCCCTTCCTGCGGACATCGTGTGCCCGACGGTAGTACGACATTCTGTAGGAGACGACTCGGTCGGCTCGACGCTGTGTCGATGTGTGCCGACATGTGGGCGATGTGCAGTGACATCGACGCCGGTCACCAGACCTTCGTCTCGGTGCGGCGGTGAATTGCCGGGCCCAACGGGGCGATGTCAGCCATGGCCATTCGGCGGCGTGTCGCAGTGGGCTCCGGCGGAGCTGCGCCGGACGACGACGAGGGCGACGGCGAGGACGACGCCGGCGCCGATGAGCCAAGGACTGGCGCCGGCGAACCCGGCGAAGCCGGCGCCACCGATGATGAGGGCGAGGGGGATGGCCAGGCAGCAGCCGAGCATCATGGCCCACATCATCCGGCTGTCCATCTGGTGCCCGCCGGACGGGCCGGGATCCGGTCCGTGGGTCTGCTGGTCGGTCGCAGCGGGGTCGGTGGTGGGCATTGGTTTGCTCCTGGTTGCTGGTGGGATCGGTGGCATCATCGGAGGTGGTCGAGTCGTTCGCGATACTCCTCGGCGGAGAGCTCGCCGCTGGCGTAGCGCTCCTCGAGGATCTCTTTGGCCCGCGACGGGGGCGGTCCTCGCGGGAACGACCGAGACGAGCGGGTGTCGTGGCGGCACGACGCGGTGAGGGCGGGCATGGTTCGTGGTGGCGGCCGAGCGCACCACGCATCGCCGGCTCAACCCGTCGGCGACGTGGTCGCGGCTCAGCCAGCCTCCGGCGCCGTTGGTGAGGGCCACTCTGAGACGGCTGGTCCTTGGGCATACCGCCATGGTCTCCGGACCAGGCGCCGTTCGCATCGGCGCGAACTACGGACTCCCGCCTGCGGTCACCTACCGAGACGTTCGACCACTCGTCGTCGCCGCACTTCGCCACTGAGGTCTCCGTCACGGTCCCCGGCGCCAGCTTCGGGCCGGACATCTGGGCGCTCTTCGTCCTCGCCAGCGTGTCGACCGCGCTCGCATGGTGCTCGGGCCGCTGCGCCCGACATCCAGTCGGGCCCAGATCTCCGCCTCGATCCCTCGAAGGAGGTGCGCCGCTACTCCGAGGGCACGACCCGGCGTCCGGCAGCTGCAGGGCGGCAGGTCTGCATCGTTTCACCAGCCCGGCCACGATCACCGGACGAGCATGCCGCCGGTCAGCCATCTGGCACAGCCGGCTCGGTGGGGCCCACACTCCGGGAGGCCGCTGCGACGAGGGCCGCGGTGGCCACGAGGAGAACGGCGATGGACGTCTGGTGCTGGCGGGTCATGCCATCGCCGACGTGCGGCAGCCACACGGAACCGAGCGACCGCACGGCCGCGACGATGGCCGCCGCAGTCGCGACCACGACCGTGGGCCGGACACGATCCTGTAGTCGGTGCACGATCACCGCACCGGCGAGGGTGGCTGCCGCCATCAGCCACCCGACCGGCAGCATCGTGGTCTGCAGCCCGGGTGGGCGCAGCCCCACCGGCGACACCGGGCCGAGGCATCCGTCGCGGAACACACAGGTCGCCTCGTAGGCCGCATAGCCGACGAGTGCGAGGGGGGCGAGCGCGGCCAGGCGCTCGAGTGGTGACCGGTGGGCACGGTTCGCCTGCCAGGCCACCACGCCCGCGGCCGCGGCAACCCCGGGCCAGAACTCGACCCCGCTGCGGATCACCAACATGTCCGACAGGCTCCCGATCGAGTTCGGGTCGTCGAGGGCGAGGGTCACCAGCCTGCCCGTCACCAGGCCGACCAGGAGTGGGACGGTCACGTCGTCGAGGAAGTTCGAGCCCCAGTCGTCGTATGAGGCCCATCGGATGGCGAGCAGTGCCGGAGCTCCGATGGCCGCGATCAAGGAGACGACGAGGCCGAAGTCGATCACCGCAGCGCGTCCTCGATCAGGCCGGCGAGTCGTTGCTCGGAGATGCCACCGTTGACCCGGGCGCGGAGCTGCCCGTCGGCACCGAACACGTAGGTCGTCGGGTAGGCGGTGAGTCCGAGCGCGACGCGGATCTGGCCGGACTCGTCGAACACGTTGGGGTACGTGATGCCCAGCTCATCGAGGAAGCGCTCCGCTTCTTCCGGGTCATCCTTGGACGCGACACCGAGGATCACCACCTCGGACCCGTACGATCGGGCCGCCTCGTCGAGCAGGGGCATCTCCGTGCGACACGGCGCACACCAGGAGGCCCAGATGTTCACCACCACCGGGCGACCCTGCTGACCTACCAGCATCCCCTCGAACTGCTCGAGCGACACCGCCGGGAAGTCCCTGTCGGCGGGCAGTTCGACCGGCTCACCCGAGGCCACGAACTCGGGAAGGGCCGGCTGGCGCAGCGCCGTCCACCCCAACCAACCAGCGACGACCACCACCACGACGACCACTGCGACTCGTCGCCGCCCACTGGTCGAGCTCGTTGTTGCTGGCGCCACGGAGGCCATTGTGCCCTACGCTGATCCTGTGTACTACATCGCGTCGTTGTTCGACGCCGAGGAGAGCCCCCGATGATCAGCGCCCCCGTCGCGCTCGCCTTCACCGCAGGCATGGTCGCCACGTTCAACCCTTGCGGCTTCTCACTGCTCCCCGCCTACCTCGGCGCCTTCGTCGCCGGCGACGCCACTGAACTGCGGGCCGACCAGCGCGTCATGCGGGCCGTCGGCGTGGCCGCCGCCGTGTCGCTTGGCTTCGTCGTCGTGTTCGCCACCGCCGGATTGGTCATCGACCAGCTCACCAGCGCAACCCGCCAACGCCTCCCCTGGGTCACCATCATCATCGGTGCGGCCCTCGTCCTCGCCGGCATCGCCATGGTCCTCGGCTGGAAGCCATCGATCGCCGTGCGGGGCCCCGACCTGGCCTCGGGTCGACGAGGGATCGCGGCCATGACCGCCTACGGCGCAACGTTCGCCATCGCGTCGCTGTCCTGCACGATCGGCCCGTTCCTCGCGGTCACCGGCGTCGCACTCTCCCAGTCGACCACCCTGGGGATCGCCACCCACGTCGCATACGCCCTCGGCATGGGAACCATCATCCTCGCGATCAGCGTTTTCGCCGCCCTCGCCCACACCACACTCATCCAGGCCATGCGCAAGCTCACCCGGGTGATGACACGCCTCGGCGGCGCGCTCATGATCGCCGCCGGCGGCTACGCCATCTGGTACGGCAGATGGGAACTCGGCGTCTACGCCGGCGACCTCGACGCCGACCCGATCATCGACACGATCGAGGACCTCCGCCTCCGCATCGTCGAGAACATCGAAACCATCGGTGCCGGACGCATCGCACTGGCGGTGGTCCTGTCAGCCGGCCTTGCCGTGGCCGCCGTCCGCTGGAACCGTGCTGCCGGCCGGCACCCAGACCCAGACCGGAGTGTTCCCAGTGCCTAGAAGAACTCGTCTTGCTGTGACGGCATTCCTCGTCCTCGTGCTTGCGGCGTGCGGAGATTCCGAGGGTTCCACTGCGGGCTCCGGCACCGAGCAAGCCGACGAAGGCGAGCTGGTCCACGTGCACGACGTGCTCGTCGGCGCTGGTGGATCACCGGTGTACCTGGCCGCACACACCGGCCTCTACGAGCTGCGCGACGGCGAGGTCGTCGCACGTAGCGACCACTTCGACGACCTCATGGCGGCGGCCATCGAGCCCGACGGAACCCTGATTGCCTCCGGGCACCCCGACCTGTCCACCGAGAACCTGCGCATCGCGGGCAAGCCGCCTCTGCTCGGCCTTGTCGAGAGCGATGACGGATCTACATGGACGCCCCGTTCACTCCTCGGCGATGCCGACTTCCATGCTCTCGTCGTCACCGAAGGGAGACTGTATGGAGCCGACTCGACCTCGGCGCGAGTGATGGTCAGTGACGACGGCGGCCACACCTGGGAGCCAAGTGCTGGCGACGCCCAGCTCCTCGACCTCGCCATCAACCCCGCCGACCCGGACCAGATGGTGGGCGTCGACCTCGATCGAGGTCTGGCCGTCAGCGACGACGGAGGCGACAGCTGGGCGCCCATGGCGGGTGCCCCCAACTTGGTCGACCTCGAGTGGACCTCCAGTGCGCTCGTCGCCATCGACGCCGAAGGGGCGATCCTGAGGAGTACCGACGCCGGCCTCACGTGGACACCGGCCGCCACGCTGCCGGGTGCGGAGGCATTGGGCAGCGACGGCACCGACGTGTACGCCTACGCCGCACCGACCGCCCTGCACCGCTCGGGCGACGACGGGGAATCGTGGAGCGAGGTCACCCCGTAGGCGCACTGTTCTCATGTGACTCTCTTGAGCTCATACCTTCCACTCGGGAGGACGTTGACTCCGTCGGCAGTGTGATCGTGATGGCTGCGCCCGCCAGCTCCCGTTCTTGGCCATCACGGGCCGCCGTGGGCGGCGAGTTCGCTGGCCACGGCCAGACCGATGGCGCTGCCCAAGGCGTCTGCGGCTCGCCGCCCTCAGTACAACCAGTCGAAGATCTGGGGGAGGCCGCTGGGTCGATGCCGAGGCCGGTGTCCGAGACCTCGAACAAGCGGCACTGACCAACCTGCACAACAGCGCATCAGAGCACCCGCCGTCCCAGCGGCCACAGGCCGGACCGCCGGATGAGGCGGTGGATGATGCTCGGCTACTGCATGACTTTCCCCTCGCCTTCGTCGGCGGTGTGGCCGCCCCTCGCGCCGACGATCCCTTCACGCCGGAGTTCGATCCGTCATGGCCGGACGCACCCACTGATCCGGACACCGGGCATCACACACGCCGGTGGGCGAAACCAGCGGCTCCGGGTCCTGGCCGCCAGGCGGCCTTGCGGAGTGACGGTCGGGAGGCCTCCGTGTCGCTCGGTCACGGCGGGGTGTGGCTCGGGTGGGCGGGGTCGGATCCGCCTTCAACGGTCGGGGATTCGGTGCGAGTGGCGGGATCAAGACTGGATCCTGGCACGGGCGCGTCGGAGAGGTCGGACGCTGTGGCCTTCAGGAACATGCCGATCGCCAGGAACGCCAATACGTAGGCGATCACGGTTGCTGGACGCCGCCAGTTGCGACGTGGCCGGAAGATCGGTCGCGGTCTCGGCCGTATGCGGAGGGCATGGGACCGCTTCATGGGCTTTCGCTTCATCACGAGCTCCCCGATGTACGACAACGTGTCGTACCATAGGACGTTGTTGGGAACCTTCGCGTCCTCGCCGTGCGGGTTGCTCCGGACGGCCGCCACGAGGTCCCTCCTCTCCGACGCAGATCCCTGATCGGGGATGTCCACCAAGCCGGTTGGGTCCCAGAGCGTTTCGGTGGTGGTAGCGCCGACCATGGCATCGGGTAGGTGAAGAACTGGGCCGAGGTTGCCGACCCGGACGATCGTGAACTGGCTACGGGCCGGCGGCGTCGTCCGCGGCGGATGCCAGAAGCAGGGCCGTCAGCTCTCTAAGGTCGTCGAGCGACGCAGCGAGCGCCTCACGAAACCCCCTTCCCATAGCGGTAGGAACCCATCCGTCCCTCCCGTCGCCGCCGAACGAGTCCGCCGGTCCGCAACGCGAATCCTCGCTGGTGTCGAGGGCGACGCGCAGGCCAGCCAGGGAACTCGCTTCGCCAGCCGGAAGCCCGCCGCTGCGGACCTAACCGACCCGATCGGAGTCAACGGGATGGTTGTGATCACTCACCCGTCCGGGTTCGTCCGGACGGCCGCACGGGTAGACGGGTGGGGCGTGGGCTCACCCCGTGACAGGAGACCGCAAATGGCCACCGCGAAGGACATGCTCGAGACCTATCCACGAAGCTTCAACGTCGACGCAGACACACTGGCCAGCGCGATCGACGCGCTGATCGAGTGCGGGAGCACCTGCACCCAGTGCGCCGACGCCTGCCTGTCAGAGGACGATGTGGCGGCCATGGCCAAGTGCATCCGACTCAACCTCGACTGCGCGGACATCTGCGCCACGACCAGCCGAGTCCTCGGCCGCCAGACCGAGTACGACGCCAACGTCACCCGATCCTTGCTCGAAGCGTGCGTGGCCGCGTGCAAGAGCTGCGGTGACGAGTGCCAGAGCCACAGCGAACACATGAGGCACTGCGCCATCTGCGCGGAGAGTTGCCGCCGATGCGAGAGCGCCTGCCAGGAACTGCTCGGCGCGATGGCCTGATGTGGCTGCGGACGTCGGAGGCCCTCTCCGCCGGCAAGGCGCCAAAGCGGCCCATCTGGTTGGGTCGTGGAGCGCGTGTCCCCCCTCCACGATGAACGTGGGAGACGGGTTCGGTGAGGGTCCACCGGCCTCCATGAGTCTCCTGCTGCTTGAAGTCCAAAGACGGGGCGGGGGAGACGTCAGCGACGGTGGTGTGGGGCGTGTGGGGCCCGGGGCCGGGCCATGGACCCGCCGATGACGGTCCGCGACGCTCGCTTGGGCGATCGGCCGGTCTTGGCGCGGTGGCGCAAGCGGATGGGGTGCCCCCGGATGTCGCCTGCGCCCTGAAGACCTGGACCGAGACCGCTGAGCTCGCCGAGCGTCGCCGGGTGCTGCCGAGCAGTGGGCGACGAACCGGGGTCGCCGCGCTGGAGGGCACCTCGGCGTCGAGCGCCCCTGCCGCGATCTCTGCCCGCACCTCGTCAACTACGTTGCGTCGTAGATGCCTTGTCGTGTGCTCGGATTCCTAGGGCGAGTGCTCATCGCCAGCGGTGTGCTCGTCCTGTTGTTCGTCGTCTACCAGCTCTGGGGGACGTCGCTCGTCGAAACCCGCGCCCAGGACTCACTCGAGGACGACTTCGCAACGGTCCTCGCCGCAGCCGAACCGCCACCCCCGGAGAGCGAACCGAGCCCGGCAGCGACTGCCCCGACAACCAGTACGTCCACGTCCGCACCGGAATCGCTGCTGCCTCAGGAGGGGAGCGCTGTCGCCCGGTTGGAGATCCCCGCCATCGGGGTGGACAAGATCGTCGTGGAAGGCGTGAGCCAGCGAGATCTGCGGCGCGGGCCAGGCCACTACCCGGGGACTCCGCTGCCGGGCCAGGCCGGCAACGCTGCCATCGCCGGCCACCGGACGACCTACGGAGCCCCCTTCTACCGGCTCGACGAGCTCGAGCCCGGCGACGTGATCCGGGTCACCACACGCGAGGGGGAGTTCGAGTACAAGGTGACCGGCAACGAGGTGGTCGCACCCACGCGAGTCGACGTGCTCGACGACTTCGGGGACGACCGTCTCACCCTCACGACCTGCAACCCCCGCTACTCGGCGGCTCAACGCCTGATCGTCACTGCCCGTCTCGACCGACCGCCGGCCGGCTCGACCGACGCCGACGATCGCCCGATTCCGCCGGTAGCCACGCCGGCTGCGACGGCGACGCCCGAGGCCCTCACAGCTGGTTCGGAAATCGGAGGGTCGCTCGACGACAGCTCCGCAGCCCTGTTCCCAGCCCTGCTCTGGGGGTTTGCCACCGCCGGCACAGCCGGGGTGATCTGGCTGGCCGGACGCAAGTGGCGGCGCGGGACGGCGTACGCGCTCGGCGTCGTCCCCTTCCTGATCGTGCTGTTCGTGTTCTTCGAGAACCTGAACCGACTCCTCCCGCCCAGCGTCTGACTGCGCAACACCCGAGACTCGAAGGAGAACCCCTTGTCGCCCCATCCCCAGAGCAAGAAGGCGAAGGCGGCCAAGGCCAAACGGGCTAAGGCACGCACCACGCAAGAGCCGGACAAGCCAGCATCCATGCACGAAGCTCGCCTCGAGCGCCAGATCGAGCAGCGGCGCCATCAAGCGCGTAAGGGGCGTCTGCGCCGCATCCGCAACACCGCCCTGGGAGTGGTCGCCCTCGGCGTGGTCGCCGGGGGCGGGTGGCTGGCCTTCCGGCCCGACCCAGAGCTCGCCGGGGTCGCCCGTCCATCCAATCGCGGTGGCGGCCACGTGGCGGCCGCAGACTACGACTCGCCGACCCCGACCAGCGGGGCCCACGACGCGCGGGCGCCACGGTGTGGCACCTACCGGGAACCGCTCAATCCGGCAATGGCCGTACATGGCCTCGAACATGGCGCGGTCGTCCTCTGGTACGACGCAGCGCGACCCGAGCTGGCCGACGAGCTCATCGACGCGACCGACGAGTGGGACACCCACGTCATCATCTCCGCCAATACGGGCATTGACCGACCAGTCGTGGCAACGGCATGGGGGCGGATCAAGGCCTACGACGCCGCCGACCCAGAGATCACCGAGTTCGTACGCACATACCGGCAGCGCGGCCCCGAACGCCTAACCTGCGATCGCTGAACTATCGACGTTCCAGCGTGCTGCAACAAGCTGGGGATTGCACTTTACGGCCGGATCACCGCCCACCACGCGAGCACAAGGGCCGCAACGACGAAGTGCCCGGGCATCGTGAAGGGTCACGAGGTGTGAGCCGCTTGGAGCTGGTTGCCACGCGCGGGAGATCACAACACGACTCCAATTTTTCTACGTCGTGTCGCTGTTGCGGCATCGGGTACCGTAGGCGGCCATGTCGGGACGGAAGTTGCGCTCGGGCGAGCTCGAGAACCAAGTGCTAGAGGTGCTCTGGGCGGCCGGCGAACCAATGACCCCTGGCGCGGTGCACGAGGTGGTGGCGGCCGATCGCGCCCTCGCGTACACCACGGTGATGACGATCCTCACTCGGTTGTGGGAGAAGGACGAGCTGACCCGCCGCAAGGACGGTCGCGCCTACGCCTACGAGCCGGTCGTCGGGCGCGATCAGCGGGTCGCCCAGCGCATGCGGGCGGTCCTGGGCGCCGCCGAGGACCACACGCTCGCCCTCAACGCGTTCGCGGATTCGCTTCCCGATGAGCAGCGCGCTGCCCTCCGCAAGGCACTCGGCAGTAGGGGTCCCCAACGATGACCCTGGTCGTCTCGCTCGGGGGCCTCGGCCTGCTCCTACTCCCGTGGCTGCTGCGGCGCCGCCTCGCCCAGCTCTCCCCCGCCGAGTGGACCCGCGCGACATCCGTGAGCCTCCGGATCGGGCTCGGGTTGGTGCAGTTCGGTCTCCTCGCCACCGCCGCACCGACGGTGCTGGGTGGTGTCGGCGCACACAAACTTGCCGACACCTGCAATCAGATCCTCGGGCCACCCGCACCCGGCGGTGACCTCACCGGCTGGGCCAGCCTCGGCGTGCTCGGTTGGGTGCTGCTCACGCGCTGGCACGCCCGCCGCCACGTCCGTCAGGTCACCGACACCACGCGGATCGAGGCCTGGCTGGGGAGCCACACCCGGGCCGATGGATTCGATCTGGCTGTCATCCCCGCAACCCGGCCGTTGGCCTACTCCGTGCCCGGCCCCAACCCCCAGATCGTCCTGTCCGAAGGCCTGCACGATGCCATGACCGCCGAGGAACTGGCAGCAGTGATCCGCCACGAAACCAGCCACCTGCGCCGCCGCCACCACCGCGAACTCGTGCTCGCCTGCGAGATCGAGGCCGTCTTCGCCCGCATCCCCGCCCTCGCGCGTGCGACCAGCGTGCTACGCCTCGCCGTGGAGCGCTGCGCCGACGAGGACGCCATCACCCGCCCCGAGGACCGCCACGACGTCCGGAGTGCTCTGACCAAGGCTGCGGAGTCCATCGCCGGCGCGGTCGCCGCGTTCACCCCAGCCGACACGATCCTGGCCCGCCTCGCCGCCCTCGATCACCCGCAGTCGATCAACTCGACCAGGCGCGCCCAGACGGTGGCAATGATCGGCGCGCCGGTAACCATCGGCGTCGCCGCAGCCGCCACCTGGACGCTCACGTCGCACCACCTCCTGCTCGGACTCCTGAGCTTCTGCCTCGACTAGAGCGGTGAACCCCTCCGCTCTCCTCGTCGGGTTGGGCGAGACCGATGGCGATGACCGATCCGAAGACTAGGGCGAGCGCCACGACGACCTGCGGGGCTTCAGGCTCCCCCCTCCTTGTACTGGTCACGTCGAGCGGCGACGAGATGGGCCGCTGCTGCCTCGATGTCGCGACCGCACCGATGACCCGTCAGCGCGGCCATCACGCAGACAGCGAGGCACGTGATCACCAGAAGCCCGGCAGCGACGCCCACACCGAGGGATCCGATACCAGCAAGCCACAGCACGACGACCAGACCTGCGGCAGCTGCGATGCCGACCAGCTCGCCTCGCCCGCCACGTGGCCGCGAGTCACGCTCGACAGCGCCGTGCGGTGGGTGCGGGTTCCGGTCATGGGGTGACGGTCGCGCCGACACCCCTGCGCTGCATCCGCTTCGACCACCGATCCGTGCTGCGGGGGACTATGGACCGAGACAGCCGCCTGTGGTGAGACGTATCCGAATGTCTCCGACATCCTGTCGCAGAACACTACTGCTGGCGGCTGCGCCGAACCGCGGTCGAGATCTCACCAGGCGCGTTTTCGGTAGCTCACATGTCCATCGTGCCGTCGGGTCGGGTGTGGGAGGCCATGAACAGCCGCTCGCCCAGCACGACGAGCACGATGCCGGCGACCGCCACCCACAGGCCGAGCGGATCGGCCGACGCCTTGACCCACACGAGTGCGCCGAGCACGACGACATCGAGGAGGATCGCACCTACCACGATGGCGCGGCGGTGCTCGACGCGATCACGTAAGTGCCGCAGGAGTCCCCAGTGGATGGCGATGTCCATGATCAGGTAGTAGATGGCGCCCAAGACGGCGATCCGACGTAGGTCCAGCGTCGCTGCCAGGGCGACGGCGAAGATGACGGTGTACGCGGTGGTGTGGGCCCGCACCGTGCCGGGGATGCCGAAGTGCCGGTGGGGGACCTGGGTCATGTGGGTGAGCATCGCCAGCATCCGGGACGCCGCGAAGATGCTGGCCATCACTCCCGAGGCCGTCGCCACGAGGGCCAGTGCGACGGTGAAGCTCACCCCACCGTCACCGAACGCTGGACGAGCCGCCTCGGCGAGCGAGTAGTCCTCGGCGTCCACGATCTCGGCCACATCGAGGTTCCCCGCCACCGCCGCGGCGATGGTCAGGTACACCACGGTGCAGATCGCCAGCGCGATCACGATCGCCCGTCCTGTGTTGCGGTGCGGGTCCACGAGCTCGCCGCCGCTGTTGGTGATCGTCGTGAAGCCCTTGTAGGCGAGGATCGCCAGCGCGACCGCGGCCAGGAAGCCTTCCGGCGACGCCGTGTACTCGCCGCCGGTGCCGCTGGTGAACTCGGCCGCCGACGCGTACCACAGCCCAGCGACTGCGAACGCGCCGAGGCCGACGATCTTGACCGCCGCCATGACCCGCTGCGCGGCCTGCATCGCGCGGTTGCCGGCGACGTTCACGCCAAACGCGGCAACGAGCAACGCGACCGCGAACGCGGGCACCCAGAACGACACCGGTTCGAGGTCGACGACCTGGAGTAAATACGCGCCGAACGTCCTGGCCACGAGTGCTTCGTTGATCACCATCGACACGTACATGAACATGGCGAACACGCCCATCGCCGTCCCGGGTCCGTACTCCTCGCGCAGGAACATGGCGACCCCACCCGACGACGGGAACGCGTTCGACAACTTCACATACGAGTACGCGCTCGCAGCCACCACCCCGGCTGCCGCGACGAACGCGAGCGGGAACCAGTCGCCCGCCAGCCGAGCTGTCTGCCCGGTCAGCGCGAAGATCCCGGCACCGATCATCACCCCCGTGCCGAGCGCGACCGCCCCCGACAACGTCAGACTCCCGGGTACATCCTCCGGGGCGCTGTCGTCAGCGGCGGTCATCTGGTCCACGACGATTCTCCTCCGAAGCACCCTTGCGGTTAGACAGGGCGGTCGTCCCTGTGCTGAGCGACCGCCGCCCTCGCGTCGATGCCCTCAAGGTCTTCTGGCACGTTGCCGACACTACGACAAAGCGTCGTACGATCGCCCCTGTCGACTGCGTACGACAGCACCAGATGGAGGCACAGTCAGATGACGTTCATCGTCGCAGCAGGACTCATGGTGGTGTGCGCAGGAGGCATCGGCCGACTCCTGTGGCTTCTCGAGGGCGAGCCGCACCTCGACCGGCCGGCGTGGTGGCCGGAGGGACGATCGAACCCCCGGACGACCAACGACGGGGAAACGCTGCCCAACTCGATTGAGTGTCACCCCGCCGGCTCGGGTTCGCGACTCGCGGCCGTCGGCGCGTGCGCCGCCTGCTGTGGCGTCCCAGTACTGTTGGTGGTCGGGCTCGCCGTCTCCGGCGTCGTGGCCACCGTGAGCCTCACCGGAGCGCTCCTGCTGCTTGTCGGATTAGCAGCCTGGCGTCTCACGGCTGCACGTCGTGTCACCTCGAGCTACCACAGCTCCTCGCGAGCCGGAACCACCGCGGCATCGTGCTGTACGACCGCGGAGGGGAGCACGCGAGGTGGGGAAGTGGTCTCGGCCGACCGCCACGGCTGAATCGCGCTCACGGGGACTGGTGCTATGGGCCATCCTGGCACTTGTCCCGACAGAGCTGGCGATGGGTCAGGCTCGAGCTTCACCCTGGCTGTCAACGCGGTGATGCTCCAGCGCCTGCGCCTTCCGGCCGCGCCGCTAGAGGAGCCAGCCGGGGCCGATGCGCAGCCGACGCCCATGTCCGCGTGAGGGAGCCGCGGCGTAGTCCAGACTGGCAACCGGCCCGAGCCGGGGCGGATGCTGTGGGTGACCCGTTGGCCGTTGCGCGGGTCGCTTCGTTCGGGAGCTGCGTGCCGAAGGGTCGCCCGGACGGGGCAGCGTCGCGTCGGTGAAGGGCGCAATCGGCTCACGTCGTCGCCGGCAGGAACGTCTTGGTGATCCCGAGCGAGGCGTCGGTCTTGGCGACCGACGCGGCCCCGTCCGGTTCGATGCCGGTGAGCGCCCGGATGCAGTCGATGGTCTCGGGCACGACGATCGCCTCGTTGTGCACCTGGAAGGTGAGGTACACCTCGCGGCCGTCGCTGGCGAGCGCGTCCTCCCACACCGCCACCTCCCACATATCGCCCCGGGGCCGGTCGAGGTCGCGCATCAGCTCGATCACCGAGTTCAGCGCCACCAGGCCGTCGGCGGCGCGGACGAAGGCGACGCGGGGCTCGTCCCACAAGGCGTCGCGCAGCTCGTCGAGGCTGACGGGGCGGGTCGTCTCCACCATGGCGAAGTGGATGTGGCTCAGGTTGTAGGGGCCGGCGCCGGCCAGGGTGGTGATGTCGAGGTCGGGGATCACCGTCTGGGCGTCGGGGCCCTGGTGGCTGGGAACCCTGATCTCCGGGACGACCGTGTTGATCATCCCGTTGGCATGCGACTCCCACGGGTCGGTCCCCCGCCGCAGCAGCACCGCCCGCGCCCGGCGCACCCAGCCGCGCCGGTGCAGGGCGTGCATGGTGCGGCTCAACGCCGTCGTGTTGCACGACACCACCCGGGCGAAGTCTCGGTTCAGCGCGCCGGTGTAGTTCACCTGGGCGCAGAACGAGTAGCCGGTCAGCTCGTGCTTCTCGCCTCCCTGCCAGATGCCCTTCACCCCCGCGGCCTGGTAGCGGTCCTTGTTGGCCGCCGCCAGCTTCTTCGGGGCGCAGTCGGCCACCACGTCGACCCGGCCGAGCAGATCGTCCAGCGTGCCCGCCACCGAGATGCCGGCCGCGTCCATCTCGTCGCCCGCCGCGGGGTCCGACGCGAACACCGCATGGCCGCGCTCCACCGCCACACGGATGCGGTAGTCGGACGCCACGTCGGCCACGCCGACCAGCTCCATGTCGTCTTGCAGCGCCACCGCGTCGGCGACCCGTTTGCCGATCACGCCGTAGCCGTTGACCGCAACCCGCACCTTCGCACCGGACATCGCATCCTCCTGTGGTTCGATCAACGCTCGGCGTGCCGGCATTTCGGCGACAACCGCACTGAGCGGGCACAGTCCGCGCGCTCCTGCGACAGACTGTAGGAGACGGGTGTCCTACCCGCCGGCAGCGGAAGGACGAACGCATGCCAGCACCCCATGCTCACGACCACCACCACGCCCACGGTGGTGGCGGCCGTGACGGCGCCATCGCGACCGCCGTCCTCGAGGTCAGCGGCCTCCACTGGGCCAGCGAGAAGGCCGTGGTCGAGGCCACGCTCGGGCGCATCGCCGGCGTATCGGCTGTCGACGCCAACCCCGCCGCCCAAACGGCGACGGTCACCTACGACCCGACAGTCACGAACGTCGCGGAACTTCGGGGTTGGGTCGAGCGGTGCGGCTATCACTGCGCCGGCCAGTCGGTGCCCGACCACCTCTGCGACCCTATGGAGGAGCCCGCAGCCGACGGCCACGCCGGCCAGGAGCCAGCCGAAGCAGCGGTGCGCTCGCCGCACGAGACGATGGGCCACGGCGGCCACGGCGGCGCGTCGATGGCCGAGATGGTGGCCGACATGCGCCGACGCTTCCTCGTCGCCGCGGTGTTCTCGGTCCCCATTCTCCTGTGGTCACCGATCGGCCGGGACGTCCTCAACTTCGACGCGGCCGCGCCGTTCGGCATGCGCGACGACGTGTTCATGCTGGTGTTGAGCCTGCCGGTGATCTTCTGGTCGGCGTGGATCTTCTTCGACGGCGCGTGGCGGGCGCTGCGGGCGCGGACGCTGGACATGATGGTCCTCGTCGCCGTGGCGGTCGGTGCCGGCTGGCTGTACTCGCTGTGGGTGACCCTCACCGGCGGCGGCGAGGTCTTCTACGAAGCGGCCACGGTGCTCTCCGCGTTTGTGCTGCTCGGCCACTGGTTCGAGATGCGCGCCCGCGGCGGCGCCAACGACGCCATCCGGGCGCTGCTCGACCTGGCCCCGCCGATGGCAACGGTGATCCGCGACGGCGAGACCGTCGAGGTGCCGACCGCCGACGTGCAGGTCGGCGACCTGCTGCTGGTGCGACCGGGCGCCAAGGTCGCCGTCGACGGAGTCGTCGAGGAAGGTGAGACCGAGCTCGACGAGTCGATGGTCACCGGCGAGAGCCTCCCCGTGTACAAGGGCCCGGGCGACCCGGTGATCGGGGCGACGCTCAACACCACCGGCACGGTGCGGGTGCGGGCCACCAAGATCGGCTCCGAAACCGCACTGGCCCAGATCGTCAAGCTCGTCCAAGAGGCCCAGAACTCCAAGGCCCCCGGGCAGCGCCTCGCCGACAAGGCCGCGTTCTGGCTGGTGTTCGTCGCCCTCATCGGCGGCACCGGCACCTTCTTCGTGTGGAGCGTGCTGGCCGACCGGCCGGTGAGCGAGGCGATCCTGTTCGCCATCACCGTCGTGGTCGTCACCTGCCCCAACGCCCTCGGACTCGCCACCCCCACCGCGGTCATGGTCGGCACCGGCCTCGGCGCCGGGCGGGGCGTGCTGTTCGAGAACGCCATGGCCCTCGAGACCGCAGCCCGCATCGACACCGTCGTCATGGACAAGACCGGCACCCTCACCAAGGGCGAACCCGAGGTCACCGACGTCATCGCCACCGTCATCGACGAGAACCGTCTCCTCGCCCTCGTCGCCGCCGTCGAATGCGAGTCCGAGCACCCCCTCGCCCAAGCCATCGTCACCGAAGCCGAACGGCGAGGCGCCGACGTCCTGCCGGCACAGGACTTCGACAGCGTCCCCGGCCACGGCGCCCTCGCCACCGTCGACGGCCACCGCGTCGTCGTCGGCAACCGCCGCCTGATGGAACGCGAAGGCGTCGACCTCGACGGGCTCGCCGCTCGCCGCACCCAGCTTGCCGAAGGCGGCCGCACCGCGGTGGTCGTCGCCGTCGACGGCCGCGCCGCGGGCCTCATCGGCATGGCCGACGCCCCCAGAGAGACCGCCGGCGCGGCGGTCGCCGAGCTACGACGAATCGGCACCGAGGTCGTCATGCTCACCGGCGACAACGAGGCCACCGCCCGCCGCATCGCCTCCCTGCTCGGCGTGACGACAGTCATCGCCGACGTCCTCCCCGGCGACAAGTCCACCAAGGTCGCCGAACTGCAAGCCCAAGGGCCGCAAGGTCGCCATGGTCGGCGACGGTGTCAACGACGCGCCCGCCTTCGCCCAAGCCGACATCGGCATCGCCATCGGCGCGGGCACCGACGTCGCCATCGAGACCGCCGATGTGGTGCT